>JBFFSI010000004.1:0-65858 GCA_041572475.1 Woeseiaceae bacterium
CGGGCTGCCTCGCCTCGGGCTCTCGGAACGACGTCTCTCGCGTACCGGTCGGCCTCGAGTTGAAAGCGCTCACTGTCGTTGCGAGCTTTCTGCGCGTCGTCGACAGCAGCTTGCACAGAGTCCGGGTAGTTGACGTTCTCCAGTGAAATCGAGGTAACCGTCAGTCCTGCCCCGTAAGAATCCAGCGTGCTCTGCAGCGCTTCCTGCGTGCGCGAGGCGATCTCGTCGCGCCTCGCCGCGATCAGCACTTCGAGTTCACTGGTGCCAACGACCTCGCGCAGCGCGCTCTCGGTCACGTCCTGCAGCGTCAGCTCGGGATCGACCACGTTAAAACTGTAAGCAACGGGATCCGTGCGGCGATACTGAACCACCATGTCGATGTTCACGTACTGCTCGTCGGCCGTGAGCATCTCGGTGCGGTAAGCGTAGTTGGATACCTGGTTGGCGTTGACGAGATCGACGCTCTCGATCGGAAACGGCAGGTGCCAGTGCAATCCCGGCATCGTCGTTTCCGTGTAGGCGCCGAAGCGCTGGACCACTCCGCGCTCGGCTTCGTCCACCCGGTAGAAGCCGGTCAGGCCCCAGGCAACCACCAGCAGGATGACCACGATGTAGCCCCCACCACCGCCACCGGTACGGGCGCCGCCGCCGAACATGCCGCCGAGCCGGCGCTGCCATTGCTGTACGATCTGATCGAGATCCGTGGGCGCGCCATCGTCGCGTTTCCAGGGGTCCTTGCCATTTCCGGAATCATTCCAAGCCATTGTCGTCTGCTATCCGTTATAGATTCATGCCGTCGCCGGCTTTTGCGCCGGTAACGTTTCCAAAAGGTCAGCCGAGAGTTGCTCGCGCTTCAGGAAGCGCGAAAGGTCCCGCTCGGCCATCTCCAGTTCTATTGTCCAGCCGCCATCCTCGCAGGCTTCCTCACTGAGGACAGCGCCGGCCTCGAAAAGTTTAGCTCGTTGTCGCGCCTGCGTCGGCTCGAGGTGAATCACACCGTGCACCGTCTGCGGCCGCAGCCTGTCGCTGATCGCTTCCAGCAGTATCGGTATGCCCTCGCCCGTCCTGGCGGAAAGCCAGACAGCGCGGCCCTTACCGTCTCGATTATTCGCCACTCTGGGTTTGCGGTCCAGCTTATCGATTTTATTGTAGACACGAATCTGCGGTACCCGGTCGGCCTCGAGCTCCGCAAGGACGGCGTTGACCTGGCGCACACGCTGCCAGCGATTGCCGTCCGAGGCGTCGATGAGGTGCAGGATGAGATCGGCTTCGCGTGCTTCCTGCAATGTCGAGCGAAACGCCGCGATCAGTTCATGCGGCAAGTCGCGGACGAAACCGACCGTGTCGGCCAGCACGACCTCCCGGCCATCCGGCAGCTCCAGGCGCCGCACGGTCGGGTCCAGCGTCGCGAACAGCTTGTCCTCTACGTAGACGTCCGCTTGCGTCAGGGCATTGAACAGTGTCGACTTGCCGGCATTGGTATAGCCCACGAGCGCGACCGTGGGCACTTCGGCGCGAACACGGTTTTGCCGGTTCATCGTCCGTCGTGCATCGACGTGCGCGAGGCGTTCGTGCAACTGGCGGATGCGCTTGCCAACCAGGCGCCGGTCCGACTCGAGCTGCGTCTCACCCGGGCCTCGCAGACCAATGCCACCTTTCTGGCGCTCGAGGTGAGTCCAGCCTCGCACGAGCCGCGTCGAGAGATGCTCGAGCTGTGCCAGTTCGACCTGGAGCTTGCCTTCGAAACTTCGCGCGCGCTGCGCGAAGATGTCCAGGATCAGCCCGGCGCGGTCCACCACGCGGCATTTCAGGGCCTTCTCGAGGTTGCGCTCCTGGCTCGGCGACAGTTCAGCCGAGGAAATCACGAGTTCCGCGCCCAGCTCGGTGACGCTCTGCGACAGCTCGTCCAGCTTGCCCTTGCCGATGAAGTAGCGCGGGTCCGGGCGTCGCCGCCCGCTGATGATCTCGGCAACGATCACGGCGCCGGCCGAGCGAGCGAGCTCGGCAAACTCTTCGCGTTCGCTTACGTCGGGCGCGCCATCGCGGCTGGCATGGACGAGGATTGCACGTTCACCGCTTTGCGGTCGTTCAAACAAGAACGACCTCCCGCGGTAGCCTGGGATTCAACCTAACCGTCTCCCGCCTCGTCGTCGGGCAGGGGCAGCCGTACGTTGCGCGATGGCACAACGGTCGAGATCGCATGCTTGTACACCATCTGGTTGACACTGTTCTTGAGAAGAACGACGAATTGATCAAACGAATCGACCTGGCCTTGCAGCTTGATCCCGTTGACGAGGTATATCGATACCGGGACCTTTTCCTTGCGTAAGATATTGAGAAAGGGGTCCTGAAGTGTCTGCCCTTTGGCCATTTCGGGGTCTCCATATTTGTTGTTGTTGTATCGAACACCGCTTTCAGATGGCGCCGGTTGCCCAAAGCGAGTTCAGCCTAAGCGTCCAAAAATTCTAACAGAGACGTCGATATGGCGTCGATGACCCCGGGTTCAAGGGGGTCGAAGACATTCAACCCTGCCTCGCTGCGTAGCCACGTGATCTGCCGCTTGGCCAGCTGACGCGTCGCATACAGGGCCTTGTCGGACGCCTCGCCGAGCGTCACCCCGCCTGCGAGGAATTGCCAGACCTGGCGGTAGCCGACCGAGCGCATCGACGGGTGCTCGGCGGTCAGCTCCGGACGGTTATAAAGCACTTTAACTTCATCAATCAACCCATTGTTAAACATGGTTTTAAGGCGAAGTTCGATTCGTTCGTGCAGGATTTCTCGCGACGCCGGCAAGAGCGCCATCTTGCAAAACTCCACGTCCCGCATCGCTCCCGTCGCGCCCCGGTTTTGCCATTCGCTGAGCGTCCTGCCGGTCGACCGGTACACCTCCAGCGCCCGCTGAATGCGTTGTTTATCGTTCGGTTTTATCCGCTCAGCCGCCTCCGGGTCGGCCTCGCCGAGTCGGGCGTGCAGGGCCGGCCAGCCTGCGATTTCCGCTTCCGCGTCGATGGCTGCGCGCACCGCGGCATCGGCGGCGGGGAGTTCGGCAATGCCCTCGGTCAGCGACCGGAAATACAGCATCGTCCCGCCGACGAGCAGGGGAATGCGCCCGGCGGCCAGGATCGCGTCGATCTCTGCCGCTGCGTCGCGGACGAAGTCACCGGCCGAGTAGCCTTCTTCGGGGTCGCGGATATCGACCAGTCGATGCGGAACCCGGCGCAGAGTTTCGGCATCGGGCTTCGCGGTCCCTATGTCCATGCCACGGTACACCAGCGCGGAATCGACGCTGATCACGTCGAACGGGAATCGCTCGCAGAGCCGGACGGCGACGTCGGTCTTGCCCGACGCCGTCGGCCCCATCAGGCAGACCGCTTTTCGCATGCCGCCTCGCTCCTAGCGCCCGCGCAGGAACAGGCGATCGAGTTCCGCCAGCGAGATGGCGGTCCAGGTCGGACGTCCGTGGTTGCACTGATCGGCCCGCTCCGTCGTTTCCATCTCCCGCAACAGCGCATTCATCTCATCGAGCGTGAGCTTGCGGTTCGCGCGCACCGAGTGGTGGCACGCCATCGTCGCAAGGAGTTCGTGCGCCTGGTCCTCCACGCGGCTGCTCTGCCCGGCCTCGGCCAGGTCCGCCAGCACGTCGCGGAGCAGCGCCTCGGCGTCCGCGCCGCGCAGCAACGCCGGCACCTCGCGGATGACGAGACTCGTCGGGCCCGCACGATCGACGACGAGCCCCACCGCAGCCAGTCGATCCCCGGACTCCTCCACGAGTGCTGCTTCGTTCCCGGCGACTGCCACGGTGACCGGCACCAGCAGCGGCTGCCGGATCACGGCCTTGTCGTCGAGGCCCTTCTTGAGCTTCTCGTAGGTGATCCTTTCATGCGCGGCATGCATGTCGACGACAACGAGGCCGTCCCGGTTTTCTGCGAGGATGTAGACGCCGCTGAGCTGAGCGATGGCAAAACCCATAGGCGGAACGTCTGCGCCATCGGCCGCGTAACCGGGAGCGAGCTGGGCATCGGCCGCCAGCGCCGCATACGATTGGAGTGACTCGCGCACGGCCGCCACTCCCGGCCTCGCTCCGGCCGGCAGCGGCATCGTGTCCTGCCGATACGGCCCTGGCCTGTGGATAGCAGTGGGCGCCACGGCATGCCCGCTCGGCCGTGTGTCGCTGAGCGCCGCCTCCACGACCTGCGCCACGATGCCGTGGATTCGGCGCCCGTCCCTGAACCGAACTTCGTGCTTGGCCGGATGCGCGTTGGCGTCGACACCGGCTGGGTCTATCGTGAGCGCCAGCACGTAAGCGGGAAACCGGCCATGGAACAGGACATCCCGATACGCATGCTTGACGGCATGGCTCAGCGTCTTGTCGCTGATCGAGCGGCCGTTGACGAACCAGTACTGCAGGTCCGGCTGGCTGCGATTGAAGGTCGGCAGGCCGATCCAGCCGGACAGCGCCACGCCCCCGGTTTCGTGCTGCAAGTACACCGTCTGCTCGGCGAACGTTTCGCCGCACAGCCTCGCCAGGCGCTGCTGCTGCTGATCCGGCGTCGCCGCCGGCCGGAGTTCGAAAACCGTACGCCGGTTATGTGTCAGGACGAAAGCGACGTCGGGCCTCGCCAGCGCCAGACGCCGCACCCATTTCTCGACATGCCCGAATTCCGTCCGCTCGGTGCGCAGGAATCGGCGCCTCGCCGGAGTGTTGTAAAACAGGTCGTGGACTTCTACCGTCGTGCCCTCCGGGTGGGCCGCGGGCCTGCGTTCGCTGATCGCTCCGTTATCGACCTCCACTTGCCACGCGCTGTCTGCGCCGATCGCACGCGATGACAGTACGAGGCGGGCAACCGATGCGATGCTGGGCAGCGCCTCGCCTCGGAACCCCAGCGAGACGACGGCCTCGAGGTCATCGAGGCTGGAAATCTTGCTTGTCGCGTGCCGGGACAGCGCCAGCGCCAACTCGTCCGCCGGGATCCCGGCGCCGTCATCGCGCACCCGGATGAGCTTCTGACCGCCCGCAAGGATGTCTACCTGCACGGAGCGCGCGCCGGCATCGAGGCTGTTCTCGACCAGCTCCTTCACGACGGAGGCAGGCCTTTCCACGACCTCACCGGCAGCGATCTGATTGATCAGATGACTCGGCAGTTGCTGTATGGGCATTGCGAAAGGGACGGCAGCGAATTGATCCGCCATTTTTTCAAAACGGCGGGCAAATGTCTTGCCGAAGTGGGTGCGTCAGGTTCCGGAGAAGACCGGGATCGAGAGTGTCTGGCCTACGCGTATCGTGTCATTGTGCAGGCGATTGGCCGCGCGAATGGCCGCCGTGCTGACGTTGTAACGCTCGGCGATCTCGGACAACGTGTCGCCCCGCGCGATGACATGGCGCACCTGGCGGTCTGGCGTGCGCCGTATATCCATGGCGATCTGCGTGTCGGGTGGCGGATTGGTGTAGAAGTAGCTGCGGATGCCCGAGGTAATGGCGCCTGCAAGCTTCGCCTGGTGGCTGGGATCGCGGAGCTTTTTCTCTTCGGCCGGATTGGAGATGTAGGCCGTTTCGACAAGGATCGACGGCATGTCCAGCGACTTCAGCACGAGCAGCCCGGCCTGCTGAACGTTGCTGCGCCTGACTTTCACGATCCGGGACAGCTCGCCAACGACCTTCGAGCCCACGTCGAGGCTGGCGCTCAGCGACGCGTTTTGCGACAGATCCAGGAGGACCTGCGCCAGCACAGGGTCCTTGTCGTCCAGCGAGACACCACCGACGCGCACGGCGGCATTCTCGCGCTCGGCGAGCAACCGCGCTTCCTCGTCGCTGGCACCTTTGAGCGACAGCGCGTAGACGGTGGCGCCGTTCGCGCGCCGGTCCGCCACGGCGTCGGCGTGAATCGAGACGAACAGGTCGGCCTTGTGCTTGCGCGCAATGGCTGTGCGCTGGCGATGGTCGACGTAGTAGTCGCCATCGCGTACGAGCACGGCCCGCATGCCCTTCTCGGCGTTGATGCGCGAAGCCAGCTTGCGGGAGATATCGAGGGCAACGTCCTTTTCCCGCGTCCGGGCCTTGCCAACGGCGCCCGGGTCGTGGCCGCCGTGCCCGGGATCAATGGCGACGACGATGTCGCGGCCAGGCTTATAGGCCTCGGAGGCGCGCTTGACGGTATGCAGGCTCCCCGTGCGATGCAGGTCGATGACGAGCCGGTCGCCGTACTGGCTGTTCGGACCTGCCGCGAAGCTGCGGGACCGAACGTCCTCGCTGAGATCCAGGACCACGCGCAGCTGCCCATTTGCGCTGCCGGTCCGAATTCGTTTTACCGCGCCTGCTCCGGTCGGCAGTTGCTCGAGCGCTGTCGCGAGGCGGCCCTGTTCGAGGTCGACGACAAGTCGGTCGGGCCCGCGAAGTGTGAAGATCTTGTGCCGCGCCGGCCTGCTGAGGTCGAGGACGACGCGGGTCTTGCCGCCCTCCGCCCAGATCCGGATGTTCTCGACGGTCGTAGCAGCCTGCACCCCGCTGGCACACAGGGCCAGGATGGCGGTCAGGATCAGGCGGCGGCAATGCATGACGATCGATCGCTCTCGGGTTCGCAGATTATGTCGGGTGAGTATACCGTCGCGATCGCGAAAGCCAAGAATTTTTTCTTGCAAATTATGGGGATAACTGACTTAGTTAATCTTGTGACTAGGTATTGTGTCTACCGGCCCATGCCACCACAAGGGCTTGGCCACGGGCGCTCAGGCCGTCGACGGCCACATCCCGCCCACCGTTGGAGTAGTCAAAATGGACACGCAGGTCCGCCGCCGCCGTCAGGCCCGGCGCGCGTTCCGGCCACTCGACCAGCCGCAGCCCCTCCTCGAGCTCCGTCCAGCCGAGATAACGCAACTCTTCTTCTTCAGAAACTCTATATAAATCAACATGATAAATTATTCTACCGCCAAGCTCGTAGGGCTCCACCAGGGTGTAGGTCGGACTGGGGACCGGCCCGCGGTGGCCCATGGCATGGATAAGGGCGCGGGCAAAGGTCGACTTGCCGGCGCCGAGGTCGCCTTCGAGCAACAGCGTCCAGCCGGCGGTATCCTCCGGCAGCTGCTCCAGCAGCTCTCTCGCGAGCGCCTCGGTCGCATCGGGGGCCGGAAGGTGCCGCCTCATGGATTTACGAAAGCCCGGAGCTCGCCCAGCAGGTCCGACGCGAGCAAGCCGCGCTCCCCCGCGGCCGCGGCGCGATCACCGGCCCGTGCATGGACTTCGACGCCAGCAGCCGCCGCGGTGGCAATGTCAATCCCTTGTGCCAGCAGCGCCGCGATGACGCCGGTCAACACGTCGCCCATACCGGCTGTTGCCATGCCGGGATTGCCGGCCCGGCACAGCCAGGGCGTGCCGTCTCCGGACGCCACCAGCGTGCCTGCACCCTTGAGAACCGCAGCGCCTCCGTAGCGCGCTTGCAGAGCCTCGACGGCCTTACGCCTGTCAGCCTGGATCGCTGCCACGGCGGAGCCGAGCAGCGTGCCCGCTTCCCCAGGATGCGGCGTGATGATGCGGCGCGGCGCCGTATTCGGCAATTCGGCCAGCCAGTTGAGCGCATCGGCATCCCAGACGCACGGCCGCCCGTCGTCTCGAAGGCGCACGACGAGTTCGCGAGCCCACTCCGAGCGGCCGAGGCCGGGCCCGAAAGCGATGACATCAGCTCTCTCGAGCAGTGGGTCGAGATCAGCGGCGCTGCCGATGCCATGCGGCATCAATTCGGGCCGCGAGGCCACGATCATGGCGGCATGCGCCGGGTCGGTCGCGATGCTGACCAGGCCTGCGCCGGCTCGCAAGGCCGCCTCCCCGCAGAGCCTGACCGCGCCGGGCATGCCGGCGCCGCCGCCGACAACAAGCACATGGCCGAACTGCCCTTTGTGCGCCGCCCTGGATCGTCGCGGCAGAGCCGGGGCAAGCATTGCGTCACCGGTCAGGCGATATTCGGCGGCTCGGCAGGCGCGCCACTCATCGGGGATGCCGAGGCCGGCGAAGCGCAGCTCACCGCAGAGCTCGGGTCCCTGGCCGACGACGAGGCCCGTCTTCAGCCCGACGAAGGTCGTCGTGAGATCGGCCTGCACCGCACAGCCCATCACCGCCCCGCTGTCGCCGTGCAGTCCCGTCGGTATATCCAGCGCCAGAACCGGAGCCGGATGCCCGTTTATCGCGCTGACACACGCGGCGAACTCGCCACCAACGTCCCGCTCGAGCCCGCTGCCAAGCAGGCCGTCGACCAGCAGGTCCGCCGCGGCATCGAGTTCGCCTGCCCAGGGCACGACGACGCCGCCCTCCGCGGCAAAATCGGCGCAGGCCTTTGCCGCATCGCCCGAGAGCCCGGCCGGATCGACGAGCGCAACTGCCGAGACCACGATGCCCTCGGCGGCCGCGAGGCGCGCAAGCACGTAGCCGTCGCCACCGTTATTGCCGGCACCACACAACACCTGCCAGCGGCGCGACCCCGGAAACTGCGCCAATGCGGCCTGCAGAGCGGCCGTGGCGGCACGCGTCATCAGCGTGTACCCGGGTATGCCGTGGTCTTCGATCGCGACGCGATCGAATTCCCGGACGCTGGCAACGGAATAGACCTCTGTCGGCAATGTGTCCATGGCCTTGATTATACTTTGGAGCGACGAGGAACCTGCATTGCCAGAATCACCTACCAGTTCGCCTGCCAGCTCGCCCGCCGACTTCGAGGCCCTGAAGACCGATATTGTCGGCTGGGCCCGGCAACTGGGCTTCCAGCAGATCGGCGTATCCAGCATCGACCTGGCGGAGGCGGAGGCCCGCCTCGACCAATGGCTCGCCAGGGGCTTTCACGGCGATATGGCCTACATGCAGCGGCACGGGCGCAAGCGTTCACGCCCTGCCGACCTGGTCCCGGGGACGCTGAGCGTAATTTCGGCGCGCATGGACTACCTGCCCGGGGAGCATGCCGACCCGAGGGATCTGCTCGATCATGCGTCCATCGGCTACGTGTCCCGCTATGCGCTCGGCCGCGACTACCACAAGGTTTTGCGCAAGCGCCTGCAGCGGCTGGCCTCGATGGTCGAGCAGGCGGTCGGTGAATTCGGTTACCGGGTGTTCGTTGACAGCGCCCCGGTGCTCGAGAAACCGATCGCCGAGCAGGCGGGCCTGGGCTGGATCGGCAAGCACACGAACCTGATCAACAAGGATGCCGGCTCCTGGTTTTTCCTCGGCGAGCTCTACACCGATCTGCCACTACCGGCAGACCAGCCAGCGACGGAACACTGCGGGTCCTGCCGCGCCTGCATCGATGTCTGCCCTACGCAGGCCATCGTCTCACCCTTCGAACTCGACGCGCGCCGCTGCATCTCCTACCTGACGATCGAGCATCACGGGCCGATCCCGGTGGAACTGCGTGCAGCGATCGGCAACCGGATCTATGGCTGCGACGACTGCCAGCTGTTCTGCCCCTGGAACAAGTTTGCAAAACCTACCGGCGAAGACGACTTCGCGCCTCGGCACGGGCTCGACGCGGCGCAGCTCACCGAACTGTTTGCCTGGTCCGAAGACACCTGGCATGAGAAGACAGCGGGCAGCCCGATTCGCCGCATCGGCTACGAGCGCTGGCTGCGCAACCTGGCCGTCGCCCTCGGCAACGCGGCGACGACGCCGGCCGTGTTGCAGGCATTGTCCGCACGGGCAGACCACCCGTCCGCCCTCGTGGCCGAGCACGTGCGCTGGGCACTCGAACGTCACGGCGCCGCGCCGGCCTCGTGATAGTGAGTACCAGTCGATGTTATTGGGCCTGAAATACCGCAAGAATCCCCTTTTAGCCGGAGGAAATTGTTTTGGGATCGTCCCTGGCCATCAATTCGGACTACAAGCGCTCGCTGCTCGAGGGGCTCGAGCTGTTTCGTGGTGTCCGCGCCGAGGACGTCCTGGAACTGCTGCAGCGCTGCAACCGACGGGATCTCGACAAGGGCGAGCTGCTCATTTCACCCGAACACAAGAACGAGCACGTCTACATCATCCTCTCCGGCAGCCTGAATGTGCACGTTGGCTCGCCGGAGGCGCCGGCTTTCACCTCGATGGACGTCGGGGCCTGCGTCGGCGAGATGTCCATCATCGAGGAGCGTGACCCCTCCGCCTATGTGCTCGGTGCCGAAAAATCTCATCTCCTGGTCATACACCAGTCCGTGCTCTGGGACATGGTTGACGCGTCACATGAATTCGCGAAGAACCTCCTCGTGGTCCTGTCGGAACGAGTTCGCAGTCACAACCGAGTGATTGCCAACAGCTACGGCGAGATCAAGAAGTTCGAACGCCACGCCCGCACGGATGCGCTGACGGGATTGCAGAACCGTTACTCGATGGAAGATTCGTTCGAGCGCGAGATTGAAAGGTGCGAGAGAAACGACCAACCGGTATCGCTGATCATGATCGATATCGACAACTTCAAGGATTTCAATGACCGGTTCGGGCATGTGGCCGGCGATCGTGCGCTGTCGGCCGTAGCCAGCATCCTGCGTCACCAGTTTCGGCCCCGGGATCTGCTCGTTCGATTTGGCGGCGACGAGTTTGCGGTGCTGCTGCCCGACGTGGACGAAAAACTCGCCCTGGATATCGCCGATCGCGTGCGCGAAATCGTATGTGGCACAACCGGGGAAGGCGATGATTCCCTGATCCAGGTTCCGGTCAAGATATCGATGGGCATTGCGCAGCTCAGGGCGCATGGCAACCTCACGACGCTGCTGCGCGAGGCGGACAAGGCGCTCTACCGGGCCAAGCACGCCGGCCGCAATACCGTTTCGACCTAGATCGTCAATACCACGTTGTCGATAAGGCGCGCCGTCCCGAGACGGGCGGCGGCCAGCACCACCAGCTCATCACAATCCCGATCCGGCACGCCCAGATCGAGCGCCCGACGGATTGCCACGTATTCCGGGTCGAAACCCGCCGACTCCAGCTCCTGCCACGCCCGCGACTCGAGCTCCTCGAAATTGCGGCGCCCGTTTTGCAGGTCTTCGCCGATGCCGCTCAGGGCCCGGTAAAGCCCGGGCGCCCTCTGACGTTCCTCTTCGGTGAGGTAAGCATTGCGCGAGCTCATGGCCAGCCCGTCCTCTTCGCGGATGGTCGGCGCCGTGATGATGGTAATGGGCAGGCTCAGGTCCTCGGCCATCCTGCGAATCACCAGCTGCTGCTGAAAATCTTTTTCCCCGAAAATTGCAGCGTCGGGCTGCACGATGGCGAACAGGCGCGCGACAACGCTGGCGACGCCGTCGAAATGGCCGGGCCGGAACAACCCGCAGAAATTCTCGCTGAAGCCCGGCACCGAGATCCGCGTCGCGTTCTCCAGGCCGAAGGGGTATACGGCCTCGACACTGGGCACGAACAAGACGTCTGCCGCAGACTTGCGAAGCCGGCGCGTATCGCGCTCGAGCGTGCGGGGATAGCCGTCGAAGTCTTCGTCTTCCCCGAACTGGGTCGGATTGACGAATACGCTGACGACGATCCGCTCGGCGTGTTCCCGCGCCGTCTCGATCAGGCTCATGTGCCCGTCGTGCAGGTTGCCCATCGTGGCAACGAGCGCGATGTGGCCGCCCTCATGGCGCCATTCCCGCAAGAGTTCCCGGAGTTCGTCTTTGCTTTCGATGACATCCACGACCGGCCCTCAGGCGCTCAGGAGAAGCAATGTTGGGGCTGCGGGTACTCTCGCTGCCTGACAGCCTGCACATACGCCCGCAATGCCGCCAGTGGAGAATCGCGCCCTGCCTGGAAATTGTGCACGAACCTCGGCGTCTTCCCTTGCGTAATGTCGAGGATGTCGTACAGGACGAGAATCTGGCCATCGACGTCGGGTCCTGCACCAATGCCGATCACCGGCACATCGAGGCGCTGCGTTGCCGCCGCCCCGACCTCGTTGGGAACGCATTCGAGCAGCACGATGTCGGCGCCGGCATCCTGCAAGCGCACAGCTGCCTCGACCATCTCCCTGGCCGTGTCCGGATCCCTGCCCTGCACCTTGAAACCGCCGATTTTGTGTACCGATTGCGGCTTGAGGCCGAGATGAGCACAAACCGGGATATCGTGACGCGCGAGATGCTCGACAATCTCGATCTGGCCCTCGCCGCCCTCCAGCTTGACCATCATTGCGCCACCCTCCTGCATCAGGCGCACGGCGTTGTCCAACGCCTGCTCGGCGGTCGCGTAACTCATAAAGGGCATGTCCGCCATCAGGAAAGCGTGACGTAGCCCCTTCGATACGGCGCGGGTATGGTAGATCACGTCGTCGACCGTCACCGGCACGGTCGTGTCGTGTCCCTGGATAACCATGCCCAGCGAGTCACCGACCAGGACGACGTCCACGCGAGCGGCATCGATCAGGGCCGCGAAGCTCGCGTCATAAGCCGTAAGGCATGCGATCGGTTCGCCGTCCTGCTTCATCTTCCGGAGCGTCGAGACATTGACCGGCGGCTCCGGCATCTCGCGTTGTTCGAGCTGCGTGTACATATGAGGATACTCAGGCGAGCGCGGCGGCGACCGGATTGAAGAAGTGCCGCCCGCCGGTCGTCTTTTCGATCTGGCGAAACAGCTGGTCGTAGTCCGCAGCGTTGTTTACGGGATCGATCTGTGACGCGTTGACGATAAGCAACGGACCGTCGTTGTACTCGTGGAAAAACCGCGCATAGGCGTCGGTGAGGCGCTCCAGGTAGCGCCGATCGATGGCGCGCTCGAATGCCACGCCGCGCCGTGCTATCCGCTCGAGCAGCGAGTCGACGGAGGCCTGCAGGTAGATGACGAGATCCGGCACAGGCGCCTCCACGTTGAGGGTCGCGGCCACCTGGCGGTACAACGACAGTTCGTCGGGATTCAGGTTCAGATCCGCGAACAGCTCGTCCTTGGCAAACAGGTAGTCCGAAATCCTGACACTGGCGAACAGGTCCGACTGGCGCAAGCTCTCTATCTGCCGCGCACGCGCGAAAAGGAAAAACATCTGTGCCGGCAGCGCGGCCGACCGGCCTTCCTGGTAGAAACGCTCGAGAAAAGGATTCTCGTAGACCTGTTCGAGAACCAGGTCGGCGGACATGCTCTCGGCCAGCTTCGTCGCGAGGCTGGTCTTGCCCACACCGATCGGGCCCTCCACGACGATGTACCGCGAGGCGTTGCCTCTGTTTCTAACCTGGCTGATCGGCGAGGTCTCCTTTCCCATCATGCAATTCGCGAAATTTCCGGCTCGCGCGGGATAGACCCGATTTCCGCGAGGCGCCCAAGCCCCGGAACAACGAGGTCGGGGGCTATTTCCCCGAGAGGCAACAATACAAAATTTCGCTCGGCAATGCCCGGGTGGGGAATCTTCAGCCCCTGCTCGTCGATCACCGCATCGCCATAGACGAGCAAATCAAGATCTATCCTGCGCGGCCCCCAGCGCTCGGCGGGCTGCCGTCCGATTTCAAGTTCGATAGCCTGCAGAGCATCGAGCAGTTTGCGTGGCGCCAGCCGCGTTTCGACTGTTACGACCGCGTTAATGAAATCCGGCTGCTCGACCGGACCTAACGGTGCGGACCGGTACAGTGAGGAACGGGCGATGACGCGCGTGGCCTCCACGCCGTCGAGCCGCCTCATCGCCGATTTGACCTGGCGTACAGGTTCATCGAGATTGCTGCCCAGGCCCACCCACGCGGTGACGGGTCGAACGGGATCGCGTATCACGACGGCTTGGCCTTGCGAGGACGCCGTCGGCGCCGGCGCCGACGTTTCCCCAGCGGCTGCGAATCCACCTGGAAACTGCGCGCCCGCTCGTCGGCCGATTCCGACTGCACGCGGGTCCAGAACTCTGCCGTTTCCGCCTCGACCTGCCCGACCTCCGCCAGCAACAGCATGAAGTCGTAAGCCGCGCGGAAACGCCGGTGATCGAGCAACTTCATCGCGCGCTTGCCACGCATCTGCGCGAAGCGCGGTTGCAACGCCAGCATTTCCCGCATCGGCACAGTGAAGCGCCGGGGTATCGATACGCGCCGCTGCTGCTGCGCGGCCAGCTCGTATGCCGCGAGGCTAAGTGCCTGCGATTCGGATATTTTTTCACGCGCACGATGCTCGGCCGCGAGCAGCTGCGTGGACGACCACAGGAACACCCCGAGCAGGAACATCGGGTTGACAGACTTGCCGGCCTTGAAACGCTGGTCGGTGTTACCGAGCGCCGCCCGCACGAATGCGAGAAACGCAGGATCGGCGTGGACTTCCTGTTCCGTGGCCGGAAACATCTGCCCGAACAATTCGTACTTTCTCAACAGCTCGAAGGTCTCGGACGCAAAGCCGGTCTCGAAGAGCTTCAGAAACTCGTCAAAGAGTCGTGCCGCCGGCACATTGGCCAGCAGCGGCAGGTCCTTCTGAATCGCGTGCTCGACGGTCTTGTCGATCGCAAACCCCAGCTTCGCGGCGAAGCGCACGGCACGGAGCATGCGCACCGGGTCCTCCCGCATGCGCTCGTCCGGGTCGCCTATCAGCACCAGTCGCCTGTGCCTCACGTCCTCAACGCCGCCGGTGTAGTCCCAGATACTGAAGTCGGCGATGTTGTAGTAGAGCGCATTGCACGTGAAGTCGCGCCGCCAGACGTCCTCGCCAATCGTGCCGTAGACGTTATCCCGGACGATACGGCCCTTGTCGTCGCGGGCATGATCGTCATCCTTGTGATCCGCCGCCGCCCGGAAGGTCGCGACCTCGATGATTTCCTTGCCGAAACGCACGTGCGCCAGCCGGAAGCGGCGGCCGATCAGGCGGCAGTTGTGGAACAACGCCCGGACTTCTTCCGGGGTCGCATTGGTCGCGACGTCGAAGTCTTTCGGGTGCAGCCCCAACAGGATATCGCGGACGCATCCGCCGACCAGGAAAGCCTGGTATCCGGATTTGTGCAGCCGATAAAGCACCTTCAGCGCGCTGTTCGAGATCTCCTCCCTGGAGACGTTGTGCGCGGCGCGGGGAATGATGCTCGGGGCTGCAGGCTGAGAGGTCCTGCTGTCGTTCAAGAGAATACCGCTTGGAATTCGAAATTGCGGTCGTATAATAGCAGCCCCCAGCGCGCTGGGGCATCCAAAACGATGCATTACGCTCCCTTCGTCTAGCGGTTTAGGACGCCGCCCTCTCACGGCGGTAACAGGGGTTCGAATCCCCTAGGGAGTGCCAGACAAACAAAGACCCGCCTTGTGCGGGTCTTTTTTTGTCTTGTTCTCGCTGTGGAGGAGGCGGACCGCTGGCAGCCGCGAGCGCCTGTCGGGGGGGCAGGCTGCGGCTAGACCATGTCCAGAATCTTTGCGATCAGCACCCAGATGAGCATGACCGCGGTCGGCAACATCGTCATGCCGAAACCCAGTGACCGGCTATCAGGTTCCTTGAGGTACTCGGCGCGATAGATAAAACGGCCGACCAGGTAGACGAGCCCGAAACCGGCGCCCCAAAGGTGGTTGACCGTCAGCCCGTACAGCCAGAGTGCCGGCAGAAAAGCCACCAGCTGTTCCATGGTGTTGTAATGCACGCGGAACATCCGCTCGAACGCCGGTGGCCCCGTCACCGCGGGCGCCTTGACGCCGTGTTTCATGCGCATCGACCCGACCTGGATCCCGAAGAAGATGAACTGCAGGAGCGCCAGCACGGTAACGATTACTGTAATTTCCATTTGATTTCCCCTCCTCCGGTCGCTTATTTATGATGGCCGGCATGCCAGCCGAATCCTTCGACAACTCCCAGCCCGACTTGCTGACCCGACTGCTCGGCGTCAAGAGACACGAAGTCGTCGCCGTCGGCTGGTCCTTTGCCTATTTCTTCTGTGTGCTGTCGTCATATTACATCCTTCGACCCGTTCGGGAAGCAATGGCAGTCGGCAGCGGGCCTGACACCATTCCGTACCTGTTCGTCGGCACCTTCGTCACCATGCTGGTCGTAACCCCGATCTTCGGCGCAGTCGCTTCGCGATATCCGCGGCGCGTCTTCCTGCCCTGGGTCTACCTGTTCTTCATCGCCAACATCATCATTTTCTGGGTCGTCTTCTCGCGGGCCATGGCTGCGGGCGGCGAATACGTCTGGCTGGGGCGGGTCTTTTTTGTCTGGCTGAGCGTTTTCAACCTGTTCGTGGTCTCCGTCTTCTGGAGCTTCATGGCCGATATCTATACCCGCGAGCAGGGCCGGCGCCTGTTCGGCTTCATTACCGCAGGCGGCAGCATCGGCGCCTTGCTCGGCGGCATGGCAACGAGTGCGCTGGTCGTCACCATCGGATTCCAGAACCTCCTGCCGATTTCCGCCGGCCTGCTCCTGGCGGCGGTCTTCTGCATCCGCCAGCTGCGCGACTGGGTCCATCGGGAACACGAGGACAAACTGGGCGCGACAGTGGAAAGCGACGAACCCCTTGGCGGCGGGCCGCTGGCAGGCGTCACGCACGTGCTGTCATCCCGGTACTTCGGCAGCATCGTGGCAGCCTCGGTGATCGCCAGTCTGCTGGGCACGGCGCTCTACATGTTTGCGGCAGAGCTCGTGGAATCGGCCATACCGGCCGCCGATGCGAGAACGCGGTTCTTCTCGAACATCAACATATGGACCAATGCGCTCTCGCTCGTTTGCCAGATGTTCCTGGTCAAGCAGGTCGTGACCCGCTTCGGCATCGGCGTATCGCTGTCGCTGTTGCCCATCATCTCCGTCGTCGGTTTCACGGTGCTGGCCTTCGAGCCGACGCTCGCTGTTGTCGCGGTGTTGACCGTAGCCCGCCGCGCGCTGGGCTTCGGCTTCAGCAAGCCGACGACGGATATGCTGTACTCGGTTGTAACGCCCGAGGAGAAATACAAGACCAAGAATTTCATCGACACGGCGGTCTACCGGGGCGGCGACGTCGTTGGAACCTGGGCCATCAAGTTGATGTCAACGCTGGGGGTTGCAGGCATTTCCCTGGTGATGCTGCCGTTCGCGCTGATCTGGGCCGTGGTGGCCCTGTGGCTGGGCCGTGATTACCGCCGGCAGGCGAAAGAACTGAAGATGAGTGGCATTCAATGAAATCAAACAGGTGGACCCGACGTGAAGCCATGCTGGCAGCCGCGGCCGTTGCTGCGACCCCGATCCGAAGTATCGCCGGTGACGAGAAGATGTTGACGCGCGAGATACCTGCGAGCGGCGAGGCCCTGCCGGTGATCGGGCTGGGCACCTACAGCGTCTTCGACGTCGACAGCACGCCGGACGCGATTTCGCTGCGGCAGAACATCGTCCGGGCGCTGACCGATGCGGGCGGCAGCGTCATCGACACGTCCCCGATGTACAACCGCTCGGAGCGGGTGATCGGCGACATCATCGCAGCCGGCACCCCCCGCAGCCCGCTATTTATCGCCACCAAGGTCTGGACCGATGGGCGCGCAGCCGGTATCGCACAGATGCAGCGCTCGGCGGAACTGATGCGTAGCGAGGTCATCGACCTCATGCAGGTCCACAACCTTCGCGACACCGACGTGCACCTCGCGACGATCAGGGAATGGCAGCAGGAGGGGCGTGTCCGCTTCAATGGCCTCACCCATTACACCGCCGGGGCGCACGCAGCCCTCGAGGCCGCCATGCGCAAGCACCGGCCGGAGTTCATCCAGATCAATTACTCGCTGGGCGAGCGCGAGGCGGATGAACGGCTGCTCCCGCTGGCGCAGGAACTCGGCATTGCCGTGCTCATCAACCGGCCCTTCCAGGCCGGCCGGCTCTTTGCGGCCGTCTCCGGCCGCGATCTGCCGGACTGGGCAACAGCCTTCGCGTCGAGCTGGGGCCAGTTTTTCCTGAAGTTCATTATCAGCCACCCGGCCGTCACCTGCGTCATCCCGGCCACCAGCAAGCTGCACCACATGCGCGATAACCTCGAGGCCGGATTCGGCCCGCTGCCCGATCCCGGCATACGCAAGCGCATGGTGGAGTTCATCAGGTCGCTCTGAGCATGGAGAATGCGGGCCTGCTGCGACGCCTCGGCGCCATCCTCTACGACACGCTGCTGCTGCTGGCACTGCTGTTCATGGCGACGATTCCGTTCATCGCGCTGCGCGACGGTGAAGCCGTGGCACCCGAGACCGCCAGTTACCAGCTTTCCATGGTAGCTGTCGCGTACCTGTTCTTCGTCGGCTTCTGGTCGCGCGTCGGCAGCACGCTCGGCATGCGCTCCTGGCGCCTGCGCGTGGAGGGGGAAGGACGGCGATTGCCGACCGTCGGCGAGGCCAGCATTCGCTTCTTCGTCGCCATGCTCTCCTGGCTGTGCCTGGGCCTCGGGTTTCTCTGGCAACTATGGGACAGGGATGGGCTGACCTGGCACGATCGGGCGAGCGGTACCCGCCTGCGCTACTACCCCAGGAATAAAGACGAGCAGGGCTGAGGGTTCAGCGCACGCGCATTAACGCCACGAGCGTAACGACGGCCAGCGCAGCGGATGGCAGCCACGCGACAACAGCCGGATTCAGGTTGAACACCTGGCCGGAATTGGCCAGCATTTCGCTCGCGAGATAATACGCCAGCCCGATCACGACCCCGATCATCAGTCGCGCACCCGCACCGCCGGTCCTGAGCGAACCGAACACGAATGCGAGCGCCAGCACGGGCATGATCATCACGGTGACGGTGCGTGCCACCCGGTACCAGAGCTCCGTCTCGTAACGGCGCGCATCGAGCGCGTTGCGCTTCAAGTAGCCGATGTAGCTGATGAGACCCTGGCCGGAGAGACTCTGCGGCTTGACCAGGGAAATGCCGAGAACCTCGGCATCGAAATCAAACGACTCGATGGCGACCGGCGACTCGACAACCTGGACACCGTCATCCTCGAACCGGGTTTCGCGCAGGTTCTCGAGTATCCAGCGCTCATCGTCATCGATCACCGAATTGTCAGCGTGAGCCACGGCAGACAAACCGGCATTGTCGTCCAGCAGGAACAGGTAGACGCCGCCGAACTCGAATTCGGAGCTCACCCGCTCGAAATGCAGCACCACCGGTCCGTCGCGTACCCACGTCTCCGTGCCGAGGCGATCGTCGTCCTTGTCGAAGCGGGCCTCGAGCCGCATGTTACGCGCATAGTAGTCGAGCGGCGGCCCGATAAACTCGCCGAGCAGCCCGGTGAACACCAGCAGCGCAAAACCGGTGATCGCGACTATGCCGGACAGCTGCCTCACCGACAGCCCGGATGCCCGCATGACGACGATTTCGCTGTTGGCCGCAAGGCCGCCGAGCGCGAGCAAGGAACCGATCAGCACGGCGATAGGCAGCATTTCGAATGCCAGTTGCGGCAGCCGCAGTAGCGTGTAGAGGATCACCTGCGGCGTTTGGTAGCCGGCCTGGGTGTCGTCCAGCTCGGCGATGAATTCGAACAGCGCGGCCAGTGCGAGCAGCACAATAAGCACCAGCACGGTGGCGGCAACGATCGCGCGCAGCATGTACTGGCTGAGAATCGGGCTCATCGAAACACCCGCCGATGGACGCCGTTTTGTGCGGCCAGCATGCCCAGGCCCAGCGCGAGCGCCAGGACATGCACCCACCACAGTCCGAGCAGCGGCGAGACCTTGCCCTGCTCGATCCAGGCCTTCGAAGCGCTGAGCATGTTCAGGTAGATGATGAATATCAGCAGCCCGATGGCGAGGCGCCCGTAGCGCCCCTCCCTCGGCTGCGTGCGGCTCAGCGGCACGGCAAGGATACACAGGATGACAGTTGCTATCGGCACCCCGAGGCGCCACTGGAGCTCGGCAACATGCTCGAGGCCTCCCGCACTGACGAGCCCGGCGACGCTCATCACCCGCGGCGTAGGCTCGGGCGGATCGAGGCTCGGCAGCCGGTAGGGTATACCGTGTTCGAGGAACTCGACGACACGGAACTCGGCGGTACCGGGCGTGCCCTCGTAGCGGCGCCCTTCGTGCAGCACCAGGAATCGAGTGTCGGGGTCCTCGGAATCCACCTGCTCGCCGCGCCTCGCGACGACGACCTCGATGGCGCGCTCATCGACCTGGCGTTGCAGGAACACGTTGACCATCTGGCCGTCGTCCGTGATCCGTTCGCCGTAGACCACGGCGTCCTGCGGCCCGACCTGGGTAAATCTGCCCGGCTCGATGCTGGCAAGATCGGCCTGCCGGCGTGCCTCAGCGCCTATCCTGTCAACGGCCAGCAGGGCTCGCGGCGCCAGGTCGACGGACAGCCAGGCCACGCCCCCCGCGAGCGGCACGAGCAGCCAGAGCAGAGGCCGGTAGATGCCGGACGGTCCGACACGGCAAGCCATCATCGCGGGCATCTCACTGTCGCGGTAGAGGCGGCCAAGCGCCAGCATCACGGCCAGGAACAGGCTGATCGGGACGATGACCGTCAGGTACTGGGCGGCGGACAGGACGATCACGTCCATCGCCGCGTCCTTCGGGAGCCTGCCCTTCGCTACGTCGCCAAGAATGCGCGCGAACTGGTTGGTGAGCAGGATGAGCAGAAGGACCAGCGTCACCCCCAACCAGGTCGAAGCGATTTCCCGAAAGATGTATCGATCCAGTATGCGGCGCATCGAAGTCGGTGATTCCCTAACCAGAATCGGCGTAATCAGTTAGACTACCGCTTTTGTTTTGCCCCGGACACCCCCCGGTTCACAAACTCCGTCGGGAGGTCCGACCCACAAAAACAAGACGAGCTATGGACTATTTCACAACCACGAGCGCCGCTTCGCGGCGGGTCGTCGACTGCGTCATTGTCGGCGTCTACGAAAACGGCAAGCTGGGCAGCGGCGCTGCAGATATCGACGCTGCGAGCAATGGCGCCATCACGCGCAATCTCAAGAGCCGTGACATCTCCGGAAAACTGGGTCACTGCACCGTGCTTCGCGATCTGCCTGGCGTGCGGGCAACCCGGGTTGCCGTTGTCGGGCTCGGCAAGACCAGTGCTTTAGGCGCGACACAGTTCCGCCGGGCACTTGCCGCGGCGCTTCGCTCGATATCACTAACGAAAAGCCAGCAGATTCTCAACTGCCTGACGCTCGAGAGCGTCGACGGTTGCGACGCCTATTACCTTGCACGGCACACGGCGGAGACGGTCGGCGATGCGGTCTATCGATTCACGTCGATGAAAAGCGGCAAGCAGGCGCCGGCAATGCCGCTCAAGAAGGTCGGGCTCGCCATTGGCAAACGTGGCGAAGCAGCCCGTGCGAACAAGGGCGCCACGCACGGGGACGCGTTGGCCGCGGGTGTGGCACTCGCAAAGGACCTCGGCAATCTGCCGGCCAACGTCTGCACACCTTCTTACGTTGCGCGCACGGCCCAGAAGCTCGCCAGGCAATACAAGAATCTCCAGACCCGCGTGCTCAATGAAGCCGACATGAAACGTCTCGGGATGCACTCCCTGCTCTCCGTCACCGCCGGCACCGACGAGCCCGCACGCATGATCATCATGCAGTACAAGGGCAAACCGGGGCAGAAACCTGTCGTTCTCGTCGGCAAAGGCGTGACTTTCGATTCGGGCGGCATATCGCTGAAGCCCGGTCCGGGCATGGATGAGATGAAGTTCGACATGTGCGGCGCCGCGAGCGTCATCGGCACTATGCTGACAGTCGCCAGGCTGCAATTGCCGATCAACCTCAATGTCGTCGTGCCGGCCGTCGAAAACCTGCCGAGCGGCGTGGCGACCAAGCCGGGGGATATCGTCAAGAGCATGTCCGGCCAGACGATAGAAATCCTGAATACCGACGCCGAGGGCCGCCTGATTCTCTGCGACGCCCTGACCTATTCGCGGCGCTTCAAGCCCGACACGATCATCGACGTCGCCACGCTGACCGGTGCCTGCGTCATTGCCCTCGGCCATCACCGGACAGCCGTGATGAGCATGGACGACGGGCTCGCTGACGAGATCGTCGCAGCCGGCGTCGCCGCCGAGGACCGCGGCTGGCCCATGCCACTGGCCGAGGAGTATGGCGAGCAATTGCACAGCAACTTCGCGGACTTCGCCAACGTCGGCGGGCGCGACGGCGGCGCGATCACGGCCGGGTTTTTCCTCAGCAAGTTCGCTGATGGAATGAAATGGGCGCACCTGGATATCGCCGGGACCGCCTGGAAGACCGGCAAGCAGAAAGGAGCGACCGGTCGGCCGGTGCCGATGCTGACCCAGTTCGTGCTGGCGCGCTGCGGCGTGCTGCCTTAATGGCGAGAGTCGATTTCTACCTGCTGGGCCAGGCCGGCGCGGGGCCGCGCCAGGTTTTCGCCTGCCGCCTCGCCGAGAAGGCGTACCGGCTGGAGCACACGGTGCATATCCACGTGGCCAGCCAGGATGAGGCACAGCGCCTGGATGACCTCTTGTGGACTTTTCGTGACGGCAGCTTCGTGCCCCATCACCAGCTCGCCGGAGCAGCGGCGGCAACGGATTCACCGGTGACGATCGGTTGCAGCGCCGACCCGGTGAAGCCGCGCGACCTGCTTATCAACCTCTGCGACGAGATACCCGCTTGCGCAGAGTCTTTTCCGCGCGTGGCAGAGCTTGTAACCTCGGACGCCGAGTGCAAGCAACACGGCCGCAAACGTTTTGCCGCCTATCGTGAAAAGGGCCACACGCTGGAGACCCACAACGTATAGCGCGCCGCGGATCGGCCGATCTGATCGGATGACAAATGGACAAGTCTTACCAGCCCCTTGAAATAGAGCAGCGCATCTACGCGCGGTGGGAACAGAACGGCTATTTCGCACCCCGGGGCGAGGGCGAGCCTTACTGCATCATGATCCCGCCGCCCAATGTCACGGGCACTCTGCACATGGGTCATGCCTTCCAGGACACGATCATGGATGCGCTGACCCGCTACAAGCGAATGAAAGGACACCGGGCGCTCTGGCAACCCGGTATGGACCACGCCGGAATCGCGACGCAAATGGTCGTCGAGCGCCTCCTCAACGCGGAAGGCACGTCGCGGCGCGACATTGGCCGCGACAAGTTCGTCGAACGTGTCTGGGACTGGAAGGAACACTCGGGCGGCCAGATCGCGGAGCAGCTGCGCCGCATGGGCGCGTCCGTCGACTGGAGTCGTGACCGGTTTACGATGGACGACGGCCTGTCGAACGCCGTTGCCGAGGTGTTCGTCAGGCTTTACGAAGAAGGCCTGATCTACCGCGGCAAACGCCTCGTGAACTGGGACCCGGTGCTGCACACGGCGCTATCGGATCTCGAGGTGCTTTCGCAAGACGAACCCGGCAAGCTATGGCATTTCCGCTATCCGCTCGCATCGGGTGACGGCCACATGGTGGTCGCGACGACGCGGCCGGAAACCATGCTGGGCGACAGCGCCGTCGCGGTGCACCCGGATGACGACCGTTACAGTCATCTCGTGGGCCAGGAAGTGATTCTGCCGATCGTCGGCCGGCGGATTCCTATCATCGCCGATGACTACGTCGAGACTGAATTCGGCACGGGCTGCGTCAAGATCACACCGGCTCACGACTTCAACGACTACGAGATCGGTGCGCGGCACGACCTGCCGATGTATAACATCCTGACCGACGATGGTTCCCTGAATGATGAGGTGCCGGAAGCCTATCGCGGCCTCGACCGGTTCGTTGCGCGCGAGAAAATCGTCGCCGAATTCGAGTCCCTCGACCTGCTCGACAAGATCGAGGACTATACGGTCAAGATCCCTCGCGGCGATCGTTCGCACGCTGTCGTCGAACCGTACCTGACCGACCAGTGGTACGTAAAAATCGAACCGCTCGCAAGGCCCGCCATCGAGGCAGTGGAAACCGCGCGGATTCGCTTCGTGCCCGAGAACTGGTCGAAGACCTATTTCGACTGGATGTACAACATCCAGGACTGGTGCATCAGCCGGCAGCTGTGGTGGGGGCACCGCATTCCCGCCTGGTACGACGACGCCGGCAACGTCTACGTCGGCTACTCGGAGGAGGACGTCCGCGAAAAACACGCACTCGGTGCCGACGCGGAGCTGCGCCAGGACGAGGACGTGCTCGACACGTGGTTCTCATCGGCGCTGTGGCCGTTCAGCACGCTGGGCTGGCCGGACGACACGCGGGCGCTCCGCGAGTTCTACCCGGGCAACGTGCTGGTCACGGGTTTCGACATCATTTTCTTCTGGGTCGCGCGCATGATCATGATGGGCCTCAAGTTCATGGGCGACGTGCCGTTTCGCGAGGTCTACATCCACGGCCTGATCCGCGACCAGGATGGCCAGAAGATGTCGAAGTCCAAGGGCAACATCCTGGACCCGCTCGACCTTATCGACGGGGTGGACCTGGATACGTTGCTGGCCAAACGCACGACGGGGCTCATGCAGGATCACCTTAAGCCCGGGATCGAGAAGGCCACGCGAGAACAATTTCCGAATGGCATCGAGGCTTACGGCTGCGATGCCCTGCGCTTCACGTTCGCGGCCCTGGCGACGACCGGCCGCGACATTCGCTTCGACCTCGGCCGCATCGAGGGCTACAAGAATTTCTGCAACAAGCTGTGGAACGCCGCCCGCTATGTCTTGATGAATACGGAGGATATCGGCGACGGTGACAGCGAGCTGAGCGCAGCAGACCTGTGGATCCGCGCGCGCTTCGACGAAACGGTCAGGTCCGTGCACCGGCATTTCTCCAACTACCGCCTGGACCTGGCTGCCAAGGCCATGTACGAGTTCACCTGGTACGAGTTCTGCGACTGGTATCTCGAACTGTCCAAGCCGGTGCTGCAGTCCGATGACGCGTCCGACGCGATGCAGCGCGGCACCCGCCGCACGCTCATCGACACGCTGGAGGCGCTGCTGCGGCTGCTGCACCCGCTCATGCCGTTCATCACCGAAGAGATCTGGCAGCAGGTTGCCCCCCGGGCCGGGAATGCCGGCGATTCGATCATGCTGCAGCCGTTCCCCGAGGTCGACGAAAGCCTGGACGTGGCCGATGCGGCAGCCGACATCGACTGGGTTCGTAATTTCATCCTCGGCATCCGCCAGATTCGCGGCGAGATGGACATCTCGCCGGGTAAAGCCCTGCCGGTGCTGATGCAGGGATCGACGGACCTGGACCGGGAGCGTTCGACGCGGTACGCCAACCTGCTGGAACGCGTCGGCCGGGTCGAGTCGGTGACGGTGCTCGCCGACGAGGAGGAGCCACCAGCGGCAGCCACGGCGCTGCTGGGCGATATGCGGCTCCTGGTGCCGATGAAGGGCATCATCGATATCGATGCGGAGCGCGCGCGCCTGGAGAAGCAGAAGGACAAGGTCACCGCCGACCTGCAAAAGGCGCAGGGCAAGCTGGGCAACAAGAATTTCGTGAACAATGCGCCTGCCGAGGTGGTCACAAAGGAACGCGCCCGGGCGGCGGAGTTCGAGAAGACGATCGCGCAGCTCGACGAGCAGCTCGAAAAGCTCTCGCAAATCTGAGCACTGGGTCACAATCCCGCCTGCACGGGATGCAATCCGGCGGCGCATCCGCGAGGATTACGGGCACGGCCCGGCGCAAGCGCCGGGCACGGTATATTTCGAGGGCCTCAATATGAGCAGCGGCAGCACGGTCGAACCCATCCCTGTCGGCAAGGGCGCCGAGAAGGCAACGCTGGACCAGGCGCGCGCCGCGATCGGCCGGATTATCCTCGGCAAGGACGAACAGATCGCGCTGGCGCTTGCCTGCCTGCTCGCGCGCGGCCACCTCCTGATCGAAGATCTGCCCGGGCTGGGCAAGACGATGCTGGCCCAGACCCTCGCCCGGGTCCTGGGGCTCAGTTTTCGCCGCATCCAGTTCACCAGCGACATGCTGCCGGCCGATATCGTCGGTATATCCGTATTCCGCCAGGAGAGCGGCGAGTTCGAGTTCCAGCCCGGACCCGTCTTCTCGCAGCTGATCCTCGCCGACGAGGTCAACCGTGCGACACCGAAAACCCAGAGCGCACTGCTCGAGGCGATGGAGGAATACCAGGTATCGGTCGACGGCAACACCCGCCGGCTACCCGAGCCGTTCTTCGTGGTCGCGACGCAGAACCCGGCTGACCAGATCGGCACGTTTCCCCTGCCCGAGTCACAGCTCGATCGCTTCCTGATGCGACTCGAACTCGGCTACCCGAATGAAGACAATGAACGAGACCTGCTGACAGGCGAAGACCGGCGCGCGATGTTGAACGACATCCAGGCCGTCACCTCGCCGGATGTGCTGCGCCAGCTCCAGGAGTCCGCGACGCGTGTGCACATGAGCGACCCGCTCGTCGATTACGTGCAGGCGCTCGTCCGACAGACCCGCGAATCGCCGGATATCGACATCGGCCTGTCTCCTCGCGGGGGCCTTGCCCTGGTCGCGGCCGCGAAGGCGCACGCGTACGTCAAGCACCACTCGGGCGTCTACCCGGATGATGTCCAGGCGGTTTTTGCCGCCGTCGCGGGCCATCGCCTGAAGCCGGCCAGCAATACCACGCACCGAACTGCGGCCGATCTCTGCCAGCATGTCCTCGATTCCGTGGCCATTCCCTAGACTCGGGCTCTGGACCGGCATCAAAACCGCCGCCCGGCGGCGCGCCGGCCGCTGGGCACGTAAACGCCAGGGCTCCGACCCGCTGACCGTCACCCTCCGTCCGGGGCGCGTCTACATACTGCCCACGGGCGTCGGCCTCGTGTTCGCTCTCGTTGCGTTCGCGATGCTGCTCGGCTCGATGAACTACAACAACAATCTCTCGTTCACGCTGACATTCATCCTAACCGCCCTGGGTTTCGTGGCGATGCACCAGTGCCAACGCAACCTCGCCGGGCTCGAGATCAGTTTCGCGGGCGTCGAGCCCGTGTTCGCAGGCCAGGCCGCCCAGTTCCGGGTCGCCGTCACCAACCACTCGAGGAGTCCGCGCTTCGGCCTGCGTCTATACATAGACTCGGCCATGAGCGACATCCATGACCTGATGCCCGGCGACAGCAAGGTGTTCGTGCTTGCCGTGCGCACGCGCAAGCGTGGCCGCATGCCTCTCGAACGGTTCGGGATTCGCACACTGTTTCCGTTCGAGCTGTTCCGCTCCTGGGCCTGGTTGCACATGGGACTCGAGACGCTGGTCTATCCCCGCCCCGCGGACCATGCGCCGGCACCACCGCCGGCCCAGGCAGCAACCGGCCACCGGCAGCACGATGCGCGCGGCGAGGAAGATTTCGCCGGCTTGCGCAAGTTTCACGAGGGCGACTCATCGCGCCATGTAGCCTGGAAGGCCTACGCACGCAGCGGTCAGTTGCTGTCGAAGCAGTTTGCTGGCGCCGACACGAGCAGCCAGTGGTTCGACATCGACGAGATACCGGACGGCGACGTCGAGTCTCGCCTGTCCACCCTCACCCGCTGGATCATCGATGCTGATCGGGCGCGCGAGGACTACGGCCTGCGGCTGCACGGCAGCGAGTTTCCGCCGGCGCACGGCGACAGTCATCGGCGGCGGTGCCTCGAGGCGCTGGCGCTCTATGGCCTGGAGGACGACCGTGGCTAAGGCCCGCGGCACCGACGGCTCGCTGCTCGCCAGCCTCCCCTGGACGCTGGCCGCGCTGGCGGTCTCGATTGCGCCGCACGTCGTGTTCCTGCCACCCTGGATCACGGCTGCATTTTTCATCTGCGGGGCCTGGCGCTACCTGATCGAGAAACGGCGCCGCCCGCTGCCCTCGATCTGGTTTCGCGCGGGACTCGCACTGCTCTGCTTTCTCGGCGTGCTTGCCACCTACCAGTCGATCAGCGGCGTCGGCCCCGGCTCGGCCCTGCTGGCCGTCATGGCGTCGCTGAAGCTCCTCGAGACTCGCCAGCGGCGAGACCAGTTCGTGCTGCTGTTCATCTCGATCTTCCTCGTGATGGCCTCGCTCCTGCGCGAGCAATACCTGTGGTCGTTACCGTACCTGCTCGTCGCAATGCTGCTGATCGTCACCGCCTGGTTGCGCATGTCCGCGGCCGACGAGGAAACGGCCGTGCACAGCTTCCGAACGAGCGGCCGGCTGTTGCTTTACGCGGCACCGCTCGCCGTCGCCATGTGGATATTCTTCCCGCGGATTGCGACACCCTTCTGGGCCGTTCCCATCGACACCAGTGCCGGCACCTCGGGCCTGAGTGACACGATGAGTCCGGGTGACATCAGCTCGCTGTCGCTCTCGGATGCCGTCGCGTTCCGGGTCAGGTTCGACGACACCGTGCCCGCGTCACGGGATCTCTACTGGCGAGGGCTCGTGTTGAACCGCTACAACGGGCGGACGTGGTCGACCGGGGAGCCTATCTTCGGCGGGCGCGGCAACGACGGCCTGGCGTTCATCGGGGAACCTGTCGGCTACACGATCACGCTGGAGCCGACGCGCCAGCAGTGGATACTGGCACTGGACATGCCGTACGCCTGGAACCTCCCGCGGACGGAACGGGTGCAAAATGGTCTCCTGGCGCGTATTCAGCCGATCGATCAGCGCGTGGCCTACGACGGCATTTCGTACATCAAGTACCGTTCCGCCGGTGATATGCGGGCACCATTCCGCAGCTGGAACCTGTCTTTACCCGAGAGCAGCAACCCGCAGACCCGGGAACTCGCACAGCAGATGCGGGCAGCCGCGGGCTCGGACGAAGCTTACGTGGAATCGGTGCTCCGCAAGTTCAATACGGAGTCGTTCTATTACACGCTGGAGCCGCCGCCACTGGGCAGAAACGCGGTGGACCGTTTCCTGTTCGACACCCGCCGCGGCTTCTGCGAGCACTATGCATCGGCCTTCGCCGTGATGATGCGCTCGGCCGGCATACCGGCACGCATCGTCCTCGGTTACCAGGGCGGCGAGGTGAACCCGATGGGCAACTACCTGATCGTACGCCAGTCGGATGCCCACGCGTGGACCGAAGTATGGCTCGACGGCAGCGGCTGGCGACGGGTCGACCCGACCGCGGCGGTCGCCCCCGAGCGTATCGAAGTGGGCATACGGGGCGCCCTGTTCGACGGCATCGGCGAAGCCTGGGGCATGTCGGCGCCATCCGAGTTGCTGCACCGGCTGCAGCTGACTTTCGACGCCCTGAACGCCCGGTGGAACGAATGGATACTCGGTTACGGACCGGATAAGCAGAATCGATTCATGCAGTGGCTGGGCATGGACGACCCCGACTGGCAGAAGATGCTGCTCTCACTCATTGGCATCGGCGCCGGTCTGATCGCCCTGATCAGCATGCTGCTGATGCTGCGCTACCGCGCGCCGCAACGGGACCGTGCCGCCGTACTTTATCAGCGCTTCATCAGGAAGCTCGGCGTCTCGCCGGACGTCGGTGAAACGCCGTCGCAGTTTGCCGCCCGGGCGGCGTCGGGTTCGCGGATCGCCCCCGAAACCATTCACGAGATCACATCGCTCTATGTCGAGGCGCGCTATGGGCCCGACGACCCGGCAGCCCTTCGCTCGCTCGAACAGGCGGTCGCCAGCGCGGCTGCCTGAATCAGTCCCGAATTTCCTGGCCGCGGGGAAGGCTGAGCTGCAGCAGCAGGTAAGCTACGACGGCCGAGAGGACCGAGCCAACGATGATGCCCAGCCGATCGCCGGCGAAGTATTGGCCGCTGCCATGCTCGAACGCGAGTCCCGCGATGAACAGGCTCATCGTGAAGCCGATGCCACAGGCGAAGGCGACTCCGAGCACCTGCAACCAGGTGACGCCGCGTGGCAGCCTGACGAAACCGAGCATTGCCGCCAGGCCGACGAACAAGAGGATGCCAACGGGCTTGCCGGCAAACAGGCCCAGCACAACGCCCAGCGTCACCGGATGCGCCAGGTCCTGCGGAGACATCCCGCTCAACGACAATCCCGCGTTGGCGAACGCGAAAATCGGCAGAATGGCGTACGCAACCGGGCCGTGCAGGTCGTTCTCCAGGTCCCTGAGCGGTGATCGGCCGGACTTGTCGCGCATCGGGATACAGAATGCGATCAGGACGCCCGCGAGTGTCGCGTGCACGCCCGATTTCAGAACTGCTACCCAAAGCACTACCCCGAGAATGATGTAGCTCGACGTCCGCATCACGCCGGCACGGTTCATGGCGAGCGCCACGGCCAGTACGCCGGCGCCGAACAGCAGCGACCCCACCGACAGGTCGCCGGAGTAGAAGATGGCGATGATGACGATGGCCGCAAGGTCGTCGAAGATCGCCAGCGTCAGCAGGAAGACCTTTAGCGAAATCGGCACGCGTCGGCCGAATGTCCCCAGCAGGGCCAGTGCGAATGCGATGTCGGTGGCGACAGGGATCGCCCAGCCGTCCATGGCGACCTGGTCGCCCCAGTTCAGCCACGCGTAGATTGCAGCCGGCACTATCATCCCGCCCAGCGCTCCCATGCCGGGCAACACGACCTGGGCGGCCGACGACAGTTCACCCTCGAGGAACTCGCGCTTGATCTCCAGTCCGACCAGCAGGAAAAACAGCGCCATCAGCCCGTCGTTAATCCACAGCAGCAGCGGCTTGTTGATGGCCAGCGCGCCGACCTGCACGGCGACGGGCGTATTCAGTAAGGCCTCATAAGCATGCGCGACCGGCGAGTTCGCAACGAACATCGCCACGATAGCGGACGCGAGCAACAGGATACCCGCTGACGATTCCAGCCTGATGAAGTCGCCGATCGCATCGGCGATAGATTTTCCCGGATCTTTTTCAAGCATTGCTTTTAACCCTGGAGAGCACGCTTACGCCTATCACGAACATCGGCAACAAGGCCAGCAGAATGAACTTCGGGTCGTCCGAGACCGTCGCGGCAATCCCAACGAGAAACGGCCCCACGACGTGGGACAACTTGGTCACCATATTATAAAAACCGAAGAACTCGCCGGGCGAGTCCGGGGGAATCAAGGCGGCGTACAGCGACCGGCTCAGCCCCTGAACCCCCCCCTGCACGCAGCCTATGACGATAGCCAGCGTGTAAAACTCCCCGACGTCGGTCATGAAGCCGGCCCAGCCGGATGCGGCGATGTATACGGCCAGCGCAAAGTAGATGCCTCTTTTCGGCCCATAGCGGTGCCCGAACCAGCCGTAGAGGAAGGTAGCGGGAAAGCCCACGAAGTTGGTGATCATCAGGGCCTTGACCAGGTCCTGGTCACCGAATCCGAGCCTCTGCCCGTAGTTGACGGCCATCGATATCACCGTGAACACGCCGCCGATGTAGAGCAGATAACTGAACAGGAACAACACGACATTCCGATACTGGCCGACCTTGGCGATGGTCATACGCAGCTCGCGGTAGGCAGCGCGCAGAATTTTTTCGTGAACGACGAGCTCGCGTTTGTGCTCCGGCACATGCCGGATCAGCGGCACGAGGAACAGCGCCCACCAGAGGCCGACCGAAACGAAGGCCACTTTCATTGCCTCTACAGACGAGGCAAGGCCGAAGGTCGCGGGCGACGTGAGCATCCACACGTGCAGGGCCAGCAGGGACGCCCCACCGAGATAGCCGAGCGAAAAGCCGAGTGCCGACACGAAATCGAAATACCGGGGCTTGGTGACATCGATAAGCAGGGAGTCATAAAAGACCGTCGAGCTGTAGAAACCGATGGATGCCAGCATGTACAGGCCCAGCGCCCAGGGCCAGTTGCCCTCGCCGACCGCCGCGAGCAAGCCGGTCATGACGGCGCCTGCCAGCGCGAGAACCACCAGGAATCGCTTGCGGTAACCGCCGGCGTCGGCGATCGTGCCGAAAACCGGCGCCAGCACCGCCACGGCGAAGTTAGAGGCGGCCGTTATCCAGGCCAGGCGGGCTGTCACGGCTGAGCCACTCGCCCCGTCACTCCAGTAGCTGCCGAGGAAGAGCGGATAGAGCACGGCCATGATGCTCAGCGCAAAAGCCGAATTTGCCCAGTCGTAGAAGGCCCATGCCGCAACCTTGCGGTCGATGACGCCCCGGATATTCAATGCTCTCGCGTCTCGCGGAACTCGATGTCCGGCCAACGCTCCTCGGTGAGGTTGAGATTGACTTTGGTGGGCGCGATATAGACGAGTTGGCCGCCGTGGTCCCGCGCGAGATTGTTGTGCGCTTTTTTCTCGAATTCCGCGAGCATCCTGGCATCGTCACATGCGACCCAGCGAGCCGTCGCGACGCTGATGCTCTCGAACTGGCACTCGACCTTGTATTCGTCCTTCAGGCGGTGCGCGACGACGTCGAATTGCAGCGGGCCCACGGCGCCGAGAATCAGGTCGTTGTTGCGCAAGGGCCGGAACAATTGCGTGGCGCCTTCCTCGCAGAGCTGGGCCAGCCCCTTCTTCAGGGCCTTTAGCCTGAGAGGGTCCTTCAGCACGGCTCGCCGGAAAATCTCGGGCGCAAAATTCGGTATGCCGGTAAAGCGGATCTCTTCACCCTCTGTGAAGCTGTCGCCGATATTGATCGTGCCGTGGTTGTGCAGGCCGATGATGTCGCCGGCATACGCTGTATCGGCATGCTGCCTGTCGGCAGCCATGAAGGTGATCGCATCGGGTATCTTGACCTCCTTCCCCAGGCGCACGTGCAGAACCCGCTTGCCCCTCTGGTACTCGCCCGAGCAAATTCGCATGAACGCGATCCTGTCGCGATGTCCCGGGTCCATGTTGGCCTGGATCTTGAAAACGAAGCCGGTCAGCTTGTCTTCGGTCGGCAGCACCTTCCGCTCGGCGCTTTCCCGCGGCAGTGGCATCGGCGCATGCCCGACGAACTCGTCCAACAGCTCCTTCACACCGAAATTCGACAACGCCGACCCGAAGAACACAGGTGACTGCCTGGCTGCCAGGTAGTCGTCAATGCTCAGCTCGGGGCACGCCCCCTTGACGAGTTCGATCTCTGCCCGGAAATCATCCGCATCGCTGCCGAGGGCTGCATCGGCCTCAGCCGAGTCGAGTCTCTCGATGACCCGTTGCTCCGAAGCCTTCTCGCGACCGACCTTGTCGTAGAGGTAGATACGGTCCTGCAGCAGGTGGTAGACGCCCTTGAGCCGATTGCCCATGCCGATCGGCCATGTCACCGGCGAGCATTGGATCTTGAGCACCGACTCGATCTCGTCGAGCAGCTCGATCGGTTCGCGGCCCTCGCGGTCCAGCTTGTTGATGAACGTTATGATCGGCGTATCACGAAGCCGGCAGACCTCCATCAACTTGATCGTGCGCTCCTCGACGCCTTTCGCGCAATCGATCACCATGAGGGCGGAGTCGACCGCGGTCAGAGTCCGGTAGGTGTCTTCCGAGAAGTCCTCGTGACCCGGCGTGTCGAGCAGGTTGACGATGCAACCCGCGTAGGGAAACTGCATGACCGACGAGGTCACCGAGATGCCGCGCTGCTGCTCCAGCGACATCCAGTCGGACGTCGCATGGCGACTCGCTTTGCGGCCTTTGACGGTGCCAGCGAGCTGGATAGCGCCGCCGTAGAGCAGCAGCTTTTCAGTCAACGTTGTCTTGCCCGCATCCGGGTGCGAGATGATCGCAAACGTCCGCCGCTTCCGGACCTGTTCTTCGATGGAGGACATGAAGCTAACTGTCGACGGTCAGCTTCTTGGTGAGCACGCAGGCATCTTCACGGCCCTCGCTCGAGCGGTAATACGCGGGCCGATTGGCTACCTGGAAGAAACCCTTCTTCTTGTAGAGCGCGATCGCATTCTTGTTCGATGGCCGGACCTCCAGAAAAATCTCACGCACCGACGCCGTGCGGGCGCGGAACAGGATCTCGTCCAGCAGGCGCTCGCCGTAGCCATGAGCGCGGCAGGCAGAGGCGACGCACAGGTTGAGTATGTGGGCCTCACCGGCCGCCACCGACAGGATTGCGTAGCCGGCAACCTCGCCCTCGCGCTCCAGGACCAGGCACTGGTAACCCGCCAGCAGGCAGTCCCGGAACACGCCATGGCTCCATGGAAACTCATAGCTGCGGCGTTCGATGTCGGACACCATGGCCAGGTCCTCATGGCGCATGTCCCGGATGACGACCTGGGCCTCGTGCATCGGATACATCATCCCGGCAGTTCCCCGGCGACACGCCGCGCCAGGCACAGGTCATCCCAGGCCTTGCGTTTCTGGGCGGGGCTTCTCAAGAGGTAGGCGGGGTGATAGGTCACGACCAGTGGCGTTGCGTCCAGCCGATGCACGGTGCCGCGCAGCCTGCCCACCGGCGCGTCCGTATCGAGCAGCAGCTGCGCCGCTATTCGGCCCACGGCGAGGATGATCTTCGGCTTTACCAGTTCGATCTGCCGGTCGAGGTACTGCCGGCAGGCCGTGGATTCTTCAGGCCGCGGATCGCGGTTGTTGGGCGGACGGCACTTCAGGATGTTCGCGATGAAGGCGACGTCGCGGCCCTGGCCCACGGCTCGCAACATCTCGTCGAGCAGCTTGCCCGCACGCCCGACGAAGGGCTCCCCGCGGCGGTCCTCTTCCGCGCCAGGGGCTTCGCCGATAATCATCCAGTCGGCATCCGTGTCGCCCACCCCGAACACTGTCTGGGTGCGGCTCTCGCAGAGGGAACAGCGGGTACATCCGGCCACCGCGGACCGCAGCGCTTCCCAGTCGAGCGGCTCGTCCGGGCTGCCCGTCGCCGAATCTGCCGGCAGCTCTGGATCGGCCTCGTCGCGTGGCAGCCATAGGTCGATGCCAAGCGCCTCGAGATAGGCGCGGCGCTGATGCTCCGGATGAATCATCGGGCTATTCTACACCTAGCGGTGTGTCAGTTTGCCGATCAGGTCGGTGCCCGCAACGAGGATGTCGCCGGGCTTGACGAGGATCTTCGTCTCGATCGGCAGGTGTATTTCCGCGATTCGCGTCAGGCGCAAATAGGCGCAGCGCTGTCCCTGGCCGACGCGCTGGCCGAAGCCGATGAACGACCTCGGCGGCAAACCGAAGCGATAGCCACGGAACTGGACGACCACGTCGTCGCCCTCGTCGGTCTGCACCCACAGGGCATTGGTTCGATATTCGCCGACCCGCTCCGAGGCAATGGAGCGCAGGTCCTTGATCTGGCCCTCGACCGGGGACCGCGCGGTATAGCTCCCCAGGCTGTCGATGCGAATTTGCACCCGGTGCGCCTCGCCCTGCACGAATCCGCGATCAACGAGATCGACATCGACCACGCGGCCATCCACCGGGCTGACAACGCCGAGCGGCGAGGCGGGAACGATGCGGCGCGGGTCCCGGAACACGAGGACGAACACGACAAACAGCACGGCCGCCGCAACGGCGGCGAAAACATGGACGTACTGCAGCGCGAGGATAAAGCCCACGGCCGCAAAGACCAGGAAGGGAATCCCCTCACGGGCGACAAACGGGTTACGTCGGCCTTCCAAGAACAACCTGCCAGAGAAACGAAACCCGCGACCTTCCTCCTGTTTGAACCCGGAGTCAATACGTTTTTGCGCGCCGGTGCTATAGAATCCGCGCGACACCCAGCAAAGGATCGAGTAATGCGATTTTCGGAATTCCCCCTGACGACGCTCAAGGAAGTACCGGCCGAAGCAGAAATCGTCAGTCACCAGCTCATGCTCCGGGCAGGCCTGATACGCCGGCTCGCCTCCGGTCTGTTCACGTGGATGCCGCTCGGGTTGAGGGTGCTGCGCAAGGTGGAGGCGATCGTCCGCGAGGAGATGAACCGCGCGGGCGCGCTCGAACTGCTCATGCCAGCCGTGCAGCCCGCCGAGCTCTGGCAGGAAACGGGGCGCTGGGACAAGTACGGGCCCTTGCTGCTGCGCATGACGGATCGTCACGAGCGCGAATTCTGTTTCGGCCCGACCCACGAGGAGGTAATCACCGACATCGCCCGGCGGGAGCTGCGCAGCTACAAGCAGCTGCCCGTCAACTATTACCAGATCCAGACCAAGTTCCGCGACGAGATCCGGCCCCGCTTCGGTGTCATGCGATCACGCGAATTCATCATGAAGGACGCCTACTCGTTCGATCTCGACGAGGCCGGCCTCGAAGCCTCTTACCAGAAGATGCACGATGCCTATTCGGCCATTTTCACGCGTCTCGGCCTGCAATTTCGGATCGTCGAGGCGGATTCCGGTGAAATCGGCGGCAGCAAGTCGCAGGAGTTCCACGTGCTCGCGGACTCGGGCGAAGATGCGATCGCCTACTGCGACGAGGACGGGTACGCGTCGAACATCGAAACGGCGGCGACGCTGCCCCCCGGCAAAGAGCGCACCGCGGCGGCGCAGTCGCTCGAGAAGATTGCGACTCCCGGTGTGAAGACCATCGAAGACCTGTGCCAGCTGCTCGGCATCGCGGCGCAGCAGACGATCAAGACGCTGATCGTCGAAGGCACGGAAGGGCCGGTCGCCCTGGTACTGCGTGGTGATCACGAACTGAATGCCGTCAAGGCGCAGAAGCTCGACGGCGTCGCGTCCCCGCTGACGATGGCGGATGACGCGACGATCCGCAAGGCGACCGGCAGTGAAGCCGGTTCGCTGGGCCCGGTCGGGCTGGAGCTGCCGGTGTACTTCGACCACGCCGTCGGCGTGCTCTCCGACTTCAGCTGCGGCGCCAATGAGCCCGGCTACCACTACACGGGCGCCAATTTCGAGCGGGACCTGCCGCTGCCGGCCACCGTGGATATTCGCAATGTCGTCGAGGGCGACCCCACGCCCGGCGGCAAGGGCACCCTCAGCATCGCCCGCGGCATCGAGGTCGGGCACATCTTCCAGCTCGGCGACAAGTACAGCCGGGCGATGGGCGCAACCGTGCAGGACGGCGACGGCAAGGACCGCATCATGGCCATGGGATGCTACGGGATCGGTATCACCCGCATCGTTGGCGCGGCCATCGAGCAGAACCACGACGAGAACGGGATCATCTGGCCGCAGCCGTTGACGCCCTTCGATATCGTCCTGGTACCGATCAACATGCATCGCTCGGACGCCGTGCGCGAGGCCGCCGAGGCCCTGTACGGCGATCTGACCGCCCTTGGCCTCGAGGTACTTTTCGATGACCGCGACGTGCGCCCGGGCGTCAAGTTCGCCGATGCCGAACTGATCGGCGTCCCGCACCGACTCGTCGTGTCGGACCGCGGCCTCGAGGCGGGTGAACTCGAGTACCGCCACCGGCGGGACGAGGAGTCGCGAAACCTGAAGCGTGATGCCGCTCTCAATTTACTCCAGGAAAGCGCTATAAGCTGCTAAATTCCCTAAAATAGACTGAAGCATGCTGTCCCGACGACTCACGATCGTGTCCATCCTCGCCCTGGTGCTTGGCGTGCCGGGCGCTCTGCTCGCCGAGCAGGCTCCCGACCCCGAGCTCCGCGAGCGACTGCGGGTGGCCGCAAGTGCCGCGGACAGTTTCGAGGATCGTTTCGACGCGGAAGTCTGGCTGACCGACATGTCGGCGCGGCTGGCCAGGCAGGTCGAGGACCCCGAAGAGCGCCTGCGCATACTGACGCGGGTGCACTACGAGGCCACGCGGGCAGAGCTGCAGCCGGAACTCGTCCTGGCGGTGATCGATGTGGAGAGCAACTTCGATCGCTACGCCATCTCGGTCGCGGGCGCCCTCGGGCTGATGCAGGTCATGCCCTTCTGGCGCGAGGAGATCGGCAGGCCCGGCGATAACCTGAATCATATCGAAACCAACCTGCGATACGGCTGCACGATCCTGAAGTACTACCTCGACAAGGAGCAGGGCGACCTGCAACGGGCCCTGGGCCGCTACAACGGCAGCCTCGGCAAGCGCAAATACCCCGGCAAGGTCATCGACAAGCTGACCAGGAAGTGGTTCAAAGCCTGACCCTGCGACCTTTCAGCCGGTTGCGAAACCCCTGACGTCTGCGACGCCGGCGTCCCGCTCGATCACCTCGGCAACCTCGGCCATCCGCGGCCCCTCGTGCAGCCACTCGGCCAGCTTGCGAATCGCCGCCTCGTCCCCGCAGGCCAGTACCTCGACATCGCCGTTGGAAAGATTGATCGCGTGGCCCGTCAGCCCGAGCGATTGCGCAACCCGCCGGGTGCTGTCACGAAAGAACACGCCTTGCACACGGCCTTTGATCGTGAACAGTCGGGCACGGGACATCGGCGTCTACGGGGAACTGACCCCTGCTTCTGCTTCGCTCTGCTTCAGGGCATCGATGGCGCGGCCTTTTGCGACCAGCGCGTCCCGGCGCGCGCGCGCATAGGCCTTGTCTGCCAGCGCCACTTCGGCCGATTGCAGGTGCTCGATCGCCTGGTTGAGCTCGTCGGGCGCCTTCTCCTCCGCCCCGGCATCGCGGGCCGCCATGATGGCCTGCCTGGCATCCGACATCTCCTGCACCGGCGGCGCGGTCTGGCAGCCGGCCGCGAACAGCAGGATGCCCAGCATCAAGCTGTAAAGAAAGGGTGTTCCGAGACGTGCGAGCATTGTTATTCTAATTGTCAGTAACCGGACAACGCTATCAACTACGAGGACATGATGTCAATTCAGATCTACCACAATCCCCGCTGCTCCAAGTCGCGGAATTCTTTGAATTTACTACGGGAGGCCGGCGTGGAACCGGACATCGTCGAATACCTCCGGACGCCGCCCGACGCGGCCACGGTCCTGCGCCTCGCCGGTCTGCTCGGCATACCGGTCGCCGGCCTGCTGCGTCGTGGAGAAGCCGAGTTCAAGGAGGCCGACGACCTGCCAGGCCTGGATGACGACGCCGCACTGGCCGCCTGGCTTGCCGACCACCCCAAGGTTATCGAGCGGCCCATCGTCGTCAACGCGACGGGCGACAGGGCCGTGATCGGCCGGCCACCCGAAAACGTCCTGGAGGTGATGCGCTGATGGCCGACATCCTGGTCCTGTACTACTCCACCAACGGCGCGACCCAGGCGCTGGCGCGCGAGGTCTGCGAGGGCGTCGATTCGGTGCCGGGCATGGCGTCGCGCCTGCGCACGGTGCCGGCCGTCTCTTCCGTCGCAGAGGCCTCCGCTGCCGCCGTCCCGGACTCGGGGCCGCCATTTGCAACGCCGCAGGATCTCACCGAGTGTGCCGGCCTGGTCATGGGCAGCCCGACGCGGTTCGGCAATATGGATGCGGCCCTCAAGTACTTCATCGACAACACCGTCGGCGAGTGGTTTTCGGCCGCGGCCGTCGGCAAGCCCGCCGGCGTGTTCACGTCGTCGTCCAGCCTCCACGGCGGCCAGGAGAGTACGCTGCTGAGCATGGCGCTACCGCTGATACACCACGGCATGCTGCTGGTCGGCATACCCTGGACGGAGGAAGCGCTGTCTACCACCACGAGCGGCGGCACGCCTTACGGCGCGAGCCACGTGACCTGGAACCGGAAGGCCGACGAACTCTCGGACGAGGAACGCACGCTCGCGAAAGCGCTCGGTCGCCGCGTAGCCGACATCGCGGCAAGGCTAGGTGCCTAGAACCGTCTTGACAAAAGGAATCGTGAGCCGCCGCTGCGCCCTCAGCGCTTCGATATCGAGCCTGTCCAGCAGCTCATAGAGGCTCGCCATGTCCCTGCGGCTGCGGCTCAGCAGGAAACGCGCCGTTTCGTCCGGCAGCTCGATACCGCGGTGGCGGGCCCTAAGCTGCAGCGCCGCCGCGCGGTCCTCTTCCGCCAGTGGCCTCACCTGGAAAGCCGGCAGGCGCGCGAGCCTGCTTTGCAGGTCCGGCAGGTCGACGGGGCATTCCCGTGGCGACATCGGCGCCGCGACGACGAGCTTGCGCCCCGCATCGAACGCCTGGTTACTGAGATTGAACAGCGCCCTCTCCCAACTCTCATCACCGACGACAGAATGGATATCGTCGAGGCAGATCAGCTCGCGACTCGCCAGCCCCTCGAGGATATCGGGCCCGGCCGCCGCCAGCATCGCCAGTGGTACATAGATCGCGCGATCGCCCGCGCGATCGCAGACCGCCTGCAGCAAATGAGTCTTGCCCGTCGCCCCGGGGCCCCACACCCAGCAGCCCTGGCCCGGACCGCCATCGGCGAGTTCGGCGAGCGTTGCCACCAGCGTTTCGTTCCCCGCAGCGAAAAAACTGCCGAATACGGCGTGGTCGGCAAGACGCAGCGGCAGGGCGAGTTGGCTCACGATTGGGATGTCCCGCGCTAAGCGTCCTCGACGGCTTCCTCGACCTCGCTCGCGATGTCGGGATGCTCCTTCAGGTAACGGTCATAGGCGAACCGGACCAGCACCGACAGCACGGCGGCTGCCGGCAGCGCAAGCAGGACACCGAAAAAGCCGAATAGCTGGCCGCCTGCGGCGACGGCAAAAATGATCAGTACCGGGTGCAGGCCGATGCGATCACCCACCAGCTTCGGGGTCAGCACGGACCCTTCGAGCAGCTGCCCGACCGAGAAAGTCGCGACGACGCCAACCAACCGCCACAGCGGATCCGGCTCGAGCGCGACCGTCAGGGACGCGAGCGCTATGCCGAAGATGAAACCGAGGTAGGGCACGAAGCTGACGAGCCCGGCGACGACGCCGATGGCAATCGCGAACTTGAGGCCCACCAGCCCGAGGCCGGCGCAGTAGATGAGAGCGAGCGCGATCATGACGAGGAGCTGGCCCCTCAGGAACGCGCCCAGCACCTCGTCCGTCTCCCTCGCAAGGCCGACGATCGTCTCACGCTGCCCCGACGGGATCAGCGCAGCGAGGTGGGCGAGGATCGTGTCCCAGTCGCGCAGCAGGTAGAAGGTGAGGATCGGCACCAGGAACAGGCTCAGCACGGCTGCGGCCAGCGCCCCGCCCGACTTGCTCACCGACACGAGCACCTTGGTGCCCCAGCTGCCGGCCATGTCGCTGTAGCGTGCGAGGAACGCGCCGATCCCGACGTCGTCGCCGATTTCGAGGTCCAGCAGGTCGGCGAGGTTCGGCAACCAGACCTCCTCGACCTGGCGCACGATCTCGGGCAGCGCGTCGAACAGCGCCCCGACCTGCGCGCGAAGCAGCGGGCCGACGAGCAGTATGATCAGCGCGATCAGCAGGAAGGTCAGCAGGAACACCGCGATGACCGCGACGGTGCGCGGCAGCTTCAGCTTCTGCAGCCGGTCCGCGAGCGGGTCGCCGATGTAGGCGAGCAAGGCGGCGGCAACGAATGGCGTCAGTACGGGCGCGAGCAGGTACAGCAGCCAGCCCGCCAGCGCGATCGCGATCAGCCAGTTGAGGCGCAAGTCCTGGGCCATGATTCAGGCGCTGACCCGCGCGGTCCGTATCCAGTTCGACACGTAGTCGTAGCCGCTGATGATGACCGTCACCAGGACGGCAGCGCCAACGACCGTCGTCGTGATCTCGGGCGGCCAGCCCTTCCATGCCTGCAGCATGACGAAGCCCAGGTAGGCCAGCTCGAGAGCCGTATTCAGCTTGCTGATGCGCGTCGGCTCGCCCTCGAGACGCTTCACGAGGTAGTGGTACATGAAGGAGCCGACCACGATGACGACGTCGCGGAAGATGACGATGAACGCCAGCCAGACGGGGATGTGGCCGAGGTAAGCGAGCGTGCCGAACGACCATGCGACGAGCAGCTTGTCACCCGCCGGGTCCAGGAAGCCGCCGAGTTGCGACTGCCAGCCGTAGTTCTTGGCGAGATAGCCATCGAGACCGTCGGAGAGGCCCGCGATGACGAACAGGCCGATCGCCCAGCCGAACTGACCCTGCACGAACAGCATCAGGATCGGCAGGATAAGCGCGATCCGCATGATGGATATGGCATTGGGCAACCAGCTCATTCGCATAGCAGGGTGTGATATCAGGGGCTGTAAAAGAATTCGAGGCGCGAGTTTACCGCGTCGGTCGGATACGGGGCACCCTCAATTACGGATTTCTCGATCAAGCCGCTGAACTGCAGCGCCCGGCCGAGGCGCTCGGCACCGCCGCGAACGTCCACCCGGTAGACGATCTGATCGCCGGCCACCTCTATGATTGCGAATGCCTCGACGATCGTCAGCTCGGCCAGCAGCGACTGCACGGATCCGTACGCCTCGATCGAGTCGACGCCGGCCACCGCGAGGTCGACCGACTCGAGCGGCGCGCTGCCGCTGACGGCGAACTCGGCCGCCAGCTCGTCGGCAACGAGATTGAGGGCCAGCTCCGGTTCGCCGAACCAGTTGCGTTCCTCGCCACCGAAGTAGTAGTGCCACTGGTTCCGCTGGCTGCTGCCCGGCCGGAACCGGCCGACGAGAATCGAATTGACCTCGTAGCGCTCGGACGCGGCCAGCAACGGCTCGTCGAAGCCGCCCCAGATATCGCTGAAGCTGACCGCTTGCAGGTCCTCGGTGTCCAGCAGCGGGAACATCACGGGCAGGCCGCGCCGTTCGGCGGTATCGAGGACGCGCTCGCGGAGCAGCCTGTTGCGATCGATGGACCGCGCGGCGTCTGGGGCGCGTTCGGGATCATCGGCGCCGATGATCTCCCGTTCACCTTGCCCCCAGTCTACGGCCAGCCAGATCAGGGTCAGCGGCCTGTCGCTGTCCCAGACCGTCTGGCCGGCTGCGCGTAACCCGCGCTCGATCGCCTCGCCGTCGAAGGAAACCCACAGGGTCTCTTCTGCACCCGGCCGAAACTGCACGATGTAGGACGCCGGATTCGGGAACAGCAGGTCAATCAGCTCCTGGTCGCCCGCGAGTTCCGAGCCGGACACGCGCAGAAGCACGGTCACCAGGGCATCACGATACGCGGCCGCCCTCGGGTCGTCCTGTTCCTCGTCGAGCGTGACCTGCGCCGTGTACAGCGTCGTCACCTCCACCGCTGCCGCGGGCAGGGCTGCGAACGCGAACAGCACGATCGCCAATACGGATCTAAGCAATGGTTTCCCCTCGGATGCCCAAGCTCTATTATATCGTCGATGAAGCCACTGACCTATAAAGATGCCGGAGTCGACATCGACGCCGGCAACGATCTCGTCGACCGCATCAAGCCGCTCGTCAAACGAACGCTGCGCCCCGAGGTACTGACGGATCTCGGCGGCTTCGGTGGCCTGTTCGCGATCCCGCCCGGACGCTACCGGGAACCGGTGCTCGTCTCCGGCACGGACGGCGTCGGCACCAAGCTGATGCTCGCACAGCGCCTGAACCGGCATGGCACCATCGGTATCGACCTCGTGGCCATGTGCGCCAATGACGTGCTGGTCCAGGGCGCCGAACCGCTCTTCTTTCTCGACTATTTCGCCTGCGGTCGCCTCGACGTCGAGATTGCAAGCGACGTGATCGCCGGTATCGCGGAAGGCTGCGCGCAGGCGGGCGCTGCCCTGATCGGCGGGGAGACGGCCGAGATGCCGGACATGTACCCTGACGGCGAGTACGACCTTGCGGGCTTCTGCGTAGGCGTCGTGGAGCGTGCCGAACTGATCGACGGCAGCGGGATCCGCGCTGGCGACGCACTGATCGGCATCGGCTCGAGCGGCCCGCACTCGAACGGCTATTCCCTCATCCGCAAGGTCATGGACATCGCTGACGACGCGGACGCGGACGCACTGATCGAACCGACGCGCATATACGTGAAATCGATCCTCACCCTCAAGGCGTCGATCGACATCAAGGGGCTGTCACACATCACAGGGGGCGGCATTACCGAAAACCTGCCGCGAGTCATACCGGACGGACTGCACGCGGTCATCGACACGGGTTCCTGGGACCAGGGCCCGGTCTTCGACTGGCTCGCCCGCCACGGCAACATCGAAACCGACGAAATGAGGCGGACCTTCAACTGCGGCGTCGGCATGGTTGTCGCCGTGCCCGACGATGAGCTGGACGCCGCACTGGAAATCTTGCGTGAGCACGGCGAGACCGCGTGGCGCATCGGCGAGATCTCGCGGGGAAGCGGGCCGGTCACGTACCTTTGAGCAAGCGCCGCACAGCCATCCTGATATCGGGCTCGGGCACGAACCTGCAGTCGTTCATCGACAAGGCGGCGTCCGGCGACGTCGATCTCGACCTCTGCCTCGTCTTCAGCAACCGGCCCGGTGCCTACGGGCTGACTCGCGCAGAGTCTGCGGGAATAGCGACCGCCTGCATCGAACACGGCGGCTTCGACAGCCGCGAAGACTTTGACCGGGCGGTCGCCGAGCTGCTCGACCAGCATGCTCCGGGGCTGCTGGTGCTGGCCGGCTTCATGCGCATCCTGAGCCCCTGGTTCGTGCAGCATTACGAGGGCCGGATCCTCAACATCCACCCGGCGCTGCTGCCGGCGTACCCGGGCCTCGACACCCATCAGCGGGTACTCGACGCCGGCGAGCGGTGGCACGGCAGCACCGTGCATTTCGTGACCGAGGAGCTGGACGGCGGGCCGCGAATCCTGCAGGGGCGCCTCGCCATCGCCCGCGGCGAGACAGCCGACGAACTCTGCGCACGCGTCCAGGCCGTCGAACACCAGATCTACCCGCAGGCAGCCGACTGGTTCGGCCAGGGCCGGCTCGAGATGCGCGACGGCATGGCCTGGCTGGACGGCAAGCCCCTCGAGGAGCCAGTCGTCTCCGACTTCTGATTCGCGGTCCTTAGCTATCCGGTGCTTCGTCAGCCGGCGGGGTCTTCGTCTCCGTGCCGTCGACGGATTCGTAAGTCCGGCCGAATCCGGTGATCGCTGCTATCAGCATGACCGCGGCAAGAAACCAGCCGTGTAATACGAATCTCCAGACATCGGTCGGCGGCACGGCGCTGACGAAATCGTACTGCGACTCCAGCGTGCGAATCGTCTGGTAACCGATAAGAACACCACCGCCCCAGGGGAAGATGTAACCAATGGCAGACGTAACCGCGTCAAGCATGTTGGCGCGGCGGTAGGGATGCAGCTTAAAACGCTTACCAAGCCGCGATATCACCGGTGCGGCCGCAATTTCGGCGGCCGTGTTGATGGTGATAAAAGCGTTGAGTGAGAACACGAGACCCCACATCGCGGTCTCGGCGCGGGCGACCGAATCGCGCGCGAATCGTATCAGGCCGTCAATCAGCGCATCGAGCGCGCCACCGAGGCGCATAAGGTGGCCGCCGGCCACGATCAACAGAATCAGGATCGAGAGCCCCAGATAACCGGCGATGCCATCGACCAGCGCCCCGCCGACCGTGTCAGTGTCCGGATCGAAATACAGTATGTCCGCGGGCGGCGCCAGTCCCAGCACGAGTTCCAGGAACACCGCGGTCGCGATGCCCCAGGTCAGGGCGACTAGTATGTGGTTGCGCCGGAGCGCGAGGAAAATGACCAGGGCGAACGGGATCAATAACAGCAGGCCGTCCGGCGAGGCCGACGTCGCGAGCAGTTCGGCGGCGCGCGCGCGGTCGGCTTGCATACCGTCGCCGCCAAGCAATATGAACAGAACCAGCGCCGGAAGCGCTGCCGCCAGCGCATACTTTACGCGCGAGCGCACGACGCCGGGGATATCGGTCTCCTGAGTCGTCGCGGAGACCACTGTCGTGTCGGACACAGGCGCCAGGTTGTCGCCGAACGCGGCACCGGAAAGAATTGCGGCGAACAGCCAGACCGGGTCGGCACCAAGGACCAACCCAGCCGGATACATCAACGTGCAGAACGCAACAGTCGTTCCATAGCCGGTACCCACCGCAGTCCCGAATGTCGCAGCAAGCACGAACGTCGCGCCGACGAAATAGCCACCTGTCGCATTCGACTGGCCGCCGAGCCAGACGAGCCCGTCGACCAACCCGCCGACGCGCAAAACCTGCGCGAACATGCCCGCCCAGAACCAGGCGATGATGGTCACGGCGGCAATCGGATTGGCCATGCCCTCGAAGATCGCGTTGGCATAATCACGCCACCGGCTGCGGCAAAGCAGCATGCCGAGCGTGAGACCGCCGATCATCCCCAGAATCAGCCCGTACTCGCTCGGCGCACCGGCAACCGAGATCGATATGGCCCAGCCCACGAAAAAGAGCAGCGGCACGGCAGCGCCAAATCGGCCGCCAAAAAATTTCAGGGATGGTTGCATCATCGCTCCTCTCCGCTCGCGCCGGGTGACTGGAAGCTAGGCTTTGGGCAGCGTAACCCCCGTCTGCCCCTGGTACTTGCCGCCGCGATCCTTGTAGGAGGTTTCGCAAGCCTCGTCGGACTCGAGGAACAACATCTGCGCCACTCCCTCGTTAGCGTATATCTTGGCCGGCAGCGGCGTCGTATTCGAAAACTCCAGCGTCACGTGCCCCTCCCACTCGGGCTCGAGCGGTGTGACGTTGACGATGATGCCGCAGCGCGCGTAAGTCGACTTGCCGAGGCAGATCGTGAGTACGTTTCTCGGAATCCGGAAATACTCGACGGTACGCGCCAGCGCGAAACTGTTCGGCGGAATGACGCAGACATCGCTCTCGAGGTCGACGAAGCTCGAATCATCGAATCCCTTCGGATCGACGATCGCGGAGTTGATGTTCGTGAAGATCTTGAACTCGTTCGAGCAGCGTACGTCGTAGCCGTAACTCGACGTGCCGTACGAGACGATGCGCTCGTTGCCGCTGGCGCGCACCTGCGCCGGTTCGAACGGCTCGATCATGCCGTGCTCCGCAGCCATGCGACGGATCCAGCGGTCGGACTTGATGCTCATCAGCTGTCCTCGACGACGATCTTCGGGAACTTGCCCGCATAGTCCCTGCCCTGTGCCGCCTGGGCCGCCGCCATGCGAATGGCAGCATTGCGATAAGACGTCGCGGCGGCCGAATCCGGGTCCGAGAACACGGTGGGCTCGCCGCTGTCCGTCTGTTCGCGAATGCGGGCATCCAGCGGCAGCTGCCCGAGCATTTCGACGTCGAAATCGTGCGCCATTCTCTCGCCCCCGCCGGAGCCGAAGATCGGTTCCTCGTGGCCGCACTCGGAGCAGACGTGCGTACTCATGTTCTCGATGATGCCCAGCACCGGTACCGCCACCTTGCGGAACATCGCGAGCCCCTTGCGCGCATCGAGCGTCGCGATGTTCTGCGGGGTCGTGACGATTACGGCCCCGCTCACCGGCACCTGCTGCGCGAGGGACAGCTGGATGTCCCCGGTGCCCGGCGGCATATCCACGATGAGGTAGTCCAGATCCCGCCAGTTGGTCTGATGCAGTAGCTGGTTAAGGGCCGAGGTAACCATGGGCCCACGCCAGATCATCGGCTGGTCGGCGTCCACGAGAAACCCGATCGACATGACCTGCACACCGTAGGCCTCGAGAGGGTGCATCGTCTGGCCGTCGTCGCTGGCGGGGGCCTTGCCGGCGAGCCCCAGCATCTGCGGCTGCGAGGGCCCGTAGATATCCGCATCCAGCAGACCCGTCGTGGCGCCCTCGGCCGCCAACGCAAGCGCCAGGTTGACCGCGACCGTCGACTTGCCGACCCCGCCCTTGCCCGAGGCCACCGCGATGATATTGCGCACGTTGGGCAAGGGCTTGAGGGTGCGCTGCACCCCGTGAGCCACGATGCGGGTCGAGAAACCGATCTCGACGTCCGACGCGCCGGTCTCCGCGCGCACGGCATCCGCGACATGGAGCGCGTACTCGCCGTAGCGCGACTGCGCGGGGAATCCGAGCTCGATCTGCGCTTCGAACGAATCGTCGCCGACCTTGACGTCCTTGATCGTGGCGACATCGCCCAGGCTGCGCCCGATTCCCGGTAATTCGATGGTTTTGAGGAACTTATTCACGTCTGAATCTGTTGACAGCGTCACATTTCCAAGCCCTGTATTAGGTAAAATCTTCCCTGCGACCTGCCGGTTTGGCGGATCGCGCGCGCTCATTGTAACGAAGCTGTGGCAGGAGCCAAGCTTTTGGTTTTCAAAGGAGTTGCGGGTTCAGCACAGGGCCGGTGTGGCATAATGCCGCTTCGGGGATTCAGGAGGTCGTTGCCGTGCGCGCCGCAGGCGCATTCGGCACTTTTCGCTTGGGCAGAGGCGGTTTTGATATTGGCAGCTCATAGGATTTGCGCGGTCACTCCGTGTGCAGGGACGCCGGAATCGGCCTGCCCGCGCTGGAGTGCGCACGTATGAGCCTGCTCGGCGGATTTCGCGCAGACCAGCTGGTTGACAAGCTGGCCGCGGAGCGCAAACCGGACTCCCCCTCCGCCAAGCGGCTGGTCGAGCGCATCAAGAACATCGGCAGCAAGGCAATTCCCAAGTCAATCGACGCGCTGGCCCTCTCCGACAAATCCCACACGATGGTGTTCGTGGACATCCTGTCGAGCCTCGTCTCGGACAAGACCCTGCACCTGTACCGCGAAGGCCTGGCCGATGGTAATGAGCGGGTGGTGTCCGGCACGGCCTGGGCCCTGTCGAGCGCCACCAATTACAACGCCAACCAGCTGCTTGAATGGTTCAACGATCGCGAAGTCTCCAAGCATGCGCTGATCGAGATACTGCGCGTCCACAAGCAGGACCTGAGCGTCCACGAACTGCTGCAGCGCGCCTACGAACTCGACCCGAAAGAGTCGGCGGCCGTGTTCAAGATCATCGAGGAGATGGTGCGGCCCGAGATGGTGCCCGACCTCTTGTCCCGGCTCGGCGGCCGTGACCCGGTCATCAAGGTCCATTTGATCAACCTGATTACCCGCTTCGACCGCCCGGAGGTGAACCAGGCGCTCGAAATCACGCTCAAAGACACCCACAAGATGGTGCGCAGCGCGGCGCTGGGGGCGCTGGCCAAGCGCGGCGAGTCGGTCAATATCGCCGCGGTCAGCCGACTGCTGCGCGATCCCGATATCGACGTCCAGAACAAGGCCGTCGACATGCTCATCCAGATGAAGCATCCCGAGACGGTCAAGTACCTGGCGGACGCGCTCAAGGACGAGTCCGAGTATTCGCGCCGCGCCGCGGTGGAGGTGCTCAACGAAATCGGCAGCGTGGACTCGGTGAAGGATCTCTTCTCTGTCCTGAAGGACGACGACTGGTGGGTCCGGTCGCGCGCCGGGGATGCGCTGGCCGAGATCGGCGGGCCGAAGGTGGTCAACGCGGTCGTTGCCCTGATCAAGGACGAGGACGAGGAAATCCGCCGCACGGCTATCGAGATCCTCAACGCGACCAAGGACAAGACCGCTGTCGATGCCCTGCTGAAGGCGACTGACGACAACGACTGGTGGGTCCGGGAGCGTGCCGTCGACGCCCTCGCCAAGCTCGGCGCCACGGAGGCCGTGCCGAAGCTCGAGACACTGCTCGGCAAGGACCCGCGTACCGACACCGTGCTGGTTCGCGCCATTGGCAAGCTCGGCAGTCAGAAGCACATCACGAAGATCCTGCCGATGCTCAACAGCAACCAGCGGGACGTCCAGATCGAGGCCATCAAGGCCATCTCCCTGCTCACCGACGAGACTCATGCCGAGACGATTCGTGGTGTGCTCGAGAAGATCAAGCAGAGCGACGCGCCGACGATCATCAACTGCGCGGACAAGGCACTCAAGGATCTCGACGCCCGGTTTTCGGCGACGGTGCTGGCCGAGAACGAGCGGGCCCGCAAGATTGGCGAGCACACCAAAACCATGCTGCTCGAAGACGACGAGCTCAACAAGCTGCTCAAGGCGCAGGCCGAATCTCAGGAGGCCTCGGCGGCCGCGCAGATCGAAGCAGAGACCGTGCCCGGCACCGCACCCGTCCCACCGGCCATGCTCGACATATCCACGCTGGAGCCGGGCGACGTCATTGACGGCCGTTACCGCTATATCGAGAAGATCGGCAAGGGCGCTTTCGGCACCGTGCTGCTGATGGAAGACGAGGTCGTCGACGAGCGCCTGATCCTCAAGTTCCTGAACCCGAACGTTTCCTCCGACGAGGAGATGATGAAGCGCTTCGTGCACGAGCTGCGCTACTCGCGCAAGATCACGCATCGCAACGTCATCCGCATCTACGACTTCCTGCACCTGCAGGGCGCCTACGCGATCTCGATGGAGTATTTCCCGTCGCACACGCTGAGCGGCGAGATGCCGAACAGCAAGCCGATGGACGTTACCAAGGCGCTCCAGTATTCGAAGGACATCGCCACCGGCATGACCATTGCCCACCAGGCGGGGGTCATCCATCGCGACCTCAAGCCCGCGAATATCCTCGTCAATGACGAGGGTCTCCTGAAGATCGTGGACTTCGGCGTCGCGGCGGCCGCCGCGAGCGGTGACACGCAGTTGACCAAGACCGGCTATGTCATCGGTTCGCCGAAGTACATGGCGCCGGAGCAGATCCTGGGCAAGAAAGTCGACGAGACCGCCGACGTCTACAGCGTGGGCGTGATCATGTACGAGATGACAACCGGCGTGCCGCCATACAGCCGCGGTGATCACATGTCGGTCATGTACCAGCACGTACAAGGCAAGGCGAAGAAATGCCAGGAGATCAACCCTGACGTACCGGATGAATTTGCCGCCATCATCGGCAAGGCGATGGCCGTCGACAAGAGCAAGCGCTTCCAGTCGATGACCGAACTTACCGAAGCGCTGGAACAGGTTAAAGTGTGACGCCATGGCCCGCATCGACGCATTTTTGAAACTCGGTCTCGCGCAAGGGTGCTCCGACGTCCATCTGTCGGTCGGCGTGCCGCCGATGCTGCGCATGAACGGCGACCTGATGCCCATCAAGTTCCGCCAGCTCAGTGACTCAGAACTCGAGACTTACATCCTCGAGATCCTGACGAATAACCAGCAGGAGGTGCTGAACCAGGGCCACGACCTCGACTTCTCCTACGTGGCCGAGGAAGGCGGCAGGTTTCGTGTCAACGTATTTCGCAAGCAGACCGGGTACGGTGCGGTGTTCCGGCACATCCCGGGGCACGTGCCGACGCTCGAGGAACTCAAGATGCCTCCGGCCGTCACGAGGTTCTGCGATTACCACCAGGGCATGGTCCTCGTGACCGGCTCCACCGGCACCGGTAAGTCGACAACGCTGGCCGCGATGATCAACCACATCAACGAGACCCGGAGCCTCAACATCATCAGCCTCGAGGATCCGATCGAGTTCGTGCATCCCAGCAAGAGGAGCCAGGTCATCCAGCGCGAACTCGGCACGCACCTGACGTCGTTTGCCGATGGGGTCCGTGCGGCCATGCGTGAAGACCCCGACGTCATCCTCGTGGGCGAGCTGCGCGACGCGGAGACGATTTCAATGGCGATGACGGCGGCCGAAACCGGGCACCTCGTGCTCGGGACCTTGCACACCACCGGCGCGGTCAAGACCATCGACCGGATCATCGACGCCCTGCCCGGCGAACTCCGCGAGCAGACCAAGGCGTTTCTCGCCATGAGCCTCAAGGCCGTCGTAACGCAGGTGCTGTGCAAGACGCCGGACGGCCGGGGCCGCCGCGCCGTACTCGAGATCCTCGTCAACAACCGCGCCGTTGCCAAGCTGATCACGACCGACCAGACCCACCAGGTCCCGTCGCAGATGCAGACCGGCAAGGACCTGGGCATGCAGCTCCTGGACCAGGCGCTCCTCGAAGCGATCCAGCGCAAGGAGATCGACCCCGACGACGCCATCCGCTTCGCCAACGACAAGAAGAAGTTCACCCGCTTCGTCACCGACACCGGCATCCTGCCGATGATCGACGTCGGCGGTAACGAGAAGCTGCTCAATGGCTAGGATCGACCAGTACCTCGAAGGGGCGCTGCAGCAAAAGGCGTCCGACCTGCATTTCGTCTCCGGCGATCCGGTGCGTGCCCGCATCCACGGCACCCTGCAGGTGCTTTCCGACGGCGAGCTGAATGCCGAGACGGCGCGCGAGTGCCTGCTCGAGATCATGGACGCCACGACGCAACGCGAGTTCGAGAAGCGCGAATCGGCCGATTTCGCCTACAGCATCCCGGACGTGTCGCGGTTCCGCGTGAACGTGTTCCGGCACCTCAATGGTATCGGCGCGATCTTCCGCGCGATCCCGTCGCAGGCGCTGACCCTCGAAGAACTGAACCTTCCCAGGGTCATACACACACTGTGCCGGCAGACCTCAGGGATGATCCTCGTCACCGGCAAGACCGGCTCGGGCAAGTCCACGACGCTGGCAGCGATGATCGACTCGATCAACAAGAACGTGAAAGGGCACATCCTCACGATCGAGGACCCGATCGAGTTCGTTCACCAGACGAAGAGCTGCCTGCTCAGCCAGCGCGAGATCGGCGTGCACAGCAACTCATTCGCCGAGGCCCTGCACTCAGCCCTGCGCGAAGACCCCGACGTCGTGCTCGTCGGTGAAATGCGCGACCTCGAGACGATCAGCATCGCGGTAACCGCCGCGGAGATGGGCATACTCGTCATGGGCACGCTGCACACGAACGGCGCAGCGCCGACGATCGACCGCATCATCAACTCCTTCCCGGCTGACAAGCAGAGCCATATCCGCACGATGATCTCGACCTCGCTGCGCGGCGTGGTATCGCAGCAGCTCCTGCCGCTGAAGTCCGAGGCGGGGCGCGTCGCCGCGCTGGAAGTCCTGATCAACACGCCGGCAGTGGCCAACCTGATTCGCCAGGGCAAGCTCGACCAGCTCGAGACGGCCATGCAGTCGGGCGGCTCGGCGGGCATGATCACGATGGACTCGGCGCTGATGAACCTCGTCAAGAACGGCCAGATTTCCAGCCAGGAGGCCTACCTGCAGGCCAACGACAAGAGCAAGTTCGAACGCATGCGAACCGAGGACTGACGACCCAATAAGGCGCGTGCCCGCGCGCCACTCGTGGCATAATCGCTGGCTTTGAATGCCCTGGAACCGCCAGCGCCACCCATGGCCGACAAGATCCGCAAAATCCTCGTCACGAGCGCGCTCCCGTATGTGAACGGCCCGCCCCACATGGGTCACATGGTCGAGTACATCCAGACCGACATCTGGGTGCGCTTCCAGAAGCTGCGCGGCCACAGTTGTATTTACGTCTGCGCCTCGGACGCGCATGGCACCCCGATCATGCTCAAGGCTCGCGAACTCGGCATCGCCCCGGAGGAGCTCACGACCACGAACTCGAAGGAGTTCGTGAGCGTGTTCGAGGCGTTCGGCGTCGATTTCGACAATTACCACACGACGCACTCGCCGGAGAACGAGGCGCTTACGGTCGAAATGTTCGAGGCGCTGCGCGAGGCCGGCGACATTTACACGAAGACCATCGAGCAGGCCTATGACGAGAAGGAGGGCATGTTCCTGCCTGACCGGTTCGTCAAGGGCACCTGTCCGCGCTGCAGGAGCAAAGACCAGTACGGCGACGCCTGCGAAGTCTGCGGCGCCACGTACACGCCGGCCGACCTGCTCGATCCCGTGTCCGTCCTCTCCGGGACAACGCCGGTCAAGCGCAATTCGGAGCACTACTTCTTCCGGCTCAGCGAGTACGGGCCGCGCCTGCGCGAGTGGATGCAGGCGGCCACCCTCGACAAGAATGTCATCGCCAAGCTCGAGGAATGGTTCGAGGCCGGCCTGCAGGACTGGGACATCTCCCGCGACGCCCCCTATTTCGGCTTTCGCATCCCGGGAACCGAGGACAAGTACTTCTATGTCTGGCTCGATGCCCCGGTAGGCTACCCGGCGAGCTTCAGGCACCTCTGCGACCGTCGTGACGACCTGGACTTCGACGAGTACTGGCGCCCCGGCCACGAGACTGAGCTCTACCACTTCATCGGCAAGGACATCATGTACTTCCACACGCTGTTCTGGCCGGCGGTACTGCAGGGCTCCGGGTTCCGTACGCCGACGAGCGTGTTCGCGCACGGGTTCCTGACGGTCAACGGCCAGAAGATGTCGAAATCGCGCGGCACCTTTATAAAGGCACGCACCTACCTCGATAACCTCGACCCGGCCTACCTGCGCTACTACTACGCGGCCAAGCTCGGGCCGACCATCGAAGACATCGACCTGAATCTCGAGGACTTCACGGCGCGGGTCAATTCCGACCTCGTCGGCAAGCTCGTCAACATCGCGAGCCGCTGCGCGGGATTCATCAACAAGCGCTTCGACGGTCAGCTCGGCGACGTACTGCCGGAACCCGGACTGTTCGACGAGTTCACCGCTGCGGCCGGCGCGCTGGCGGATCACTTCGAGGGCCGCGAGTACTCAAAAGCGATGCGCACGATCATGGGCCTGGCCGACAAGGCTAACCGCTACATCGACGAGATGAAGCCCTGGGTGATGATCAAGGACGAAACGCGCCTCGACGAGGTGCAGGCCGTATGCACCCTCGGCCTCAACCTCTTCCGCAGCCTGATGGTCTACCTCAGCCCGGTAATCCCGTCAGTAGCCACGGCCGCTCGAGAGTTCCTGAACGAAGATGACTGGGCGTGGGACTCGGCGACCTCGCCGCTTTTGGGAAGCCGGATCAACACGTTCACGCCGCTGCTGACACGCGTGGAGCAGCAACAGGTCGACGCCATGGTTGAACAATCGAAAGACACGGCCGGCGATGACGCCGCGCCCCAAGCTGACGACGATACGATCAGCATCGACGATTTCATGAAGGTCGATCTCCGTATCGCCCGCGTGGAGGCCGCCGAACCGGTCGAAGGCGCCGACAAGCTGTTGCGACTCCGGCTGGACGTGGGCGGTGAATCCCGCACCGTCTTCGCCGGAATCAAGGCCGCCTATGCGCCGGAAGACCTGGCGGGCCGGCACGTCATCCTGGTCGCCAACCTCGCGCCGCGGAAAATGCGATTCGGCGTATCCGAAGGGATGGTGCTGGCCGCGGGACCCGGCGGCGAGGACATCTTCCTGCTCTCCCCCGATGCGGGGGCCGAACCCGGGATGCGCGTCAAGTAGACCCGCAGACTGATGAAAGAACTGATCGTCATCCTGGTTGGCACGGTTCTCGTCAACAATCTCGTGCTCACCCGGTTTCTCGGGCTCTGCCCCTTCATGGGCGTGTCGCGCAACGTGGAGGCCGCAGCCGGGATGTCGCTGGCCACGGCATTCGTGCTGACCCTGTCCTCGGGCACGGCGTACCTGCTGTATCACTTCGTGCTCGTGCCGCTCGACATCGAGTACCTGCGTACGATCGGCTTCATCCTCGTCATCGCCGCCGCCGTCCAGTTCACCGAGATCATGGTCAGGCGCATCAGCCCGCTGCTCAACGAGGTGCTGGGCATCTATATCCCGCTGATCGCCACCAACTGTGCGGTCCTAGGCGTGGCGTTGCTGAACATCCAGCAGTCAGAAAGTTTCGTGCAGTCGGTGTTCTTCGGCGTCGGCGCCGCCGGGGGCTTTGCGCTCGTCCTCGTTCTGTTTGCAGCCGTGCGCGAACGCGTGGAAGCAGCGGACGTCCCCCTGCCGTTTCGGGGCTCCGCGATCGCCCTGGTGACCGCCGGCATCATGTCCCTCGCATTCATGGGCTTCACAGGGATGGCCCGCCCCTAGTGCATGTCGGTTGCCATACTGACAATCGCCGGCATTGCGCTCATCGCGGGGCTCGCACTCGGTTTCGCTTACCGGTCGCTCCCGGCGGACTCGAGCTCACTGGTCGAAGCGGTCAATGAACTGCTACCGCAGACGCAGTGCGCCCAGTGCGGTTACCCGGGCTGCAGGCCGTACGCGGCCGCGATCGTCGAGCAGGAGGCTCCGATCAATCTCTGCCCGCCCGGCGGCGACGCCACCGTGGCCCGCATCGCGGACCTCCTCGGCAGGGAACCGCTGCCGCTCGCCGAGGCGCCCGCACTGCGTTCGGTGGCGACGATCGACGAGGCGCGGTGCATCGGCTGCACTCATTGCCTCACGGCATGTCCCGTGGACGCGATCGTCGGGGCGCAGCAGCTGATGCATACGGTCATCGAGGCCGAGTGCACCGGCTGTGAACTGTGCGTCGAGCCCTGCCCCGTTGACTGTATCGATATGCGGGTGCTGTCATGACGGCGCCCACTTACGACCTCGGAACGCTGCACGGCGGGCTGCGCCTGCCCGCGCACAAGGCGGAATCGACGGCCTTGCCGATACAGTCGATGCCGCTTCCAGCCCAGCTCGTCCTGCCGCTTACCCAGCACACCGGCGACCCCGCGGAACCGGTCGTCGGCATCGGCGAGCGCGTCCTGAAAGGGCAGCTCATCGCGGAACCGCGGGGCGCGCTCGGGGCGCCCGTGCACGCCTCGTCGTCGGGCAAGGTCGTCGCCATCGAAGCATGGCCTGTCCACCGAAGATTCGGAGACAGCGCGCCGTGTATCGTGATGGAGTGCGACGGCGAGGACCGCCCCGTCGAGGCGGTCGAGGCATCGGCTCCCTATGCAGACCTGTCGCCGGATGCGCTGCTTACGAGGATCCTGCAGGGCGGTATCGTCGGTCTCGGGGGCGCCGTGTACCCGACGGCGCAGAAGCTCGCCCAGGCGGTGTCAGGCGACCTCGAATGCCTGCTCCTCAACGGCGTGGAATGCGAGCCCTACATCAGCTGCGACGACGTGCTCATGCGCGAGCAGGCGGCAAGCGTCGTCTCGGGGGCGCAAATCCTCATGCACGCCCTCGGCATCGACAGCTGCTACATCGTCGTCGAGAGCGACAAGCCGCAGGCGCTGCAGAGCCTGTCCGAGACGCTCGCCGAGGCGCGGGACGAGCGGATCGTGCTCAAGCAGGTGCCGACGATCTACCCGTCGGGCGGCGAGGACCAGCTCGTGCAGCTGGTCACGAATCGGCAAGTGCCGAGCGGCGGCCTGCCGACAGATGTCGGCTGCCTCGTTCAGAACGTTGGCACGATCGCGGCAGTGCACGACTGGATCATCGCCGGCGAGCCGCTCATCTCGCGGGTCACTACCGTGACCGGCGAGGGCGTTGCCAATCCCATGAACGTGCGGGCGCGGATCGGCACCACGGTCGCCGACCTCGTCAATTTTGCCGGCGGCTATACCGAGCGCGCCGGTCAGCTGATCATCGGCGGCCCCATGACCGGCAAGGCGGTCACGACCGACCGCGTCCCGCTCGTCAAGGCCACCAATTGTGTTCTCGTCATGCCGGAAGCGACGGTCGCCGCGCCGGTGATGCCGTGCATTCGCTGCGGTGAGTGCGCGGCGGTCTGCCCCATTCAGCTGCTGCCACAGCAGCTGTACTGGCATGCCTGCGCCGACAACGAAGACGCGCTGCGCAGCCACGGTCTCGTCGACTGCATCGAGTGCGCTTGTTGCGACCTCGTCTGTCCCAGCAGGATCCCGCTCACGGCCAGGTTTCGGAGTGCGAAAGCGCGGATCCGCGAGCTCGCGGACGAGAAGGCGCGGGCCGAACGAGCGCGGACCAGGTTCGAAGCACGTTCGGAGCGCCTGCAGAAAGAACAACAGGCCCGCGACGACGAACTGGCGCGCCAGAAAGCCGCCGCCAGGCAGGCCGGACCCGACGCGATCGCCGAGATACTGCGCCGCAAGCAGCGCCAGGACGAGGATCACTGATGGAGTTTCGCCCCCGTGAGGCCCCGTACATCGCGCCGACTGCCAGCGTGTCGGCGATGATGCTGCACGTGCTCGGCGCCCTCGTGCCCGCCGCCATCGCTCATGTCTGGTACTTCGGCCCGGGCTTCCTTTTCAACCTCGCCGTCGCGACATTATTCTGTCTCGGCGGCGAGGCCGCGATGCTGCGGCTGCGCAGTCGCGAGCCGCTCGTCGCGCTGCAGGATTACTCGGCGATCGTGACCGCCGCCCTGCTCGCTTTCGCCCTGCCCTCGCTGACGCCGTGGTGGGTCACGGCGACGGGCTCACTGTTCGCCATCGTCGTCGCCAAGCACCTGTATGGCGGCATCGGTTTCAACGTCTTCAATCCGGCGATGGTCGGCTATGTCGTCATGCTGGTCGCTTTCCCGATGGAAATGGCGCTGTGGGTCGCGCCCCGCATGGGTGATATCGACTACGCGCACCCGACCGTGCTGCAGACCCTCGCCTACACCCTCACCGGAACGCTCCCGGACGGCCTGAGCTTCGACGGGCTGACCCGCGCGACACCGCTCGATGCCGTGCAGACGGGCCTGCGGGAGATGCGCACCTACGCAGAGCTGCGCGCCAACCCGCTGATGGGCGACTTCGGCGGCCGCGGCTGGGAATGGATCGGCAATTTCCTCGCCATCGGCGGCGGCTGGCTGCTAATTCAAAAGGTCATCCGCTGGCATATACCCGTCGGCGTCTTCGCCGGCCTGCTGGTCCCGGCGATGCTGATGTACCTGTTCGATTCGGGCACCAATGCAGGCCCGGGCTTCCACCTGTTCTCGGGCGCCACGATCCTCTGCGCATTCTTCATTGCGACGGACCCGGTCTCGGCAGCCACGAGCCCCAGGGGCCGGTTGCTGTACGGACTCGGCATCGGGGTATTGATCTACAGCATTCGCAAGTGGGGCGCGTATGCCGACGGCGTGGCGTTCGCGGTGCTGCTGATGAACATGGCCGTACCCGCCATCGACAAGGTGACACGCCCCCGCATCGTCGGGCACGGCACCGGGAGCGAGGGACAGTGAGCGCCCGTGCAATCAGCAGGACCGGCCTGACGCTCGCTGTCATCGCCGCGGTCTGCACCGCACTCGTCGCGGGCACTTACCGGCTGACGAGCGAGCGCATCACCGAGAACACGAGGCTGCTGCTCGAGCGCAGCCTGGCGCCGGCACTGGGCGCCACCGTGTATGACGGGGCCCTGATCGACTCGGTCCTGGTCCTCCAGCCGCCGCACGGGCTTCCCGGCAGCGGACCTGCGACCGTTTACCGGGTGTTCGCGGACGGCCGCCCCGCAGCCGCGTTGTTCGTGGCAACGGCGATGGGCGGCTACTCGGGCCCGATCCGGATCGTTGTCGGCGTCGACCCGGCCGGCATCGTTACCGGCCTGCGCATACTCGAGCATCGCGAGACTCCCGGGCTTGGCGACCGCATCGAATCGGCACGCAGCGACTGGGTGTACCAGTTCGACGGGCGGAGCCTCGGCAACCCCGAGCTTGGCCGCTGGGCCATACGCGGCGACGGCGGGGACTTCGACCAGCTGACAGGAGCCTCCATCACGCCGCGCGCGGTCACGAGGGCGGTCCGGGACGTGTTGATATACTTCGCGGCTAACCGGGACGAGGTTTTTGCGCGTCCCGCAACGGAGCAGTCACAGTGAGTTCGAACGGCATCATCGGGCAGCTGCAAAACGGGTTGTGGCGGGACAATCCCGGGCTGGTGCAACTGCTCGGGCTGTGCCCGTTGCTGGCCGTGACGACGACGCTCGTCAACGGTCTCGGCCTCGGCATCGCGACACTGCTGGTCCTGACCTGTTCGAACGCGCTGGTGGCGGCCACCCGGCGCTGGATCATTGCCGAGGTGCGAATCCCGATCTACGTGCTGATCATCGCCAGCCTCGTGACCTGCATTGAGCTGATCTTCAAGGCATGGTTCCCGACGCTGGACCGTTCGCTCGGCATCTTCATACCGCTCATCGTCACCAACTGCGCAATCGTCGCCCGCGCAGAGGTCTTCGCATCGCGCAACCCGGTATGGCCCAGCATCGTGGACGGCATCGGCATGGGGGCCGGCTTTGCGGCGCTGCTCATCGCGCTCGGCGCCTTTCGCGAGCTGGTCGGGCAGGCCTCGATACTGAGCCGGCTGGACATGCTCACGGGAGGCGAGCCGTTCGCGGGCCTGTCGTTTGCCGACGGCGGACTGCTGCTGGCGCTATTGCCGCCGGGCGCTTTCTTCAGCCTGGCCCTTGCCGTCGCGGCCAAGAATGTCCTGGATCTCCGCCGCCGCCGGCTACAGGGCGGACTGGACCGTCAAGGACTTCGAACCCCACGCTGAGCCGACGCCGTGAACAGGGACAAACGCACCGCCATCTTCGCGAAACTGCGCGAGACCAACCCGGAGCCGGGCACGGAGCTGCATTACCGGACCCCGTTCGAACTGCTCGTCGCCGTCATCCTGTCGGCGCAGGCGACCGACGTCGGCGTCAACAAGGCAACGAGCAAGCTGTACCCGGTGGCCCGCACCCCGAAGGCAATCCTTGCGCTCGGTGTCGATGGCCTCAAGCCGTATATCCGGACCATCGGGCTGTATAACAACAAGGCCGAGAACATCATCAAGACCTGCCGGATACTCATCGAGGAGCACGCCGGCGAAGTGCCGCGCACGCGTACGGAACTCGAGCGCCTTCCCGGCGTGGGCCGCAAGACGGCGAACGTCATACTGAACACGGCTTTCGGCGAACCGACGATTGCGGTCGACACGCATATCTTCCGGGTCGCCAACCGGACCGGGCTGGCCAGAGGCAAGACGCCGCTCGAGGTCGAGAAACGTCTCCTGCGCCTGACACCAGGGGAGTTCAGGAAGGATGCCCACCACTGGCTGATCCTGCACGGGCGATACACCTGCAAGGCGCGCAGGCCCCTGTGCGGCGAATGCCCGATCGTCGAGTGGTGCGAATACCGCGGCAAGGAGCTGCCGTGATCTTCAGCCAGGACCGCGGTGAACTGCGCCGGCTGTACGCCAGCGCCTGGCAAAAATACGTCGATGGGAAACCGCTGTCTCCGCTCGAGGAACAAATCGCGCGCGTCATCGCGGAACATCCCGAATACCACGGCGCGGTGACGGGCGACATGGAGCGCGAGTTCCCCGTCGAGTCCGGCGAGGCAAATCCGTTCCTGCACATGGGCCTGCATCTCGGCCTCCGGGAACAGGTTGCGACGGACCGGCCGCAAGGCATCGCCGCCGTCTTCCACGGCCTCGCCGCCCGTTCCGGCGACCGGCACAGCGCCGAACACCGCATGCTCGACTGCCTCGCCGAGACGCTCTGGGAAGCGCAACGAGCGGGTATCGCGCCCGACGAGGTGGCATACCTGGACCGGCTTCGGCGACTCTAATGTAATAAATCCGGCCCTGCGCTGGTCTTGTGGACTATGACTGAATCGACACAACAATTCCCCGTCTCCGGCGCGGGCCTCGGACTGCGGCGGCCGATCGCCGACAAGCTCAAGGAAGTCCCGCCCGGCGAGATCGACTTCATGGAAGTCGCCCCGGAAAACTGGATCCATGTTGGCGGCGCGCTGGCGAAGAAACTGCGCTGGTTCACCGAGCGCTACCCCTTCGTGATCCACGGGCTGTCGCTGTCGATCGGCTCCCCTGCCCCGCTCGATGAACAGCTCGTCAGGGACATCAAGGCGTTCATGGCCATGCACGATATCCGTATGTACTCGGAGCACCTGAGCTACTGTGGCGACGACGGCCAGCTCTATGACCTGATGCCGATACCGTTCACCGAGGATGCGGTCCACTACGTCGCCGAGCGCGTGCGCCGCGTACAGGACATACTCGAACAGCGAATCGCGCTGGAAAACGTCTCCTACTACGCGCCGGCCGACACGTCGATGGACGAGGCCGATTTCCTGCTCGCCGTGCTCGAGGAGGCCGACTGCGACCTGATGCTCGACATCAACAACATTGTCGTCAACAGCATCAACCACGGCTACGACGCGCGCGAGTTCCTCTATCGCATGCCGGCCGCGAGAATCCGTTATTTCCATCTTGCCGGGCATTACGTCGAGGCCGAAGACCTGCGCATCGATACGCACGGCACGCCCGTCGACCAGGAGGCCTGGCGCCTGCTCGAGGACGCCTACCGGCATTTCGGCGTCGTGCCGACCCTGCTGGAACGGGATTTCAACTTCCCGCCCATGCAGGAGCTGCTGGACGAGGTTCGGCGCATCCGGCAGTTGCAGGCCGACGTCGCGCAGCAGGACGTGGCCAATGGCTGAACGCCCTGAATTCCAGAAGAAGCAGTATGCCTTCGCGGCACACATCCGCGACCCCGAGCACCAGCCGGCACCGGACGGCATCGACGACCGCCGCATGGCGATCTATCGCAAGCTGTTTTTCAACAACCTGCGCAACCTGCTCGGCGGCATGTTCCCGGTCATTCGCAAGATCTCGGGCGCCGACAGGTGGGACCGGCTCATTCGGCTGTTCATGCAACGTCACGTCGCAGCAACGCCGTACTTCCTGCAACTGCCGAAGGAATTCCTGGAATTCCTCCAGACCGAGTACGAAGCGGACGACGACGACTACCCGTTCCTGCTCGAACTCGCCCACTACGAATACGCCGAAATCGCGCTGTCGATCTCCGAAGAGGAAGATGAGCTCCCCGGCATCGATCCCGACGGCGACCTGCTGGCCGGCGCGCCGGTCAAGTCGGTGCTGGCCCGGGTCTACGCTTACGCCTACCCCGTGCACCGCGTGTCGGCGGACTTCCTGCCCGCTGAGCCGGCGGAGCAGCCGGTCTTTCTCGCGATCTACCGGCGCCGCGACGACAAGGTCCGCTTCCTCGAGCTCAACCCGGTCAGCGCCGCGCTGCTCGACGCCATCGACAGGAACGAATCGCGACAGTCCGGCGAGCAGTTGCTGAGGTCGCTCGCCGCGGCGACGGGCTACGCGGATGCCGACGCGTTCGTGCACCACGGTGCCGATGCACTCCGCGAGTTGCGTGAACTGGAAATAGTGATCGGCACGCGCGTGTCGGCGAAGGAGACTTGAGATGCAATCGATCTACCGCTTCTGGAACGACCGCGTTGTCGCAATACTGGAGCCGACCGGCGACTGGCTGGCGCTGCTGCCCATTCGCCTGCTCATGGCCTACGAGTTCGGCAAGGCGGGCCTGATGAAATACAACGGCAACAACTGGTTTGCCAACGTGCAGGACAACTTCCCGTTCCCGTTCAACGTCGTCCCGGTCGAGATCAGCTGGTTTCTCGCGACCTGGTTCGAGATCCTCGGCGCTATCGGGCTCGTCATCGGGCTGTTCACCCGTTTCTGGGCATTCAGCCTGATCATCCTCTCCGTCGTCGCCATCTTCGGCGTCCACTGGCCCGCGGACTGGTCCAGCCTCGCCGAGCTCTGGAAGGGCTACGCGGTGACGAACAAGGGTTTCGGTAACTACCGCATACCGCTGCTGTTCATCGCGATGCTGATTCCGCTGGTGTTCCGCGGCGCGGGACGGCTGTCGGCGGACCACCTGCTGAGCCGCTACATCAGGTAGCCCCCGCGAGGACCGGCGCTACCCGGAATTCAGGATGACGCGATGCTGACGTCGGCCTGGAGTTCCGTGCCGGCCGTCATCGAGTTGGTGATGAGGCAGGTCTTCTTGGCCTTTTCGAGAAGCTGGGTCGCCTTGTCGGGGTTGCTGGTCCGAGGAATCTCGAGTCTTGCCCGGATCCGAAACGCCGTAAACTGCGTGACCTTGTCGACGCGGTCGAGTTCGCCGACGATGTCGCAGCTCAAGCGCTCCCAGTCGAACCTCGCCGCGCGGGTAATCGCCCGAAAACCGAGGATGAAACAGTCCGCGACAGCCGCGACAAGCAGGGTCTCCGGTGACCAGAGGTCCCCCGGGCCGCCGAACTCGGCAGGACTGGCGGTCTCGAGGCTGGCCAGGCCCCGGCTCGTGACCTCGACGCTGCCCGCAGGCTCGGCCGACGCGGCCGCGACGTAATGGTGCGGAAACTCCTGCATGCTCGTTCCCCGGTTGCAATGCGCCTCAGAATCTCCCGCGTCGCGAAATCAGTTCAATACGTAGATGACACAGGGAATCATCGCGTGGCCGGGAGGAAAATCAGTTCACCATCAGGAATTCGTCAGGACGCCTCTCGCGAGGACCCGATAGTGTGAGCTGGGGTGGTCCGACAGGAGAATCTCATGATTGACCGACGAACGTGCAAGTCGCTGGCAATACTGGCCCTGGGCATGCTTGCCGCTGCCGCCAGTGCCCAGGAGCCGCAGCCATTCGAGACCGGCTGGTACCTCGGCGGAGGTGTGAGCTTCAACGATGTCTACCTCTACGACGACACCTGTTGGGGCTGTTACGGCTCGGCCGAGTACGGCAAGGGAGATACCAGTGGTTCTGTGGCCGTCGGCTTCCGGGCGACCCGGTTCCTCGCGATCGAGGGCTCCTATGTCGGCCGCAGTTCGCTGCGCTGGAACAGGAACCTGTTGATGTTCGACGACTTCTTCGAGCCCTACGTCGTCGATGCCGACATCGACCTGTCGTCTTACCAGCTGAGCGTTCTCGCCATCGCCGCCGGCCGCTACTGGGAGGCTTACCTGCGAGTGGGCATGGCGTTCTGGGAGGCCGAGAGCGAACTGGTGACGACGCTGGTGCAGTCGGGCATCGCGGTGTCGCAGAGCCTCGACCGCAGTGGCGAGGAACTGCTCGTGGGCGTCGGTGGCGGCCGCTCGTTCGGCGACGGCTGGCAAGTCCGACTCGACTACGCGTTTTTCCCGATCGACGACCAGCTGGTCGGCAGCGGCGACAATTACGAGGCCTACGCCGACTACATGTCGCTGCAGCTCATCAAGCGTTTCGGCTCTGACTAGCGCCGCCGGCCGGAGTGCGAGGTCACCGCTTTTTCGGCATGTAGAGATCGGTCAGCGTGCCTTCCTGGGCCTCGGCGGCGAAGGCCACGGTTTCCGATAAGGTCGGGTGCGGGTGGATCGTCAACCCGATGTCCGCGGCGTCCGCCCCCATCTCGATCGCAAGACCGATCTCGGCGATCAGGTCACCGGCACTCGGGCCGACGATTGCGCCGCCGATGACACGGCCCGAGTCCTTGTCCCAGAGCAACTTCGTGAAGCCCTCCGACCGACCCAGCGACAGCGCCCGGCCGCTCGCCGCCCACGGAATCTTGGTCTTCTCGAAGCTGATTCCTGCTGCCCTGGCTTCGTTCTCGGTCAGGCCGACCCAGGCAACCTCCGGGTCCGTGTAGGCGACCGACGGAATCGTCCGCGCGTCGAAGTAGCTCTTCTCACCAGCCGCGGCCTCCGCGGCAACCTTGCCCTCGTGCGTGGCCTTGTGTGCGAGCATGGGCCCGGGCACGAGGTCGCCGATGGCGAAGATGTGCGGCACGTTGGTACGCATCTGCTTGTCGACGTCGATGACGCCACGCTCGTTGACGGCAACACCGGCCTTGTCGAGCGCCAGCTTGTCGCCATTGGCGCGCCGCCCGACGGCAACCAGTACGCGGTCGTAGACGCCGATCCCGGGTGCGTTCTTGCCCTCGAAGGACACCTCGATACCCGGCACGGTCGCGCGCATCCCCGTCACCTTCGTCGAGGTCATGATGGCTTCATAGCGCGGCTCGACGATCTTCAGGAACGGCCGCAGCAGATCCTTGTCCGTGCCAGGCATCAGCTGATCGAGCAACTCGACCACGCTGACGTCGACGCCCAGCGCGCTGTAGACACAGGCCATCTCGAGCCCGATGATGCCGCCCCCGACCACGAGCAGCCGCTTGGGCAGCGGGTCGAGCTCCAGCGCTCCCGTCGAATCGATGATGCGCGGGTCGTCCGGCAGACCGGGCAACATCACCGGCTCCGAGCCGGCCGCGATGATGCATTTCTCGAACGCAACGGTCTCGCCGTTGTCGAGCGCAAGGGTCGTCGGCGACTCGAACCGGGCGCTCGCGTGAATCACGCGCACCTTGCGCTGCTTCGCGAGTTGCACCAGGCCGCCCGTCAACTTGCCGACCACCTCGTTCTTCCAGTCGCGCAGCTTCGGCGCATCGATCTTCGGCGGACCGAAAGCCACGCCGTGGCTGGCCATCGCGGCCGCGTCGTCGATGACCTTGGCGGCGTGCAGCAGCGCTTTGGACGGGATGCAGCCCACGTTCAGGCAAACGCCACCCAGCGTGTCCCAGCGTTCGATGAGCAAGACGTCGAGCCCCAGGTCCGCGGCGCGAAACGCGGCGGTGTAGCCGCCGGGGCCGGCGCCGATGATCACCAGTTGGGCCTGGTGGGTCGCATCAGCCGAAGGCGTCCCTACCGCGGCGCGAATCTCGTCCGCGTCCATGACGCGTGTCTGGGCCAACTCGTCGGCCGCATCGCTCGCAGGCTGCGCGGTACCCGCCTCGCCTTCGGCTGCGACAGTCGCTACGACATCGCCCTTGGAGACCTTGTCGCCAACCTCGACTTCGACCGAGACGATCCGGCCCGGATGGCTCGCAGGCACGTCCATGGCCGCCTTGTCGGTCTCGAGCGTGACCAGTCCGTCCTCGACGTCGACGGTGTCACCCGGGGCAACAAGCACCTCGATGACCTCCACGTCGGCGAAGTCACCGAGGTCCGGCACCAGCAGCTTGATCGGGTCCGCCACTACGGCGTCGCCTGCAACAGCGCATCGACGTCGCCGAGCCGCTCGCCGAGGAAGGTCGTGAAGCGGACCGCAGCCGCGCCGTCGATGACGCGGTGGTCGTAAGACAGCGACAGCGGCAGCATCAGTC
>JBFFSI010000005.1:0-65025 GCA_041572475.1 Woeseiaceae bacterium
CCGCGAACGAACCAGCCCACGGCCGCGCCGGCCAGCGCGGCGGCGGCGATATACAGGAACGATTGCGGGTCTGGCGGGCTCATAGACGGGCGAGTATCCCCGAACGCCCGGCGGCGGAATATGAACCATTGCACGAAATCAGGCTCTCATTCGGTTGATTTGGGCAATTCATCACGTTTCCCCGGCCGCAGCTGGGTTTTGATGTAAGGGCTATGACTATGCGGTTATTTGCCATGATCCTGCTGGCGGGCGCGCTGAGCGCCTGCAAGAGCGCCGACGGCGTCTACCTGCCGGGGTGCCCGGCCTATGCGGGCGACCGCATCGAGCTGGCGGATGGCCGGTTCACCTGGGACAAGTTCACGGACCAGGTGAATGTCGATGATGCCGGCAACCGGGTCGATCCATTCCCGGGGTACCCGACGGCCGGCAGGTACCGGGTCGACGCTCCGGTCGTGACGATGGTGATCGCCGATACCGGAGCGAGCGAGACCTTGCACCTGCACCGGGTCGACGGGCGCCTGCTGCTGCTGACCGCGGCGCAGCAGGCCGACTGGGAATCGTCCGGCCGCTATGATGATTGCGCGCTGACGCGCTCCAACGAAGAGTAAACGGAACCCACCATGAATTTACGCAACCGGCTACTTGTGCTCGTCTGTCTCGGCCTGACGTCACCCGCATTCGGTGCGGCCGTCGAGGGCATCACGCTGAGCCACTTCGAGCCGCTCGGCCGCCTCGAAATCGACGGCCTCGGCAGCGGCCAGCAGAAAGCCGGTCTTGCTGGCCCGGTTGCATTGCGCTTCGATGCGCTCGGTCGAACTTTCGAACTGCAGCTCGAGCCGAACGCCAACCTGATGGCGGCGATGGACGGCGGGCAAGGTTTCGGCGATGCGATTCCGTACCGCGGCAGGCTGCCGGGCGTCCAGGGATCGTGGGCCGCCGTGACCATCCGCAACGGCATGCCCGTGGGGCTGGTCTTCGACGGCGAGGCGCTGTTTGCGCTCGAAGTGCCTGGCGATGCCCTCGTGGATACGAATTCGCCCATCGCCTATCGCCTCGCGGATGTCACGGTGGCACCCGGTGCCATGAGCTGCGCGACGGGTGCCGCGGCGGCCAGCGGATCGGCGATGTTCAAGGCCGTTGTCTCCGGACTCGATGCCGGTATCGCGCAGGCCCCGGGCGCCGTCTCGGAGATTACGATCGGCGCGATCGGCGATGGCCCGTTTACGAGCGATAAGGGCGCGACGGCTGCCGCCGACATAGTGGCGCGCCTCAACATCGTCGACGTCATCTTTAGCGAGCAGCTGGGCGTGCAAGTTCGCGTGCCCGTGATCGATATTTTCGACAGTACCGATGACCCGTTCACCAGCACGGGAGATCCGGGCCAGCTCCTCGACGAGGTCCGGAACTACCGTTTCGACACTGCCAGCCAGAGAAGCCAGGGCCTGACGCACCTCTATACCGGCCGCAACCTGGACGGCACGACGGTCGGCATCGCCTACCAGGGTGCGCTGTGCAACAGCCGCTTCGGCGCGGGGCTCAGCGAGGGCCGGGGCAGCCCGAACTTCGACGCGCTGGTCGCGGCACACGAGATCGGTCACAATTTCGGCGCGCCGCACGACGGCGAGGCCGGTTCACCGTGCGAAAGTCAGACGGGCGACTGGCTGATGTCCCCGCGGGTCAACGGCAGTGACCAGTTCTCTGCCTGCAGCATCCAGCAGATGCAGGACGACATTGCCGCCGCCGCCTGTATCACCGCACTGCCCAGCACCGACATCTCGCTGGCCTTCCGTGGTTCGACAGCCACGGCGCTCTTCGGCGGCACGGACAATGTCGTTGTCGATGTCGTCAATAATGGGACCGAGCCGTCCGTCAACGTTGCCGTCGACATTTCGCTACCGAACAACGTGACGCTCAACTCCGCCACCAGCTCCGCCGGGGCCTGCCAAAGCGGCGCCGGTTCGGTGAGCTGCCAGCTGGGCAATGTCGCCGGCACTGCGGCCACCGAAATCGATCTCGAGATCACCGGTTCGGTAGTCGGCTCCGGCACGTTCAGCGCCACGGTTACGGCGAACGTCGACGACCAGGCTGGCAACAACCAGGATGCGCTGCAGCTGACCGTCGAACCCGCGGTGAATCTCGCGATCAATACCCCGCCGTCCAGCCAGGTAACGCTAAACGGGAGCACGACGCTGACAGTTACGTTGGACAATCGCGCGTCGCTTGACGCGACCGGCGTCACGCTTGGCATCGCCCTCAACGCCGGGCTGCGTGCAAACTCGGCCAGCTGGTCGATCGGCAGCTGCACGGTCGCGGCGCAGCAGGTCGACTGCCAGGCCGGTCAATTCGACCGCCAGTCCAGCGCGTCCCTGACACTCAATGTGACCGGCGTTGCCGAGGGGAGCAAGAACTACACGGTGGCCCTGGCCTCGGCAGAGCCCGATACCGACGCCTCCGACAACAACGTGCGGGGCAGCGTCAGCGTCCGCACGGCAGGCGGTGGGGGCGGCGGTGACGACGAGGGCGGCGGCAGCGCGGGCTGGCTGCTGCTCACACTGCTCGCCGGACTGTCGACGCGCCGGGCGCCGCAGGTCAGGCGTCGAGCCGGTTGACGCCGGCGATATCGGGCGCCACCTCGGCGTAGTGGCTGAACTCCATATCGAAGCTGCCGTCCCCGCCCGACAGGGACTTCAGGCGCGAGTGATAGCCCTGTAGTTCCTTCAGCGGGGCCTGCCCGGAGATCTGCAGTCGGTTGGCAGACAAGGTCTCCGTGCCGCTGACGATGCCGCGCATCGACGACAGGTCGCCGGCCACACCGCCGGCGCAGTCGCTCGGAATCGTAAACGTGACGTTGACAATCGGCTCCATCAGCACGGGCCGCGCCTGCTTGACCGCATCGAGAAACGCTTTCTTGCCTGCCTGGACGAAGGCGATTTCCTTCGAGTCCACGGAGTGGTGTTTGCCGTCGTAGACAATCACCTTGACGTCCTGCATCGGGAAGCCGAAGGTCGCGCCGGCTTCCATGATCTGGCGAACGCCGGTCTCGACGGCGGGGATGAAGCCTGACGGAATCGCGCCGCCGACCACCTCGCTCTTGAACTCGAAACCTCCGCCTTCGGGTAGCGGCTCGACGCGCAGGTAGACCTCGCCGAACTGGCCGGCGCCGCCGGTCTGTTTCTTGTGGCGATGATGGCCTTCGGCCCGCGCCTTGATGGTCTCCCGGTAAGCGATTGACGGTTCCGCCGTCTGGATCTCCAGGTTGTAGCGGTCCTTGATCTGCTCGAGGACGCTGCGCAAGTGCAGCTCTCCGTGTCCTCGCAGTACGACCTCGTTGAGTGAGGCGATGTGTTCGACGGTCAGCGACGGGTCTTCCGCCTCGGCCGTGTGCAGCGCATCCGATGTCTTCTGCGCGTCCGCATCATTGGACGGCTTGATGGCCAGTCCGTACATGGGACGCGGCAGGTCGATGGATTTCAGGTGGAAATGATCTTCGTCGTGCGAGTCGTGCAAGACGGCGTCATAGTGGGCCTCGTCCACACGCGGGATTGCGCAGATATCGCCAGGCACCCCGGCATCCGCCTTGACGTGTTCGGCGCCATTGAGTTTCAGCAGCTGGCTGACCTTGATCGGCTTGCGCGCGTCGCCAACATAGAGCTGGTTGCCGGGTCTGATCGTGCCCTGGTGGATGCGGAACACGCCCAGCCGGCCCTTGAACGGGTCGATCTCGATCTTGAAGACGTGCGCGATGGCATGCGCGTCCGGCTCCGCCGTGATCGACGCTTTCTTGGCGTTCTCGCCTTCGCCTTTCAGGAACACGGGCGGGTTGCCTTCCATCGGGTTGGGCATCAGGTGCTCGAAGATGTTAAGCAGCTGCTTGATGCCTGCGCCTGTCTCGGCCGAGACGAAGCATACGGGCACCAGGTGCTCGTCGCGCAACGCCTGTTCGAATGGATCGTGCAGCTGCTCGGGAGCCAGCTCCTCGCCCTGCTCCAGGTAAAGTTCCATCAGCTCCTCGTCCAGCTCCACCACCTGGTCGACGATCTGGGTGTGTGCCGACTTGACGTCGCTGAATGCAGTCTCGGCGCCCTCCAGCTGGAAGAAGCAGTCGACCACGGCCTTGCCGTCTGCAGAGGGCAGGTTGAGCGGCAGGCACTCGCTGCCGAAGGCATCGCGGATGTCAGCGAGCAATGACTCGAGGTTAACGCCCTCGGCGTCGATCTTGTTGACGATGATCATGCGACAAAGCCGCTGCTTGTGAGCGGCTTTCATCATGCGTCTGGCGACTTCCTCGATTCCCGCCTGGGCGTTGATCACGACTGCAGCCGTTTCGGCAGCGGGAAGCACCGATAGAGAGCGGGCGTAAAAATCCCTGTATCCCGGCGTGTCGATCAGGTTGACGTGTATGCCCCCGTGATCCAGGTGGCACACGGACGTGAACTGGGAATGGCCCTCGGCGCGCTCGGCCGCCGCGTAGTCGGACACGGTCGTACCCTTGATGACCGACCCCATTTCCTTGATCGCTCCGCCGGCGTGCAATAGCGCCTCGGTGAGCTGGGTCTTGCCGGCGCCGCTCGGGCCTACAAGACACACGTTACGTATATCGCAGGAGTTGTACCCCATCACTGATTCCTCTCAACTTATCGTTTTCTTTGAATAATAACGCCTCGCCGCGGCTTACGCATAATGCGGGTAGACCGGCTGGTACATGTAGTCGTGAATATCCGCGCGGATATCCGCGGATTCTTCCTTGCCGGCAAGCCCCTGGTCGTAGGCAATCGTGGCGACGTCGTAAGCGATATGTGCGGAAACCTGGCGGATCCGGCTGAGTGACGGGTATATCCGTCCACGCTCCAGGTCCGATTCGGTGACCAGGCCAGCAAGCGATTTCGCGGCTGCCAGGAACATCTCGTCCGTAATCTTGCGCGCCCGGCTGACAATTGCCCCGAGGCCGACACCGGGGAAGATGTAGGCATTATTGCCCTGGCCCGGGATAAAGGTCTCGTTGCCCAGCTTGACGGGGTCAAAAGGACTGCCGCTCGCGAATACTGCGCGGCCGTTGGTCCAGGCGTAGGCCTGCTCGGCCGTGCACTCGGCCTGTGATGTCGGGTTCGAGAGCGCAAATATGATCGGCCGTTCGTTGATATCAGCCATGGCCTCGAGGATGTCCTTCGTGAAGGTCTGCGGCTGGCCGGAGAGGCCGAGAATGGCCGTGGGCTCCAGCGTACGAACGGCCTCCAGGAAGTCTCCCGTGTAGGGGTGGTCGTGCGCATACGGGCGCTTGTGCTCCGCGATATTGTCGCGGCCCGAGACCAGCAGGCCCCTGGAATCGACGAACCAGCAACGCTGGCGCGCTTCTTCGGCCGGGATCCCTTGCTCGACCAGCGCGGCGACGAACACGTCGGCGGTGCCGATGCCGGCCTCGCCGGCCCCGAGGAACAGGATCTTCTGCTCCAACAGCTTGCCGCCCGTGATACGCATTGCGGCGATGATGCCCGCAACGGCGACGGCACCGGTGCCCTGGATATCATCGTCGAACAGGCAGACGCGGTCCCGGTACTTGTCGAGCAGCCGGAATGCATTGGTATTGCCGAAGTCCTCCAGCTGGATGAGGATGCCCGGGAAGGTCTCCTCTGCCGCGGTGATGAATTCCTCGACCAGTTCGTCGTAGGCTGCGCCGCGCTGGCGCCGGCGCTCCAGCCCGTTGTAAAGCGGATCATTCAGGAGCTTCTCGTTATTGGTGCCGACATCGAGCATCACAGGCATGCAGTGGGTCGGCGGGATGCCGGCGCAGGCGGTGTAGAGCGCCAGTTTGCCGATCGGGATGCCCATGCCATCGGCGCCCAGGTCGCCAAGCCCCAGAATGCGCTCGCCGTCTGTCACGACGATGATCCTGGTATCTTTGTGCGGCCAGTTCCGCATGATCTCCCTGACACGACCCCGGTCGTGCAGGGATACGTAAAAGCCACGCGACTGCCGAAAGATATGCTGAAACTCCTGGCAGGCCTTGCCGACCGTGGGGGTATAGATGATCGGCATCATCTCCTCGATATGGTTCATGATGACGCGGTAGAACAGCGTCTCGTTGCGGTCCTGCAACGCCACGAGGTAGAGGTAGCGCTCGAGATCCGTCGGCTTGTCGCGAACGTTGCCGAGCACGCGTAATTCCTGCTCGGCGGGGGAGTGGACGCGTGGCGGCAACAGGCCCCTCAGCTTGAGATAGTCGCGTTCTGCTTCGGTGTAAGCCGTGCCCTTGTTGCGCACGGGGTCATGGAGAATCTTGACACCCAGGTAAGGCGATGGAGCCGATTGGTCGTTCACTTTGGCGGTCCTTTGGAACAGAGCCTGATAACCGCAAAATACGACCCCTCGCAGCCTGTTTAAATGCCGGAATTCACCTAGATGCATAGGCTCGCGAGCGTCCCGGCTTCGGTTCATGCGTATGAACCGGCAGCCGCTTCGATGCTAGGATGCCTGCTACAAGGAGCGCTGGTATGAATGACCTGTCCCACCTGGTAATGAACTCGTCCCTCGGATCCGAGCTGACGACGGAAGAGGCCACGATCCTCGCGCGCACGATGGCGTCGCGAGTCCTCGGCGACGGCGACTTCCTGATCACCGAGGGCGACAACGATGATGCCCTGCACGTGCTCCTGGACGGCAAGCTCGAAGTGGTGAAGCGGACTGGCGCAGGCGAAGAGGCCAGTCTCGGAGTGCTCCGCGAGGGAGACCTCGCCGGCGAGCTGAGTTTCGTAGACGGGCACGCGCACACGGTGGCGCTGAGGGCGCTCTGTTCGACGACGCTGCTCAGCCTGACGAGGGAGGACTTCGAGGCCCTGGTCGACGAAAATCCCAGGCTCGTTTACAAGGTCATGCGCTCGGTCGCCCGCTCGGCCCACAAGATCATGCATCGAATGAATGCCGAATTCATCGAGCTCTCCAACTACATTTTCAAGCAGCACGGCCGCTACTGATCGGCCCAGGCACCTGATACGCCTGCCGCAGGCTGACGGCAGCGATAAAATTCGTGCTACAGTCCCCGGCGTCCTCTGCGCACTAGAAGAACAACCCATTTATGAATCGAAAGAATCTGCTGGACAGCAGAAAGGGGCGGCTTACGACTTTCGGCCTGCTCTATGTCTCGGAAGGGATTCCCTACGGCTTCACATCGGTCGCCATGGTGACCTTCATGCGCACGGCCGGGATCTCGCTGGAGCAGATCGGAATATTCGTCGCGGCGCTGTTCATACCGTGGTCGTTCAAGTTCGCCTGGGCGCCGCTCATCGACCTCGTCAAGCTGAACCGGCTCGGCGGCCGCAAGGCCTGGATCATGGGCTGCCTCGTGATGATGATCGTGACCCTCGTCGTGACGGCGCTGGTCGATTTCCAGAACGATTTCCGCTTGCTGCTGGCCATGGTTGTCCTCAACAACATGTTCTGCGCGACCCAGGACGTGGCCATCGACTCATTGGCGGTCAGCACGCTCAAGCCGGACGAGCGCGCCAGCGGCAACGGCTTCATGTTCGGCGGGCAGTACTCCGGGATTGCGATGGGTGGCGGTGGCGCCGTCTTCGTGTTCGGCATCTGGGGATTCAACGCCGCCCTGTTCTACATCAGCGCCCTGCAGCTCGTCTGCCTGCTGTTCGTCCTGTTCTTTGTCAGGGATCCGCGCGCGGCGGAGCCGACGACGCCGCACGTGGGGAGTATCGTGCTGCATTTTCTGCGCACGCTGCGGGAATTCCTGTGGGAGGTCTACACGAGCTTCATGAAGTCGGGCAGGAGCCCCAGGATCGGGCTGCTGTTCTCCTTAATGCCTATCGGTGCCCTGGTGCTGGGCTACGCGGCCCTGACGACCATCCAGGTCGACTACGGTTTTAGCGAAATGCAGATTGCCCGTACCAGTGCGCTGAACACGATCGCCGGCGCCATCGGCTGCGTCGTCGGCGGCCTGCTGGCCGATCGCTTCGGGATGCGGCGCATGCTGGGGCTGTATTACCTGCTCTCGGCACTGCCCGGGCTGGTCCTCGCCACTTACATTTCCAACTTCGGCCTCGCCGGCGTTCCGATCGAAGTCATCTACGCGACGCTGATCGGTCACGGCTTCCTGTACGGGCTGTCGTTCGGCGTCCACGCCGCGATCTTCATGGGGATGACCAACCCCGCGGTGGCCGCCACCCAGTTCACGGCCTTCATGGCGATGAGCAACGTCGCGATCAGCTACACGAACTACTGGCAGGGGGTGATCGCCGAGCGGTTCGACTACGCATTGGTCCTGTACGTCGACGCCCTGTTGATCATCTTGCCGCTGTTCCTCATTCCCTTCCTGCGCTCGCGTGAAGAGGACATGGCCCTGGCCACGAGTTCGTAGATCTACGAATGTAATAGTATCGCCTGCAACCTTATAAACGGGGTACGGCCAGATATGCCTTTGCGCCGGGAGGCCAGTTATGAATGGGCGAAACCCTATCGAAGCACTCGCGCACCTGCGCCACGAATTCGGTGAGCATGGCGGCGTCAACATGTCGATCGAGGCAAGCTCGACGTTCACCGTGATGGAGCCGGGCACGATGCCCGCCATATTCCAGGGACTGAAGGGCCACGAGGCCGGCTGCTACCTGTACGGGCGGCACTTCAACCCGACCGTCTACAACCTGGGGCTGCAGCTCGCAGCGCTCGAGGGCACCGACGCGGCCTACTGCACGGCCAGCGGCATGGGTGCGATCGCGTCGACCGTGCTGGCGCTGTGCAAGGCAGGCAGCCACGTCGTCGCATCTCACGCCGTCTACGGCGGCACCTATGCGCTGCTGCACGATCTCCTCAGCGAGAAGTGCGGCATCGAGACGACCTTCGTCGACATCACTGACCTCGAGGCGGTACGTGCGGCCATCACCGACAAGACCACGATGGTCTACACGGAGAGCGTGGCCAACCCGACGCTGCGCGTCGCGAACATCCCGGCGCTGGCGGACATCGCGCACGAGGCAGGCGCGCAGCTCGTCGTCGATAACACGTTCAGCCCTCTGATCCTCAGCCCGGCAGCGCTCGGCGCCGACGTGGTCGTCCACAGCATCACCAAGTTCATCAGCGGCATGTCCGACGTAATCGCGGGCGCCGTCTGCGGCACTTGCGAGTTCATCGAGTCGCTGATGGACCTCCACACGGGCCCGCTGATGCTGCTCGGGCCGACGATGGACCCGATGGTTGCTTCGAAGCTCAGCCTGCGGATCCCGCACCTGCCCGCGCGTATGAGCGCGCACGGCGAAAGGGCAATGGCCCTCTCGGAACGGTTATGCGAAAAGGGCATCCGGGTCAATTACCCGGGCCTCGAGCAGCATCCGGACAAGGCGCTGTTCGATGAGCTCCGTTGTCCGGACTACGGCTACGGCGGCGTCATGACGATCGATTTGGGCAACGAGGCGGCGGCGAACGCACTCATGGAGACTTTGCAGAACCGCTACCGCTTCGGCTTCATGGCCGTCAGCCTCGGCTACTTCGACACGCTCATGTCGTGCTCGGGTTCGAGCACGTCGAGCGAACTCACGGACGAGGACAAGACGGCAGCCGGCATCAGCCCGGGACTCATCAGGCTGTCCATCGGTTACACCGGCACGCTCGAGCAGCGCTGGCATCAGCTGTATTCGGCGCTGCAGGATTGCGGTCATTTGCCGGCGCGTCGCCGGGCCTGAAGCCCCACCAGTTACCCAGGGGAGAGTTGTATGCGCAGGATGATCATCATGGGCGCGGCGGGACGCGATTTTCACGTCTTCAACTGCTGTTTCCGCGACAACCCGGATGCGGAGATCGTAGCTTTCACCGCGACGCAGATTCCGCATATCGAGGATCGCCGCTACCCGGCCTCCCTCGCGGGGCCACGGTATCCCGACGGCATCCCGATCTACCCGGAGGAGGACCTGGACCGGCTGCTCGCAGACGACGGCATCGACGAGGTCGTGTTCGCATACTCGGACATCAGCCTGGACTACGTGGCCGAGAAGCGCCGCCGGGTCGAGGCTACGGGCGTTGTTTTCTCGACCTTCGATATTGATGCGACGATGCTCGTCTCGGGCAAGCCGGTCATCGCGGTGACCGCCGTCCGGACCGGTTGCGGCAAGAGCCAGGTCTCGCGGAGGATTACCTCGATCCTGAGGGACCTTGGCAAGAGGGCCGTCGCCGTCCGCCACCCGATGCCCTATGGCCATATCGCAGAACAGGCAGTGCAGCGCTTTGCAACCCTCGAGGACCTCGAGCGCCACGAGTGCACGATCGAGGAACGCGAGGAATACGAGCCGCACATCATGAACGGCGTCGTCGTTTACGCGGGGGCCGACTATGGCGCCATCCTGGCCGAAGCGCAGCAGGAGGCTGACGTGATCGTCTGGGACGGCGGCAACAACGACACACCCTTCTTCCGGCCGGACCTCTGGATAGTGATCGCCGACCCGCACCGGCCGGGCCACGAGCTCGAGTACTTTCCCGGGACCGAGAATTTCCGCCGCGCCGACATCATCCTCATCAACAAGGTCGATTCCGCGGAGCAGGCGGGCATCGATGCGGTCATGGCCTCGGCAGAGGCCGTCAACCCGGGCGCGACCGTCCTCTGTCGGGACTCGGTCCTGCACGTCCCGGATCCGGCGGCGATCCGGGGTAAACGGGTGCTCGCCGTCGAGGACGGGCCGACGACGACGCACGGCGGCATGCCGTTCGGGGCGGGCGTGCTCGCGGCGCGCACGAATGGCGCGGCGGAAATCGTGGACCCGCGCGCCGTCGCCGTCGGCGAAATCGCGGAGACCTTCGCCGCTTACCCCGACATCGGCCCGTTACTGCCGGCGATGGGCTACGGCGAGCAGCAGGTTCGCGATCTCGAGGCGACGATTAATGCCGTGGACTGCGACCTCGTGCTGATCGCAACGCCCATCGATCTCGGCCGGCTCGTCGACATCGACAAGCCCAGCATGCGCATCGGCTACGAGCTCGGGGAAGGGGACGGCACCCTGGTCGAGGCCGTCAAAGGCCTGTTCGCGCGCTGAAGCCTGCGCCGGGTGGTCAGGCGATGCTGACGAGCTCGATGTCGAAGGTCAGGGCCTGCCCGGCCAGCGGGTGATTGCCGTCCACGGTGATCCCGTCGTCGCGGACGTCGGCGACTACGAAGGTCATGACCTGGCCGTCGGGCGACTGGCTCTGCAGCTGCATGCCGACCGCGGCGTCGATCTCGTCGGGAAGGGCGGACTTGGGCACGTCCTGGACGAGCTGCTCGTGGCGCGGGCCGTAAGCCTGGTCCGGCTCGATCGTCACCGACCTGGCTTCCCCGACGCTCATGCCTTCCACGGCCGCGTCGAAGCCCGGGATGACCTGGCCGCTGCCGAGGGCGAATTCGAGCGGCTCGCGCCCACGCGAACTGTCGAACTCGGTGCCGTCCTGCAGGGTTCCGGTGTAGTGAATGCGCACGGTGTCGCCTGATTTGGCCTGGCTCATATTGCCTGCTCCTGGAGAGTTGATCGCCGCAAGAAACGCGTCGGCCGGTCATCCTGGCAGGTGACCGCGAAAGGCTGTTTCAAGGGGACAGGGTTTTGAGATTTGAGATGATTTGCGGCGCCACCATAACAGAATAGGTTGGCGGAGCGAAATCCGGCCCCGGCGACGGCCCGGCTGCGGATGTCGCTACCCGCATTTGCTGCTAATCTCTGGGGATAACAAAAAGGGAGCTAAGCGATGGATACCGCGTGGATACAAGTCTTCGTGCTCACGATCGCGGAGTGCGTGGCGCCGGCCGGGAAAACCGTGTGCCAGGAGCAGATGTTCGAACTCCAGTTCCTGACCGAGGCGGACTGCCGGGTCGCACTCGAGCAACTCATCACCCTGAAAGAGGCGTCGGCCAACGTCATCGTCGATCGCGCGGGCTCGGGCTGCGCGCCGAGTGCGCGCGAGGCCGAGGCGTTCGCGAGTCTCGAGGCGATCAGCGAGGCCAACAAGGACACGATCGGCTGGCGGCGGCCGGGCCCCGGGGACGGCGATGCCTCCCAGACCCGAATGGCGTACCAGGAGCGTCTCGCGGCCCTCGAACCCTGCGAGGAGACGAAAGGTGTGACGCCGTGCAAGGTCGGCGAGATCATCATCGAGGACGCAATGGGCGAGCCCGTCGAAGTCTGGCGCCGCGATCAGTAGACCGACGCCACAACTCGTTCGCGGCATCGGCACCGTAGCCGGCGCCTTCCTCGTCCTGAACGGCATGATCGGCGCGGGCATCTTCGCGTTGCCATCTGCCGTGGCCGAGCGCGCGGGGGTCCTGAGCCCGTGGCTGTTCCTGGCCGCCGGCCTGATGATTATCACCGTCGTCCTGGCCCTTGCCGAACTGGCCAGCTATTTTCGCGACTCGGGCGGTCCCGTGCTGTATGCCACGGAGGCGTTCGGGCCGCTCGCCGGATTCAGCACGGGCTGGATCTACTACATCAGCCGGGCGGCCGCGGTGGCCGCCAACATGCACGTCATGGCGCTGTACCTCGGCGCCGTGTGGCCCTGGTTCGACACGCCGCCGGGCCATGCGGCCGTCGTCGTTGCCGTCAGTGTCGGCCTGACGGCTGTGAATATCCTCGGCGTCAAGGGCGGTGTGAGTGCGCTGTCGGTGTTCACGTACCTGAAGGTGATCCCGCTGGTCCTGCTGGTGCTCATCGGCATGCGGTCGGTGGGTCCCGACGTGCTGTTTCCGGCAGCAATTCCGACGATCGATGACCTCGGCGGGACCATCCTGCTGCTGATCTATGCCTTCGTCGGTTTCGAGCAGGTGCTGATTACCGCGGGCGAAACAACCAGGCCACGTCGCACGATCCCGCAGGCGCTGGTGCGCACCGTCGTCGTGACCGCCGTGTTCTATTTCCTGATCATGCTCGTCTACGTCGGGGTGCTGGGCGACGAGGTGGGCAACGGCGGCACGCTCGTGGATATCGGGCGGCAGCTGGCCGGGCCGGCCGGCGCGGTCGCAATCACGCTCACGGCCGTATTCTCGATCGGCGGCAACCTGTCGGGCACGACCCTCGCGGTACCGCGGCTGACGCTGTCACTTGCCGAGAAGCGCCTGCTGCCGGGCTGGTTCGGTATGCTGCACCCGCGGTACGCGTCGCCGGCGAATTCCATCCTGTTCTTCGGCGGCCTCGCCATTGCCCTTGGGCTCAGCGGATCCTTCGTCATCCTTGCGGTGGCTTCCTCGCTGACGCGCCTGATCACCTTCATGATCTGTATCGCGAGCCTGCCGCGAATACGGGCGCAGGCCAGCGAGGAAGACCGCCGGACGGCTTTCCGGCTCCGGGGCGGTTATGCGATTCCTCTCGTCGCGCTCGTGGTCTGTGCGTGGATGGCCTCGCACTCCTCGCTCCGGGACTGGCTCTATTTCGGCGGATTGTTCGTTGTCGGCCTGGCGCTCTACCTGCTCGAGACACGGGTTTTGCGCAGAAATGCGGGTTGACCGACCCCTGATACTTGCCAGTTTACTTTAAGTTTTCGATTCAACCTGCCGGTTCGTGGAAGCCGTCGAAGCGGCCGGCAGATGGTCGCGTTTGAAACCGTTGACAACGATTCCCTCATGAATAGATTGGACCGTGAGGCGAGAGCCTCACGCGCCAACAAGTTCGCTTGTTGACAACCGCCCTGCTGGAAGAGGTCCGAGCTTCGACAAGTGTCGGGGGCGGTGGACGCGAAAGGCGGAACCTTCGGGGAAAGCGAGACACGCGAGTGGGTCGACGGAAACGAAGGAACGCGACGGAGAGACTCGGAAAACCACCGTAGCGTTACGCCAAAGGTAGCCCGATACCAAGAACGCAATCGGGCCCGGAAGAAGAAGCCGGCCGCAAGGCCGGGGGACGAAGAAGGGACCAAGAGCGCGACAAAGCAGTACTACCGAAGCGTCCTCTAATACGGCGGCCCCGTGAGCAATCGCGGGGCCGTTTTTCGTTCCGGGCTTGAATTCGGGAGGCTAAACCAGGAAGGGCAGCAGCGCGCGGCGCTCGGCAGGGTAGTCGGGAAACTGCTCGCGGTACCAGCGGTGATTCGCGACTGCCCGCGGCGCCAGGTTGGCGATCGTGAACACGGCGAACGCTAGCCCGGCGAGTGACCAGCTCGCTAACGCCCAGCCCAGCCACGCGATAATCTCGCCGAGGTAATTCGGGCAGGAAACCCAGCGGAAGAGGCCACCCTGCGGAATCCGGTAGCCGCTTTCACCGGGTCGTCGCAGCCGCAGCAGGACCGCGTCCGAATGCCGGTTGATCGTCCAGCCGGCGAGAAACAGCGCGGTTCCCGCGAGAAACAGGGTTCGGCCCGTCCACGCATCGGCGTAGGCGCCGAAATGCGAAATCCAGCGCGCGTTTATGTAAGCGTTCAGGCAGTTGAAGGCGAAGGCCATCGCAGCGATCAGGACCGGCATGCGCTTCCCGTCAGCCCGGATCCTGAACGGGTAAACGAAGGTCCGGTTGATGTAGTGCAGTTGCCAGAGGGCGAAGAGGAGCAGCGGCGCCAGGCTCGCCGCGTGATCCCCGAGCGCGTAGATGGCGGCGAATAGCAAAACGGCTGGGCTTTCCATCAGCACCCAGCCCGCGCGCGCCGGCATGGTCGGACCCCAGCCGCCACGAACATGGCGCCCGTAAGGCGCCGTCACGAAGAGCAGCGACACGAAGCTCAGGGGGGCCAGCACGAACATGGCCGCTACCAGGCAGCCGTGAACCTGCAGCTCGGTCATGTCGGCTTCGGCGCCTCTAGGCTTCCTTCAGCTTGTAGGTCCAGCGACCGTATACGTACATGCCCGCGGCGGCCACGATGCCGACCGAGCCCATGATGTACCAGGCGATGCCGACGTTGTTGGCCATGTAGAGATTGCCGGTCAGGATTTCGGCCGATTGGCCCGAGAGTTCGACCAGCCGCTGGAACGCCTCGCCGATCGGGATCGCATCGACCTCGGCCGGCGACACGCCATCCTCCAGCAGCGCCCGGCGGGCGATGGTGTCCTTGGAGCCGTACATGCCGTAGAGGTACTGGCCCGTGAAGCCCTCGATGGTCCAGCCGATACCCAGCGGCAGCTGGCTGAAGCCGAGATACATCGCCTTTTTCTGCGCTGGCGCAATGTTGCCGAGGTATTCGGAACTCTTCGGGCTCGACAGCATTTCCCCCATCGAGAAGCTGACGATGCCGAGCACGATCAGCCAGACGTAGTTAAAGCCGCCGAAAACCATCAGCGTGCCGGCGGCGAGGAACGTGCCGAGCGCCATGGAGTTGGTGGCTCGCATCAACGCGCTCCAGCCGGCGACGATGAAACAGACGAACATGATCAGCATGGCGTTCAGGTTGACGAGGCCCTCGGGCTGGATCCGCATTCCGTCCTGGTTCATGCCAAGGAAGAATATCCAGAACTTGCTCGATGTCCCGTCCTCACCGAACAGGTGACGCACCATGACGGACGTGTCGACCCAGTCGCGGAAATACAGCGGGCCCACGTCCCAGAATGCATAGAGCATGAACCAGAAGGCCGAGAACAGGACCATGTACCACACCATGATCGGCCGACCGAGTTCCTTGAGGCTGTCCAGCCACAGGCTGCTCTCGACGACTTCCCCCGACTTCACCTTGTCCCGGTAGGCGAGCCGCTCGTCCTTGTCGATCTCCTTGTAGGTCAGGAGCAGCAGGAAGTTGAGCGAGATGATCGCGGCGCAGGCATAGAACACGTACTGCCACTCGAGCTGCCGCAGCTGAGCCGCGAGCAGCGGGCCGAGGAAGCCGCCGATGTTCACGGTCTGGTAGAAGACGCCCCAGGCCATGGAACTGTTCTGGCGGTTGGTTGCCTTGACGATCGTCGCCTGGATCCCGGGCTTGAAGATGCCGGTGCCGAACGCAAGGACGATAGCGCCGGCCAGGAAGCCCCAGAAGCTGTGAAACCAGGCCATGATCAGGTAACCGATGATCTTGAAGACCGTCGAGGCGAAGATGGTCTCCTTGTAGCCGACGCGGTCCGATATGCCGCCGGTGACGACCGGCACGAACGACTGCACGAAGGCCCACACCGTGAAGATGATGCCCATGTCGGTACCGGTCAGGCCCAGGCCGCCGCTCGATACGGAGTTCGTGCCATACAGGCTCGCGACCGAGCGTACGCCGTAGTAGGCGAGGCGCTCGATCATTTCCATGCCGCCGCAGATCCAGAAGACGTAAGACAGGCTGGCGATGGCGGCCCAGATGCCGTACTGCTTGACGTCCTTGATGGTTGTCGAGTGGGACTCGGTTGCGAGGTCTGAATTTGCCATCTCTGAGCCTTTTGTCGTGCAGATGGCCGCGAAGTCTAACCCGGAAGCGGGGCGCACGGAAATGCAAAGTCGAGTTGATATTCGTAAAAGTACTAACTGGCAATTCGACGCCATGCCCCCAAAAAGACATCGCCGGGTGGAACGCACCCGGTGATTAGCCTTGAAGGAGGTGAACAGCTGTGCCCAAGGTAAAAAGCATCATCCCGAAGAAAGAACGTGAATTCGGCGCCGGCCGGGCAATGACGCCGTTCACCCACAGCATGGAGGAGTTCCTGGAGAACTTCTTCCCACGCCGTTGGATGGAGGGTTTCGAGCCCATGGGCTGGCGGCGTCCGATGTGGCCGGAGATCGAGGAGAAGTTCGATTTCCTGCCCAACGTGGACATCGTCGACAAGGGTGACTACGTACTGGTTCGCGCCGAGATGCCGGGCGTCAAGAAGGAGGACCTGGAGATCACCATCGCGGGTGACCGGTTGACTCTGGAGGCGAGGCGCGAAGTCGAGGAGAAAGAGGAAAAGGACGACTTCTTCCGCCACGAGATGGCCTATGGCCGCATGTTCAGAACCGTCCGCCTGCCGGTCGACGTGCACGGTGACAAGGCGACTGCCGAGCTGGAAGACGGCATCGTCGAGATTCACCTGCCCAAGGTCGAGGTGACGACACCCCACAGGGTCATGGTTGCCTGACGGCCCGGACTTTTCATTAACCCGAGGGGCGGCTGCGGCCGCCCCTTGATTGTCTACAGCAGCCCGAATTTCATGAGGGCAACGATCATCATCGCGACGGCGAGTACGAGGAACAGGATGCCGATACCGAGTTCCATCGCGCGCTGGGAAATGCGCCCCTGCAGCCGCGGCCCGATCTGGCCGCCGATCAGCACGCCGGGGATCGAGTAGCAGACGAGGTTCCAGGGCACCGCGTTGACGCCGCCGTCCTGGATGATCTCGAGCACGAGCGTGGTCGACGCCAGGGCGACGGTTACGATGACGACGAACACGGACGTGGCCGCCGCAATTCCGACCGGGACGCCCTTGCGCGTCAGCTGCGAGATGATGACCTCGCCGATGCCCACTGACACCATGCCGGTCAGGAACGCCCCGACGCCGATCGTTGCCGTTTCCCGTGGTCGCAGGTGTGGCATCGTGTAGACATACTCGCGGCCATCCGAATCGGTCTTGGTGCGCGCCTCGCCCAGCGGCTCGGAGCGCCCCACGGTAACCACCGCGGCCGTGTGCTGGTGCAGGAACAGGATGCCGATGGCCAGCACCAGCACGAGTAGCGCATAGCCGCCGACGAGCAGGCCCTCGTGAACCTCGTGCGCGACGATAGCGCCGAGGATGGCCACCGGGACCGACAGCTTGAGAAAGCGCACGCCCATGGCGAAGTCGATCATGCGCCGGCGGTAATAGCCGATGAACCCGGACGTGAAACCGAAGGTTTCGGTCAACAGCGCCGTGCCGATCGCCGCGAGCGTCGAACCGAGCGGGTACTCGGGGCCCAGCAGCGGGAAAATCAGGATGAAGATCGGGGTAAACAGCGCCGCGCCGCCGATTCCACTCAGCATCGCGCAGGTCGCGACGCAGATCGAGACGGGGAACATGAACCAATAGAGCGTGAAGTCCATCGGTGGCGTCAAACCCGGGAACAAAAAAGCGACGCAGTATTACATCAATTAAACTGCTTGTGTCGACCCGGTAACAAACTGAAATGAATTATGAGCGGGATGGCGAGCCGATGCCCTGACTGGTTCCGTAGCCTGCGGCGCGCGGAGGGTCTGCCCGCGGACTACGATACGGCGGCTCACGAGGTGATCGAGCCCCTGGCTGGCCTTTTCGCGAGCCTCCGCGAGTCGGCCGCAGATCCGGTCGTTGTCGGGATCTGTGGCGCCCAGGGCTCGGGCAAGACCACGCTCGCCCTGTTTCTCGAGACCTGGCTGCGTCGCGAGCATGATCTCGGCGTTGCCCGGTTGTCACTCGACGACCTGTACCTGACGAAGGCGGACAGGGAGCGGCTGGCGCTGTCGATCCACCCGCTGCTGAGAACGCGCGGCGTGCCGGGTACCCATGATGTGGGCCTCGGCATGCACCTGCTGGACGAGCTCACCTCCGCGTCAGGGACCGTCGCCTTGCCCCGTTTCGACAAGGTGGCCGATGACCGTGCGCCCGAGTCCACGTGGCCGGTGCTTGCGACGCCGGTCGACGTCGTGCTGTTCGAGGGCTGGTGCGTCGGCGTGCGGCCGCAGTCCCCGGCGGCGGTCCTCGAGCCCGTCAATGAACTGGAAACCGACGAGGATCCCGATGCGTCCTGGCGCCGGTATGTCAACGACAGGCTCGCAACCGAATACGCGCGGCTCTTCGAAGTGCTCGATGCCCTGGTCCTGCTGCAGGTGCCGTCGTTTGCCAAGGTGCTGGAGTGGCGCGGGCTCCAGGAGCGCAAGCTGGCGGGGGCCGTCGATGACCGGCAGATGCTGCGCTTCGTCAGGCATTTTGAACGCCTGACGCGGCACACCCTCGAGACGATGCCGCGATATGCCGACGTGGTGATCGACGTCGACGAGGACCATCGGCTGGGTGAGATCGAGGTTCACGGCTGGAAATAAAACGGTTGACAGCACATAACAGAACAACTATTCTGTAATCCATGGCAAGGACACGAGAATTCGATCCATCGACGGCGCTTGCGAAAGCGGTCGATGTCTTCGCGGCCAAGGGGTACTCGGAGACCTCGATGGAAGACCTCGTCCGGGCCACCGGGGTCAGCCGTTATGGTATCTACGGCACCTTCGGCAACAAGCGCGAGTTCTTCGAGCAGGCGTTGGAGCGGTACGCGGACAGCATGGGCCGGCAGGCGTTCCTGCGGCTGCTGGAGCCTGGCGCGAGCCTGGAGCACATCCGTGCCATCTTCATGGATCGCATCGCGGAGATGTGCGGTGCCAATCGCGCCAAGGGCTGCCTGTTCGTGCACACCGCGATGGAGCTGGCCGCACAGGACACGGAGCTGCAGGGCGTGCTGCAAAAATTCATGAAGCGCATGTCCAAGGCCTTCTCGGTCGGCCTCGAGTCGGCCAGGGAGAGGGGCGAGGTACGGCCGGACCTGGACGTCCGCAGGGCGGGGATCTACCTGACGACGACGATGTTCGGTCTCGCGGTGATGGTCAGAACCGGTTTTCCGCGCGAGACCTTGCACGACATCGTGGATTCGGCACTGGCTTCGCTGACGGGGTGAGTTTTTTTGAGTAAAACAGAATGATCGTTCTGAATCACAGGGGCAAGCGGTCTTTTTTTGGGCAAAACAGAACGAACGTTCTGTGCAACGAACCCGGCGGACTATCCGCCGGACAACAAAGGGAGTAAGGAAGATGATGAAACGAGTAATCCTGGTATCGATTGCTGCACTTGGCTTTGCCACCCACGCGGGCGCGGCGTCCGTTGACGAGGTGAAATACGACGGCGAAGTCAGGTCATGCGTCGCAGAAATACGCAATCACGTTGACTACGCGGGCGCGAGCCACGTCCGGCATGACGTGGTGCTGGTCAAGCCGAAGCTCCTCGGCTACGTCATGAGGATCGATACGGCAATCTACACCGAGACCGAAGGCGGCCCGGTGCGCGAGTACGCGAGCTATTGCGTCGTGAACGGCAATCATCGGCCGCTGAAGTTCGAGATTTCCGAAACGCTCGACAATTCCTGAGAATGGCGGCTGGTATCGAGGGTCCGCCGGGGTAGCGCACGGCCTCGGCGGGCCCCGCCGGCGCATTGAAATAAATAAGCCAGATCGATAAAGTCAGTGTTTTGGATAAGATCTTCTTATGCACCTGACTCTTCGGCAGCTGCAGTGCTTCGCCGCAGTGGCGAGGAACCGCAGCTTCACGCGAGCCGCCGACGAACTCCACCTGACACAGCCTGCCGTTTCGATGCAGGTGCGCCAGCTGGAGCAACAGACGGGCGTGACGGTTACCGAGCAGCTCGGTAAGCAGATCCATCTGACCGAGGCGGGCGAGGAGGTCTATCGCTACGCCCGGTCGATCCTGCAACAGGTCGCCGAAATGGACGACGTCCTGACGCGCCTGAAGGGGCTCACCGGCGGCAGGCTGAAGATCGCGGCCATCTCGTCCGCGAATTACTTTGCGCCAAAGCTCCTCGGTGTATTCCTGCAACGCTTCCCCGAGGTCGATGTCAGCATCAACGTCACCAACCAGTCCGCGGTCCTGAGGCAGGTTGCCGAGAACGAGGTCGACATGGCCATCATGGGCCAGCCGCCCAGGGACTCGAATCTCGACGCCATCCCGTTCATGGAGAATCCGCTGGTGATCATTGCGGCGCCCGGCCATCGTCTTGCCCGGCGCAAGTCGATCCCGCTCGCCGAGCTGGAGAGAGAGACCTTCCTGATCCGCGAGCCGGGTTCGGGCACGCGCGGCGCCATGCAGCGCTTTTTCCGCGAGCACAGGCGGAAGCTCAACACGGGCATGGAGATGGGCAGTCTTTCGGCGATCAAGCAGAGCGTGCAGGCGGAACTGGGCCTGGGGCTGGTGCCAAGGGGCGCCATCCAGGCCGAGTTACAGCTCGGCAACCTCGTGGAACTGAAGGTCCGCGAGCTGCCGATTCAGCGTCACTGGTACGTGGTCCTGCACAAGGGCAAGCGCCTGTCGGTTGCGGCAGATGCGTTCAAGCTACTGTTGATCAACGAGGCCGAGGACCTGCTGTCGGCCTAGGCGCGGCGTCGGCGGCGACAAAGCGCCGGGAGCTCCGCAAGCGTCGCGAGAAGCCAGTCGCCGCCCAGCTCCTCGACCGGCGTAATCGTGTAGCCGTGGCTGACAAGCGCACACGGCACATCCGCCGCTCGCGCCGTCTCGACATCCGTCCCGCTGTCGCCGACATAGAGAGCCTGTTCCGTCGTGGCGCCGAGCTTCGTGATAGTCGCGAGGAGCGGCGCGGGATCGGGCTTGGGCGGCAGGCCCGAGCCGTATCCCTGTACCGCATCGAAGCGATCTCGGACGCCGAGATCGCCGAGTAACTTGGCGCAGAACGGATCCGGCTTGTTACTGCAGATCCCGAGCCGGATACCCATTCCGGCGACAGCTTCGAGACAAGGCTCGACATCGGGGAACAGTCGGCTCAGCGCGTTGCCGCCGGCTTCATAGTGTTCGTTGAAGGCCGCCGTCAGCCGCACGACGGTGCTCTCGCTCGCGTCGGCTGCGTGCAGCGCCAGCGCGCGCCGCACGAGAACCTTGGGGCCTGCCCCGATCATGGTCTTGACCGTGGCGAGGTCGACCGGCGCGACCGCGTCCTCTGCCAGCGCCTGGTTCAGGGCGTGCTGGATATCCGTCGCCGTGTCGGCAAGGGTGCCATCGAGGTCGAAGACGATGACGCGGGGCCAGGCTGCCTTGTTGGTCATCAGGCGACCAGCCGGCCCCGGGATCGGCTGGCATCGATCATCCTCTGCAGGATCGGCATCAGGATGAGTTCCATGGCCAGCAGCATCTTGCCGCCTGGAACCACGATCGTGTTCCGGCGCGAGATGAACGAACGGTCCAGCATCGCGAGCAGGTACGGGAAGTTGATGTCGAATTTCGTCGGGTCGCGGAAGCGAATGACGATGAAGCTCTCCTCGGCCGTGGGGATATCGCGTGCGATGAACGGGTTGGAGGTGTCAACCGTCGGCACCCGCTGGAAATTGATGTCCGTGCGTGAGAACTGTGGCGTTATGTGGTTCACGTAGTCTTCCATGCGCCGCAGGATGGTCTTGGTCACGTCGACCTCGGCATAGCCGCGATCGGCGGTGTCGCGGTGTATCTTCTGGATCCACTCCAGGTTGACGATCGGAACGACGCCGATCAAGAGGTCGGCGAACTGCGCGACGTTGCATTCGCCCGTGACCATGGCGCCATGCAGACCCTCGTAGAGTAGCAGGTCAGCATCGCTCGGCAAATCCTCCCAGTCGGTGAACGTGCCGTTCGGGCTGCCGCGCTCGACCGCCTCTTCTTCGTTATGGATGTAATAGCGGCGTTTGCCCTTGCCCGATTCTCCGAACTCCTTGAACAGGGTGGCCAATTCGCAGAGCAGGTTGGCATCCGGGCCGAAGTGGCTGATGTTCCTGCCCTGTGCCTCGGCCCTGGCGATCGCCTCGCGCATCTCGGCGCGGTTATAGCGGTGGTAGCTGTCGCCCTCGATAATCGCCGAGTTGACGTCGAGGCGCCGGAAAATGTGCTCGAAGGCCTTCTTGACGGTGGTGGTGCCGGCCCCGGAGGAACCGGTGACTGCGACGACTGGGTGCCGGGTAGACATGCTCGTTCTCCTCCCCTCGCGACGGCGGCAGGCTCCTCGCCGTCCTCGATCGCGTCGCGACAGGCGCTCAAATTAGCATTTCATTAAATAATTAAAACTAAATATTTTTTATTCATACCATCAGAAAAAGCTTATGAATAGATCGCGGTACCGAGCCGGCCGGGGCAAATGCGGATTCGGGCGACGCTGGCTGACGCGCGGCGCGGTCAGTCAGGTTGTCGCGTAGGGGGCGCGTACGGGTTCGGTGGCATCAACGCCGGGGGGATCGCAGCGCGGCGTCGGTCCTCCTGGGGCGGGTAGTACTCGGCGAGGTAGCCGACGATCCGCTGTTCGACCTCGGGCTCGAACAACCAGAGATTCTGCTTCGCCTGCATCCAGCGGATCATGTTCAGCCATTGGTCCGCGGTGCCACGCTGTTGCGTGATCAGCCGGGGCGAATGACAGGCGATGCAGTTAGCCCTGACCAGTTCCCAGTCGCCGGCCATTTTCAGCCCCGTAAACGCATCCAGCTCGGGGCCATCGGCTCGCGCGGATACGCCAGCGGCCACCAGCACGAGCGACAGGACGAGCTGCTTGCCGCGTGGCATCGTCACACGACCTGCACAGCGATTCGGTGGCATGCGTTGTTGAGATAACCCTTGGGATTCCAGCCCGGCAGGACCATCGGCTGCGACTTGCCCGCCTCGTCGGTGGCCCGGGCCCATATTTCGTAGTAACCCGGCCCGGGGAACTCCACCTCGGTCAGCCAGCGCTGCCAGGCGAATCGGTTGACCGGGCGGCGGAGTTCCGCCCTCTGCCAGGTGGCGCCGAAGTCGATGGAAACGTGCATGTCGCTGACGGCGAGATCGCCGGCCCATGCATGGCCACGCAATGCGAGAGGGCGACCGTGCGCATGCTCGAGGCCGGACCTCGGGAACGTGATCAGCGACTTGACCGGCATCGATTCGATGATGCACATCTCGTCGTCCGGAACGACGCTGCCCGGCGCCACCGGCTTGCACGGCACGCGATAGGAAGTGCCGGTCATCTTCGGGCCGTCGTGCACCTGGTTACGCACCACGATCTTCCTGAGCCACTTGCCGGCGACCGAGCCCGGCCAGCCGGCGCAGACCAGGCGTAGCGGGTAGCCGTTCATGTGCGGGATGTCCTCGCCGTTCATGGCCCAGGCGATCAGGGTCTCGTCCTCCATCGCCTTGGCGACAGGCACGCCGCGCGATATCGGGACCTTGCCGGGGTCGCCGCTGGCGTGCGTGTCCGCCCCGTAATAGGCGACGTAGACCGCATCCTCGCCTATGCCGACGTATTCCAGGACGTCCCGGAGGCGCACGCCGGTCCAGGCCGGGCAACCGACCGCGCCGACAGACCACTGGTTGCCCGAGGCCGGCGGCACGAATTCACTGCGGCCATTGCCGCCGCACTCGAGTTGCAGCTGGTAGGTGTAATGCTCGAACCGCTCCTTGAGCTCGGCCACGGTGAAGCGCATCGGCCGCTCGGCGGACTCGCCGCCAATCTCCAGCGTCCAGGCCTCGGGATCGATGTTGGCGGTGTTCGGCGGGGTGCCGTTGTTCCTGACGAACAGGTACCTGGCCGGCGTGACGTCGTCGTCGAGGAGATGCGCCGGTGTTTCGGCATTGACGGGCCTGTCGTTGAGGATGATCAGGCCTTCCTTGCCCGGAATCTGGAACGGCCGGGTCGTCTGCGCGATGGCCGCCGGTATCAGGCCGCCAGGCATGAGGTGTGCAAACGGGATAGAGGCGCCGACGGCGGCGGACATTGCTGCCAGGCCGCCCTTCGTCAGGAATCCGCGGCGGGTCATCGGGTTGACCTTGCGTCCCCAGACCAGTTCGTCCGCTTTGCCAGGATCTTCCGCGTACAGCGCGTGGATGCCGCGTTTCTTGAGTGCCACCTTCGCCCTCCGGTTCATGCGTTCTGCAGGAGCGGCTCGATGCCTATAAGCGCGCGTCCCGTCATGTTCGAACGAGGGGCCGCCACGACCACGGCGATGGCCGTGGCTGACCTCGACAATTGCTTTGGTTCAGGCTGCCGTGTGCTTGATCAGGAAGCGGTAGACGTCGTTGTCCACGGAGTGTTCAAGGAGTTCATTGCCGGTCTGCCGGCAGAATGCCTGGAAATCAGCCACGGCACCGGGGTCCGTGGCGAGGATTTCCAGGGTGCCGCCGGCAGGGACTTCCTTCAGTGCCTTCCTGGCCTTGAGGATCGGCAGCGGGCAGTTCAGGCCCTTAGCGTCGAGAGTGTGGTCAGCCATTTACATGCGCTCCGGTGTTGTTGTTCGCTGTGGTCAGATAAACAGGTTGATATCGGCTTGGGTCGCACACTCGATATACGTTGCGGCGCCACCGATATTAATGCCATCGATCATGTCTGCCTTGTCATACTCGAAAAGGTCCATGGTCATCTGGCAACCGATCAGGCGCACATCCGACTCCACGGCCATATCTCGCAGATCCTCGATCGACGCGACGCCCTTCTTCTTGATCAGGTTTTTCATCATGACCGAGCATGCAGCATCGACGCCCGGGACCGCCGTGAGCAAATTCGGCAGACCCATGTGCGCACCCATCATCGGCATCTTCATCGCCGGGTTGCCGGCGGCGGTCACCTGCAGGTTGAGCTTCTTGAGCAGCAGCGGCAAACCGTAGAAGGTAAAGAACATCGTCACGTTCAGTCCCATCGCCGCCGCGGTCGTGGCAAGAATGAACGGCGGGTAGGCCCAGTCGAGACTGCCCTTCGTGACGATGATCGTCATGTTTTTGGTTTCGGGAGCCGCAGCCGGCGCACCGCTGGCAGCGTCCTGGACGGCTTGTGCTTCACTGGACATCGATAATCACCCCTTGTAGATATATGGATCAGGCGATCCAAACAGCATATTAGTATATCAGAATTGTCTTTATTAGTTTAATGGAATACTCTGGCTCGCCTGCCTGAATTGTACCGTCAACGCGTTTGGATTTATGCATCGAATGCAGTCGCAACCTGCAGCTGGTAATACCGTCCGGGACGCGGCGAGCCGGGATTCAGCGTCGATCGCCGACGCGCAACCTGTGCCGCTGTATGTCGGCAGTGGCCTATTCCGGCGCGCTGCTTTCGGCAACCATCACCCGCTGAAGATCGTCCGCCATTCTGCCGTCCTCGACCTCGTGCACATGCTTGGCTGGCTGACGGACGAGGCGTTCTGCACGGCGCCGGCGGCGACCTTCGATGAGCTCACGACATTTCATGACCCGGACTACGTGCGGGCCCTTCAATACGCAGACTCCACCGGGACGGTCGATCCCGCAGAGCGCACGCATTACCGCATCGGCACCCTCGAAAACCCGTTGTTCACAGGGCTGTTCGAGCGGGCGGCAACGACGGTCGGCGGTTCGATACTGGCCGCGAGGCTAGCCGGCAAGGGCCACGTCGTGTTTCACCCCTCCGGCGGCACCCACCATGGCCGGCCCGGCCGGGCGAGCGGTTTCTGCTATTTCAACGATCCCGTTTTCGCGATCCGGACCCTGCTTGGCGAGTGCGAGATGGACCGCGTGATGTATATCGACCTCGATGCCCATCACGGTGACGGGGTGGAGGAGGCGTTCGTCGACGAGCCTCGAGTGATGACGGTGTCTATTCACGAGCAGCACCGCTGGCCCTACAGCGGCCTGGCCAGCGACCGGCGCAACGGCGGCGCGCGCAATCTGCCGGTCCCGAAGGGCGTCAACGACAGCGAGCTCGAGTACCTGGTCGAGCATGCCGTGGAGCCGCTGCTTGACAGGTTCGCCCCCGATGCGCTCGTGCTCTGTTGCGGCGCGGACTGCCTGGCCGGGGATCCGTTGTCCGGCATGCAGCTGAGCAACGTGGCGCTGTGGGACACCGTGGAACGGCTGCTGGCGACCGGCAAGCCCGCGGTCATTCTCGGCGGTGGCGGTTACAATCCCTGGACCGTGGCGCGCTACTGGGCCGGTCTGTGGGGCCGCCTGATCGGCGCGACGTTCCCGGACGAGTTGCCCGCCGAGGCTCGCGAGTTGTTCGGCAAGTTGGAATGCGACCTGATCGACGAAGACGACGTCGAAGAGGCCTGGCTCAAGACGCTGGTGGACGTTCCCAATGCGGGCAAGGTGCGCGACGAGATAAGATCATTGGCGAGGGAAGTGACGAGGAGGTGAGCATGGCGTGGCTTGATGCCCTGGCCGGGATCGACGACCTGGAAGACGCGGAATTCGACGGAGATCTCGTTGCGCGCTTCGAGGCGATGGCGGCGAGGACCGTCGAGCGCCCGATCCGATTCTCGACGCCCACCTTCAAGGAATACGAAAGCTCCGAGCTGAGTGGTTGCGGCAAGAACAGCTTCCCGGCCTTTTCGATCACCGCGGCGGCCTGCGCGCTGAATTGCGACCACTGCCAGAAAAAAATCCTGGAGCCGATGATCCCGGCGACCAACCCGGCGATGCTGGACACGAAAGTGCGCCACCTCATCGAGACCCAGGAACTGAACGGGTTCCTGCTGTCAGGCGGTTCCAACAAGCGCAACGAGATTCCGTACAGTCGCTACATGCCCGTCATCGAACACCTCAAGCGCGACTTCCCGCAGCTCAAGATTGCCGTGCACAGTGCGCTGCTGGACGAGCCGCGCGCAAAGGAGATGGAATCCGCAGGCGTCGACACGGTCATGATGGACGTCATCGGCGCCCAGGAGACCATCAACGAGGTCTACAACCTCGACCGCTGTGTCGACGACTTCGAGGCGACACTCGCCGCGCTGTGTTCCACGTCCATGGAAGTGACGCCGCATATCGTGATCGGCCTGCACTATGGGCGCATCCTCGGCGAGGCGAACGCGCTGGACATGGTCAGCCGCTACCCGGTGACGGCGCTGGTCTTGGTCGTGATCATGCCGTTCTATGCGAAGCCCGGGACCTTCGTCACGCCTGCAACTGCCGACGTCGGCCGCATCTTCCTCGAGGCGAGGGAGCGGCTGCCAGACCGGCAGGTGCTGCTGGGCTGTGCGCGGCCGCCAGGCATGCACAAGCGGGTCACGGACGCTTACGCCATAATGGCCGGGCTCGATGGCATAGCCTTTCCGGCCGACGGCGCCGTCAGCGTGGCGCATACGATCGGCCGGCCGTTCGAGCAGGCGCATTCCTGCTGTTCGATCAAGGTCGGCAGCAGCCTCAAGACGTCAATTTCGCGTTCATGCGCGGCGTAAGCAAAGGATAGGACCATGAGTTGCATCGAGCCGAAGTCCAGTACCGCGATGGAGCCGCGCTTCCCGCAGAAGACGCCGCAGGAGCGCCGTAACGGCCGCCGCGTCAAGGACAATGACATCCCGCCGGAAGGTGTGTACCTGCCAAACAACAACTACCTCGCCCCGCACATGGTCTCGCCCGAGTATGTGCAGATGTCCAATGCGGCCGCGATCACTCTAGGCATCATGGGCGGGCGCATGTACCGCTGCGAATGCACGCGCTGCCTCAACCTGCTGCTGACCTATCCCGAGGGTTGCCGGGCCAACTGTGCCTACTGCGGGCTGGCGCGCCACCGCGAGGCGGACCGCGACTATGCGGACCGTAATTTCATCCGCGTCGACTGGCCGGCAGTGCCGCTTGTCGACATCGTCGATATCGTTGCGAAAGACCCGGAGAACAGTCCGTTCCATCGGATGTGCATCTCGATGATCACGCACCCGCGGTCGGAGGCGGATACCTTCACGGTTCTCGAGCGCTGGACGGACCGGATCGACCCGGATGCGATTCCCGTTTCGATCCTGTCGAACCCGACGACGATGACCCGTGAGGACGTGCAGAAGACCCGGGATCTCGGCGCCGACATCTTCACGGTGGCGCTCGACGCAGCCACGCCCGAGGTCTTCGACCGCACGCGCGGGAAGGGCGTCCAGTCGCCGCACAAGTGGTCGAAGTACTGGGAGATCCTGCTCGATGCAAAAGATATCTTCGGCCCGGACAAGTTCGGCGCGCACATCATTGTCGGCATGGGGGAGACCGAATACGAGGCGCTGAAACTGGTCCAGGAGCTCGTCGATCTCGGTGGTCACAGCCACATGTTCTGCTTCTTCCCGGAGCAGGGCTCGCTGATGGATCATCTGCCCGCGACGCCCCGCGACCAGTGGCGTCGAGTCCAGCTGGCGCGCTACCTGATCGACTACCGCGACGTCCGCGTCGATCACATGCGTTTCGACGATGAGGGCCGTGTCGTGGACTTCGGCCTGCCTGCGTCGGAACTCTCCAACATCATCGACGACGGCATCGCCTTCCGGACGTCGGGGTGCCCGGGCAAAGTCCAGGACGACATATCGGCCTGTGACCGTCCCTACGGCGACTCACCCCCCTCGGATATCGCGAGCTATCCGTTCCAGCCCGAGAAGAAAGACATCAAGAAAATCCGCAAGCAACTCGAAATCCCGGTGCGGGTCGAATAAGCCGACCTGCAAGGCATGCCGAACGCATTTCGAATCATCGATACCGGTGTCCGCGAGGGCCGCGCCAATATTGCTTTCGATGCGGCGCTGATCGAAGAACGGCAGGCAGGCCGCGTGCCGGATACGGTTCGCTTCCTGCGGTTTCCGCCGACTGCGCTGATCGGGCGGCACCAGGACCTCAGCCGGGAGGTCAACCTCGACTATTGCCGTGAGCACGGGATCGGCATCGTTCGCCGCATCACGGGCGGCGGCGCCATCTACCTCGACGAGGGTCAGCTCGGCTGGGAACTCGTGTTTCATCGCGCCTCCCTGGGTGTTGCCGCGTTGCCCGACCTGACGCGCAAGATCTGCGATGCGGCCGCCGCCGGGCTGAGAAAGCTCGGCGTCAAGGCCCGGTTCCGGCCGAGAAACGACATCGAAGTAGATGGCCGCAAGCTGAGCGGGACGGGTGGCTTCTTCGACGGCGACGTGCTGATCTTCCAGGGGACGGTGCTGGTCGACATGAATTCGGGGCAGATGGCGCAGGCGCTGAATATCCCGGAAAGCAAGCTGGCCAAACATCAGCTGGAGTCGGCGGCCGACCGCATCGTGACGCTGAAAGAACTGCTGGGCGACGACCTGCCGCCCATGGCGGACATACAGCAGGCACTCATCGACGGTTTCACCGAGAGTTTCGGCATCGAGGCCGCGCCCGGCGTCATCAGCGAGGCGGAAGAGGCGCTGGCCCACCGGCACTTCATCGAGGAGATCGGCACCGACGAGTTTGTCGGGGAAATCGACAATCCCGGCGAGGACAACGAGTTGCTCAGCGGTAGCCATACCGGTCCCGGCGGCACGATCGATGCGCACGTCAAGCTCGAGGGTCCGACCCGGCGCATGCTGCAGCGGGTACTGATCAGCGGCGACTTCTTCGTGACGCCGCCGCGCATCGTGTTCGACCTCGAGGCACACCTGATGCACACGCGCATCGAGGAGGTCGGTGCAGCCATCGACGAGTTCTTCGCGGACAACGACATCGACATGCTCAGCGTGTCCCCCGACGACTTCAAGGCGTCGATCGCCGCGGCCGTCGGGGCGGGAGGGCGGGCCGGTGTCTGATTGCAGCCCCGACGCATTCGCCATGGCCGGGCGCACCGGGGCGCCAATGAACGTCGTCGCGGTGATCCAGCATACCTCCGGAGAGTACCTCGGCCTGATGGAGGACCACCTGGAAGGCCGTCGGATCCGCTTCCAGTATTTCCGCCCATTTACGAGCGGCGGCAAGCTGCCGGCGGCTGACTTGCCGGCCGACGCGTTGATCCTGCTGGGGGGCGGCCCGTGGGGCGCCGCCGGCACCCGCGACCTGCCGACGCTGGCCGAGGAAATCGAATTGACCCGGGCGCGCCTGGCGGAGGGTACGCCCGTCATCGGTATGGGCCTCGGCGCGCAGATCCTCGCCATCGCCGCCGGCGGGGGCGCGGAACCGGCCGAATTCGCGTTCGAGATCTACCCGGCGACCCGCATCAAAGACGATGCGCTCAACGGCTTCCTGCCCGAGCGCTTCACGCAGGTGACGTACATGCGCGACCGTCCCGTACTGCCCGCCGACGCGAAGGTGCTGGCAGTGGGTCCCGACGACCGGCCGGCGATCTTCCAAATGGGCCATAATGCTTATGGCTTTCTGGGTAACCCCGGGATTAAGCTCGGCATGATCGAAGACCTCATCATGGAGTTCGAGGAAGTGCCGATCGGTGCGCCTGCCGAACTCGAGAGATTGCGCGGACTCCAGGTGGCTATCGAAGACGACCTGGTGCCCATCATGACGGGGCTGGTGCAGTGCACGGCCCTGATGACGTCGCCACGGGCGGCGGAGGAAGCTGCGCGCAAATTGGACAACCCTTTAATTTAGGATATGCTAATGTGCTGTTAAGCGGCCTTCCGTGGGGGTGGGTCGGCGGCAGCCGAGGATAATAACAATGGCTGAGAAACTCATTATCGTCATGGCGAACACCGACACCCGGAACGGCGAGGAGCTCGGTGCGCCGATTTTCCAGGCGACCGTGGCAGCGGCGATGGATTATGAGGTGGACGTGATTTGCACGGCGACGGCTGGCCGCCTGATGAAGAAAGGCGTCGCGGAAAAGCTGTTCGTGAAGGAAGGGTCGCCGAAGTCGGTTTACAGCTTCATCCAGGATGCCCACGAAGCCGGCGCCAAGTTCTATTGTTGTTCGCCTAACCTCGACCTCTTCGACATGACCCAGGACGACCTCATTCCCGAATGCGAAGGGATCGTCGGCGGCGCTCACCTGATTGAGCAGGTCATGGAGGAAGAGGACACCCGGGTTCTTACTTACTAGGTCAGCTCTATGTCGCACGCGTCCACGTCTCGAGTACAGGAATACATTGGCGATCCCGTATCGGAAGAAACACCGGTACCGAGGGAGCAACTTGAGGAGATCTTCCAGGACATCCAGGCGGACCTGCGCTACGACCACGAGCTGAACGGCTGTCTCAACTGCGGCATCTGCACCGCAACCTGCCCGGCTGCGCATTACTACGATTTCAGCCCGCGCGAGATCGTGCAGCTGCTCTGGACCGAGAATCTCGAGGGCATCTACGATGCCATGCAGGAGAAGATCTGGTCCTGTGCCCAGTGTTACACCTGTGCGGCGCGCTGTCCCTTCGGCAACTCGCCGGGTGGTCTGGTCATGCTCATGCGCGAGACCGCGATCAAGCACGGCATGGAGTCCGCCAAGAGCGTGCTGCGGCCGTTTAGCCGCGTCATGCTGAAGCTGATCTCCACGGGCAACCAGCTGTCGCCGGACATGATCAACCCCGAAGGCTTTGCCGATTGGGGGCCGCACATCTCGAAGGTGGATGCGCCGCTCGAGACGCTGCGCAAGGCGATTCCGATGCCGACCTTGCATACGACCAAGACGGCATGGGAGGTCAACCTCAAAACATCTGTCGAGCTCTACACGATCTGGGAAGAAACCGGCGTGCTCGACAGCCTCGAAACGATTGACGAAAACCTCTTCGACGTCATCTCGGACATCATGGACGAGAAGCGTGATGACTACGAAGACTGGTTGGACGAGCAGGACGAAGACTAGGAGTAGCAAATGTCGACAGGTAATGGTGGGGAACGTTTCACCGGTCACGGTTCTGAGTGGCAGGATACAAACCTGAGTAAGGAGGAAGCGCACGTGGCTACGGTCTGGGTCGACCAGATCGTCAACCGGCGCTCCATGCTGACCAACAAGGACCGCGTCGAAGACGTGCGTGACCTGATGTGGGAACTCGAGAAAGACGGCGAGATCCTCGTGCATCGCGTCGAGGATCAGCACGAGCCGATCATGGTCAAGACGCTGTATGGCTGGGACAAGAAAATTCCGACGACCCAGCTATGGCATCACAAGTCCTGCGGGCAGTGCGGCAACATCCCCGGTTACCCGGCTTCGCTCCTGTGGCTCATGAACGAGATGGACATCCGGTATCTCGACGAGACCGACCAGACCTCGTGCACGGCATGGAACTACCACGGTTCGGGCATAGGCAATATCGAGAGCCTCTCGGCCGTGTTCCTGCGCAACTTCCACCAGGCCTACGTCGCGGCCAAGGCCCAGGGCCTGCCGGAGGGCTACTACTATCCGCTGGTTCACTGCGGCACGTCTTTCGGCAACTACAAGGAGGTGCGCGGTTACCTGCTGCACTCGGCCAAGCTGCGCGAGCGGGTCAAGAAGATCCTCGGTAAGCTGGGGCGCCTCGTGGACGGCAAGCTGCTGATTCCCGAAGAGGTCGTGCACTACTCCGAATGGCTGCACGTGATGCGGGACAAGATCGCCGAACGCCAGGTTATCGACGCCAGCGAGATCCGTGCGACGGTGCACCCGGCCTGCCACGTCTACAAGATGGTGCCGGAAGACGCCATTTACGACGACAAGATTCTCGGCGGCAACCGTGTCGCCGTGACGACCGGGGTTCTCGAGTCGCTGGGCACGCAGGTCATCGACTACCGCACCTGGTACGACTGCTGCGGATTCGGCTTTAGGCACATCATTTCCGAGCGCGAGTTCACGCGCTCGTTCGCGATCGATCGCAAGATCCGGGTGGCGCAGGAAGAGGCGCGCGCGGATATGATGATTGGCCACGACACCGGTTGCATCACCACGCTCGACAAGAACCAGTGGATCGGCGCAGCCGCCGGCAAGCCGGTCGACCTTCCCGTGATGGCGGACTGCCAGTTCGCCGCGCTGGTCTGCGGCGCACATCCCTACAAGATCGTGCAGCTGCACTGGCACGCGTCGTCGACCGAAAGGCTGATGGAAAAACTGGGCATCGACTGGCAGGCGAAGAAAGCCGAGTTCGAGGCCTATTTAAAGGACGTGGAAGCGGGCAAGGGCGAGACCCTTTACGACCCGCGAAAGATGATCACGTCCGGTCCGGGATTCAAGGCAATCGAAGGCTAGGTTGCCTCGTGCCGCCCGCGGCGGCATAGAGAGACGGCTCGCTGAGACGAGAGGATGACATGGCAAAACCAATACTAATTCTAGGTGGCGGACCGGCCGGTCTGGCCGCGGCACATAGCCTCGGTACCGTTGGCCGTTCCAGTATTCTCGTCGAGAAAGAAGACAAGCTCGGGGGCGCACCGATCCTGTCCGGCTATGCCAAGCTCGTGCCTACGGGCGAATGGGCCAAGGATGCGATCGGCGGGATGGTGAAACGAGTCGAGAATGACAAGAACGTCAAGGTGCTAACCGGTACTACCGTCACGAAGTTCGACGGCAGTCCCGGGAATTTCGAAGCACAGCTCTCCAGTGGCGACAGCGTGCAGGTCGATGCGGCAGTACTCTGTAGCGGGTTCACTCACTTCGACTCGGTCAACAAGCCCGAGTGGGGTTTCGGCACGTTTCCCGATGTCGTGACGACGACCCAGGTCGAGCAGATGATCTCGTCGGGCCAGGGCGTGCGCTGCCCGTCTGACGGCCGCAAGCCGCAACGGGTAGCGATCCTGCTGTGCGTCGGCTCCCGTGACCGCCAGATCGGCCGCGAGTGGTGCTCCAAGATCTGCTGCACGGTATCGGCCAACATGGCCATGGAGATCCGCGAGGAGCTGCCGGATTGCCACGTCTATATCTATTACATGGACATCCGAACCTTCGGCCTCTACGAGACCAAGTACTACTGGCGCAGCCAGGAGGAGTTCAAGGTCAAGTACATCAAGGCGCGTATCGCCGAGGTCACGTCCGACGGTGAGAAGCTGATCGTCAAGGGCGAGGACACACTCGTGAAGCGTCCGATCACGATCCCCTTCGACTTGGTGGTGCACGCGATTGGCATGGACCCGAACGTGGATAACCCGACCATCGCCGAGACCTTTGGTGTCGACCTCGAAGAACACGGGCACATTGCTGCGGCCAATCGCTACGGCGCCATGGGTCACACGTCTCGACCCGGCGTTTACGTTGCCGGCGCGGCAACCGGCCCGGAGACGATCGATGATTCGATCGCCCAGGGCCACGCGGCCGCCATGTCGGTGCTGTCGGCCCTCAGCGAGTCGCTGGGCAAGAGCGCCTAGGGCCGCGCACCGTGTCGAAGATTGCCGCGTTGCAGCCCGCCGACATCGAGCGCCCCGTGCTCGACCTGTCGGGTGACGCGCTGCGCGCGGGCCTGAAGGCCATGGTGGTGTGCAGCGAGGAACACGGCGGCATCGAGCGCTATGTGGATGCCGTCAAGCTGAAGAGCAAGTTGTTCCGCGAGGCCCTCGTGGAAACCTCCGTGGACAACCTGGAGCTCGAGACCTTCAAGGGGCTGTGCACGTTCATGGCGACGGTGCGGCGGCGCGTCAGTGGCTGGCTGACGACAGACTCTTTCGACCACATGCGCGGGCGCATCAAGGAACTACTGGAAGGCGATGCCGACGTGGACGCCCGCATCGCGGCCTTCTGTAGCCATTTCCCGACTGACAAGCGGCATCGCTGGGTGCGGGATCTCGCCACCGAGCTGCTGCACAATTCCGATCCCGAGCGCATCCCGCTGATGAACCGCTGGGTGTGGGATGCGAAAGCCAACACCGGCGTCATCCGTGAGATCTGGCACGGCGACGACGTGGATCACATGACCATTCCGGTAGCGGACGGCTACGGTACCTACGTGATGCTGCGGGAAGAGCTCAGCCAGTTCCTGAGCGACGAAGGTATGTTCCGGGATGTCCTGCAATACGTGGATATGCTCTGCGCGCAGATCTATGCGCAATACATCTGCGAGCAGGGCGGCAGCTACCTGCGCACGGATTTCTCGGCGCCGGAAGACCCGATGGAACACACGCGGCGCCTGCTGGGACTTGACGGCGTCCGCCCGGGCAACGGCAAGACGAGACTCAAATCGATCGACGGCGAGGCTTTCGTCATCGAGGACAACAAACTGTTGAACTGACCGACCATGCCAATTCACGAAAAATCGCTGATCCGCCCCGAAAACCTCAAGACGCACGATGAACTCGTCCTCGATGGGGTCGATGTCTCCGGCCACTGGAGCACCTTCATCGAATCCCGCGTCGTGACCGACTACAACGAAAAACTGGAGGACGAGATCGCCGCGCTCCCGGGCGGCGAGCACATCCACCGCTGCTGGCAATGCGGGTCCTGCACGAACTCCTGCACGGTCCATGCCATCAACCCGGACTTCAACCCGCGCTACTGGATCTACCTGATCCGCATTGGCATGGAATCCGAGCTGCTGCGCGACAAGGACATCATCTGGCAGTGCGTGTCCTGCAACAAGTGCACCTACGCCTGCCCCCGCGACGTGTTCCCCGAGGGTGTGATGAAGGCGACCGGGCACTGGCTCGAGCGCAAGGGCCACACCGAGAAGTCACCCTCGACGCACTTCGACGAGGTGTTCACCGAGCAGGTCGTCAAGACCGGCAAGATCGAGGAAAGCCGGACAATTCGGCGGTTCTTCACGCGCACGAAACAGGCGCTGGTGCAGCCCTGGATGGTCGAGATGATGATACGGCTGCTGCGGGGCCTGCCCGTCGGCCTGCTGACCCGGATGGGTCTTGCCACGCTGGTGGCGCCGCGCACCAGCGGCTGGTCGCGAGCGTCGCAGGCGATGCAGGAGTATATCGACGAGCAGCATGCGAAACAGGAAGAGGCATTGACGCTGGCACAGACTATCGAAAAGGCGCGTCGGGACGCCGCCTAGGAACATTAGATGACGACGAAAGACAAGTACAAGAAGGTGGCCTACTACCCGGGCTGCGCGCTCGAGGGCACCGGGCATTCCTATAACCGTTCGACCAAGGCCGTCGGCAAGGCGCTGGGACTCGACCTGGTCGAGGTCAAGAACTGGAACTGCTGCGGGGCGATGGAAGTCAAGAACGTTGACCCCAAGCTGCAGACCTACCTGTCCTCGCGGGTCATGTCGATCGCGGCCAACGAGATGGACATGGACGTAGTGATGGCGCCTTGCAACGGCTGTTACCACAACCTGAAGAAAGCCGAGTACGATCTCGCCAACGACAAGGAATCGGTCGACGTCGTCGACAAGCTGTCCAAGAAGGCTGGCCACAAGACCTACGAGTCCGGCCAGGTTGAGACCATTCATGCGCTCGACTGGATCAAGGACTCGATCGGCGAGGACGGCCTCGCGGAGCGGGTCAAGAATTCGCTCTCCGGCATCAAGATCGCCAACTACTACGGCTGCATGTACACGCGTCCGCGGCACATCTTCCCCGAGAAGGACGCAGGCCCAGGCTCGGAGTCGACGTCCAAACCGCATTTCATGGACGATCTGCTCGCGGCGGCCGGCGCCGAAAACGTCGACTTCCCGCTGAAGACAGCCTGTTGCGGCGGCGCGCATACACTGTCCGACAGTGACACCTCGACCAAGCTCGTGCTGAACATCCTGAAGACCGCGAAAATGGCCGGAGCGGACGTGATCGCAACCGAGTGTCCCACGTGTCACACAGGTCTCGAAATGCACCAGATTCGTGCGGAAAAGACCCTGGGCGTGACCGTCGACATCAAGATTCTCTATTTCACGCAGCTGCTCGGCATGGCGCTCGGCCTGAAGCCGAAGAAGGTCGGAGTCCACGAGAACATCTCCGACTCCCGCAGCTTCCTGAAGGAAAAAGGGCTCGCATGAGGAGGCTGGCCGAGCTCGAGGCCGCCATCGACAGCCTGCCCGGCGAAAATGATGCAGTGCAGCAAGCCGAAGCCCTGCTCAAGGTCTCCGAGGAAGTCGTGGAGCACTGGATCATGGGGCGCGGCGACACGCCCACCGACGAGACGCGCGAGGGATTCCGATTGCTCGCATTGCACCGCCAGGGCGCAAAGGGCGATCCGAGCTTCAACGCCTGCCGAGAGACCTGCCGCGAAATCGCTTATCATTACAACCTGGTTACGATGCAGCCGGAGCATGGGGAAACCATGCATCGTCTGGATATGATGAAAATGATATGCAACCACCTGTATCTATTTATCAGTGGCAAAATGCAGGTAGCAGAGCTGGGGGAGTTTTGCTGTTCCTCCAAGCCGATTCGGCTGGCGCCTGAGGCCAGGAAACAAACGAGAAAGGAGGCTTAGCGATGCCAACAGTACGGGGTTGTTACTTGCCGGATGAGCTTCTCTACGACGTAGACAATCACATCTGGTTCCAGGAGCAGGGTGACGGCAACGTGAAGATCGGCATGACGGCTGTCGCGACGGCGATGGCCGGCAAACTGGTGGCGTTCACGCCGAAGCGGGTCGGTCGCTCGGTGCGGGCCGGCAAATCCTGTGGCACGCTGGAGTCCGGCAAGTGGGTCGGGCCTGCCAAGTCTCTCACCGGCGGCGAAGTTGTCGCAGTGAACGACGACATGGTTGCCAATCCCGGCATTGCGAACGACGATCCTTACGAGGCCGGCTGGCTGCTGGTCCTGAAGCCGGAGGACTGGGATACGGTCAAGGGCTCGCTCGTCGTGGGCAGCGACGTAACGGCGCCCTACGAAGCCAAGATGGACTCGGAGGGCTTCGGCGGCTGCGCCTAAGCGCGCCCCGGGGGGAGCATTCGAGCGTGGGCAAGAACAGCAGCGCCGCGATGACCGTGGAGCATTCGCCGATGAGCGAACTGCACGGCATGGCCTCGAACGCCTGCGAATTGCTCAAGGCGATGGCAAACGAGTGGCGGCTGATGATCCTGTGCCAGCTGTCCGAAGGGGAGAAGACGGTTGGCGAGCTGCAACGCACTCTGGGCATCAGCCAGTCGGCGCTGTCGCAGCACCTGGCCATCCTCAGGCGCGAGAAAATCGTCGTCTCGAGAAAACAGGCCCAGTCGGTGAGTTACTCGCTGGCGGGAGATGAAGCAACGAAAGTAATGGAATCGCTGCATGACGTGTTCTGCGGGGCGGCGAAGGCGGAGGAGTCAAAGTAATGAAGTCAATGATCAGAAAGTCCACGGCACTCGCCCTGGCTGTATCCGCGCTGAGCCTCAGCGGCACGGCGATGGCGACCAACGGCTATTTCACTCACGGCGTCGGCGCCGAATCGAAGGGCATGGCAGGAACCGGTATCGGTTCCGACAATTTCAGCGGCTCGATCATCGTCGCATCCAACCCGGCGCTCGGCGTGTTTGCCGATGACAGCTGGGAGATCGGCCTGTCGTTCTTCAGCCCGAGGCGCAGCTACGAGGCCGGCCAGAGCTTTGTCAACGGCAACTTCGGCGCGTTCACGATCGGTGCCGGCAGCTTCGACAGCGGCAGCGAATGGTTCCCGATTCCGTACATTTCCAAGAACTGGCGCCTCGGGAGCGGCGCCGCGATAACGACGGCATTCTACGGCCGTGGCGGCATGAACACCGACTGGGACGACTCGAATACGTTCGCGACCTTCGATCCCGACGGAGACGGCCCGACTCCGATTGTTTCGCCGTCCGGACCCTTCGGCGATGGCGAGGCCGGCGTAGACCTCTCGCAGGCTTTCCTGGCCGTCAACTACTCGGCCAAGATCGGCGACAATTTCGCTATCGGCATCGGCCCCATATTCGCGATCCAGATGTTCGAGGCGAAGGGCGTCGGCACGTTTGCGGGCTATACGAAGACCTTTAACACCGTATATCCCGGCTACGTTGGCGCCTGCGTGCAGGCCGGCGGCAATCCGCTGCTCTGCCAGCTTCAAGCCCTGGAACCGGCCGCAGGGGACGTGACGAGCCTGACCGACAACGGCCACGAACTCTCGACCGGCTTCGGCGGCGCCGCCGGGTTCTGGTGGGGTGTCACCGACTCGTTCAGCGTCGGCGCTTCCTACACCTCCAAGATGTCGATGAGCGAGTTCGATGACTACAGCGACCTGTTCGCGGAAGCAGGTGGCTTCGACATCCCGTCCAGCACCAAGCTCGGCTTTACGTTCGGCCGCGGCACCAACGTGCTCGTCAACTTCGACGTCGAGCAGACCCAGTTCAGCGAGGTCGACTCGGTCGGCAACCCGCTGGCAAACATCGCGGGCTGCCCGTCGGCTGGCCTGGGCGGAACGGACGTCGAGTCCTGCCTCGGCGGCAAGAACGGCGCCGGTTTCGGTTGGGACGACATGACCACCTACAAGCTCGGCGTCGAGTGGACCGTGGATGACTCGACGGTCTGGCGCTTCGGCTACAGCTACGGCAAGCAGCCGATCAATGAGGCCGACGTGCTGTTCAATATCCTCGCGCCGGGTGTCATGGAAGAGCACATCACGCTGGGCCTGACCAGGGACAAATGGCACTTCTCGCTGATGTACGCGCCGCCATTCTCGGTCAAGGGCCAGAACTTGTTCGACCCGACGCAGGAGATCGAGCTGACGATGCGCCAGCTGGAGTTTGAAGTCGCGTACTCGTTCTAGGGCGGGATCGTGAAAACACTTCGCACCTGGTCGGCGGCAGTGCTGGGCATCCTGTGCCTGGCGCTGCCGGCGCTGGCCGCCAAAGATATTGGTATCTTCGAGACGATCCTCGAGTCGTCACAGTCGTTCGATGCGACCGCGGCCGCCGTTGAGTCGGCTTTCGACGAGTCCGAGTTCAAGCTGCACGCCATGCATAACGTGCGCGTTCCCGACGACAAGCACCAGGCGAGGCTATATGTGCTGACCTCTCCCGCCTACCTGGCGGCGGCAGCCGCCGAGTCGCCGCGCACGGTGTCGGCGCAGGTCCTGCGGGTCGCGGTCTATACGCTCGGCGACGAGCAGAAGACCTACGTGAACATGGCCAACCCGGTCGCGCACGCGATGGTGTATTACAGCGAGTCGGACAATTACCACGCTCTCGTCGAGGCGGCGAAGACCGCAGCGGCAGGCCTCAGGTCGGTCGTGCAGGCCCTGCCGGGCACGCCGGTCAGCCAGCAGCTCGAGCCGATGCGCGCCGAGAAGAAATACCGCAAGTTCAACGGCGACGGCCCCGCGAAGATGATGGCCAGGTTCCGCAACTGGGAGGAGAGCCAGCTGCAGATCCTGGAGGAGTCCGCGGATGACTTCGGTGCAGTGGTCGATCGTGTCGCTGCGGCGCTCGCCGCGGGCTCGGTTGCGGGCGCCGACGAGACGCGCGGCTGGGAGATCGTGACACAGATCCCCTTCGGCGAGGACGCCGTATACCTCGGCCTGACGAACCCCTACATCGAGGACCGGATGGTCCGCATCAACTCGCGCTTCCGTTCCGAAGGCAAGACGGAGGCCGCGCCTTATCCCGGCGTCGACCACGTGACGGCGCTGCCGACGGACTTGCTGATCGTTCGCGGCGGCAACAAGACCCGCGTGTTGCATTACGGCCAGATGTGGCGCATGCAGCTGTACTTCTGGGATTCCGGCTACCGCGCGTTTACCGCCAACATGGGCGTTCCCGGAGACATCGCGGATTCGATCGAAGCCGCCGTCCTCCAGGCCGAGTAGCTGTCAGGGGGTCCCTGTCCCGCTGGTTGGTCCCTGTTATTATCCCGGGCATGAAGAAGGACAAACTCGACCCGGACTGGCTTCGCCAGCAAATCGTCGGCATCGATTCGACCTTCGAGACGCCGTTCGGCGAACGACTGATGGTGTACTGTGACTACACGGCATCCGGCCGCTGCCTGCGTTTCGTCGAGTCCTACCTGCAGAGCCTGCAGCGCGTCTACGCGAATACCCACACCGAGGACGACATCACCGGCCGCAGCATGAGCCAGCTGCTGCACGAAGCCGAGATAGCGATCAAGGCGTCGGTCAATGCGGGGCCCGGCGGCCGGATTGTCGCCTGCGGCACGGGCGCGACCGGCGCGATCGACAAGCTGCAGCAGATCATCGGCGTGGCGCTTGCTCCCGCGACGCGCCAGAACATCGAGGGCCTGCTCGACGACCCCGACTCGGGATACACCAGCGGGGCCTTCCGGCAGCTTCTGCGCGACAGGCAGCCCGTCGTTTTTGTCGGTCCGTACGAGCATCACTCGAACGAACTGTCGTGGCGGCAGTCACTGGCGACGAGCATCGAGGTCCGGCTGGATGCCACCGGCAATATCGACCTCGCACATCTCGAAGAATTGTTGCAGGCGCCCGAATACCAGGACCGGCTGCGTATCGGCTCGTTCTCCGCCGCGTCCAACGTCACCGGTATCCGGTCCAACGTCCGCGAAATTGCCGCGCTGTTGCACAGGTATGGCGCGATCGCCTGTTTCGACTATGCGGCCTGTGCGCCGTATGTCGAAATCGACATGAACCCGGACGACGACGGTAACGGCGATGCCTCGATCGACGCGCTCTACGTGTCACCGCACAAGTTTCTCGGGGGCCCCGGTTCCAGCGGCGTACTCGTGTTCAACGAACGCATCTATCACCGGGAATTGCCGCCGAGCGTGAGCGCAGGCGGCACCGTGGACTACGTCGGGCCGGAAGACCAGGATTACATCACGAGCATCGAGGAGCGCGAGAAGGCGGGCACGCCGGGTGTGCTGCAGACCATGAAGGCGGCGCTCGTGTTCCAGGTCAAGGACCGCGTCGGTGTCGATGTCATCGAGAAACGCGAACGCACGTTCACAAAGCGAGCCCTCGATAGCTGGGGCGGAAACGAATACATCGAGATCCTGGGCAACCCCGACCCGGCGCAGCGTGTCGGGATCATCTCGTTCAACGTCCGCGACCATCGCGGCAGTTACCTGCACCACAAATTCGTGACGGCGCTGCTCAACGACCTGTTCGGCATCCAGTCGCGCGCGGGGTGCTCCTGTGCCGGGCCTTACGGGCACCGGCTCCTGAATATCGACCAGGAGACCTCGGAGAAGTACCGCGTGGCGGTGCAGCAGGGGTACTGCGGCTTGAAGCCCGGCTGGTGCCGGGTCGGCCTGCACTGGGTCATGGACGATGCCGAGGCGAACTACGTCATCGATGCCGTGAATTTCGTGGCCAACCACGGTCGCCACTTCCTCGGCCTGTACGACTTCGACCTTGGCACGGGCACCTGGTCGCACAAGCAGGGCCCCGGGGTATTGCCGAGCTTTTCGCTGGGCGTGGCGCTGGTCGAGGATGAGGGGGAGCCGGCTACACTGTCGCTGGCGCTGCGCAGGCAACTCTACAATCACTACCTGACTGAGGCTGGCCGCTGGCTCGAGCGCCTCAAGGACAAACCTGAAGGGCCCCTCGAGTCACTCGAGGGGGACCTGGCGGACCTGCAGTTTTTCGCGCTGCCGCCGCAAACGTCCAGGCACTAGGCTCAGGCGAGATTGTCGGCCACGAGTTCGAGCAGGCTCTCGATGTCCTTGTCCCACTTGAAGTGTTCTTTAGCGTCGGCGTAGCTCTGCCGGCAATTCGAGCACGTCGAGAGGATGGTCCTGGCACCGGTTGCCTCGACCTGGTCCATCTTCAGTTCGAAGACCTTGTACCTCAGCTTGTCGGCACGGTGAATGGTGATAACACCGCCGCCGCCGCCGCAACACCAGTTGAAGTCCCCGCTCGGGGCCATCTCCTCGAGATTCAGCCCGAGGGCCTCCATGACGACACGCGGAGCCTCTGTCGCGCCGCCGCGTCGGGCAACCTGGCAGGGATCGTGGAATGTCACGGTCTGGTCGACTTTCCTGACCCTCAGGCGACCCGATGCGATGGCGTCGGCCAGGAACTCGGAAATGTGTTGCACCTTGAACGGTAATGGCTTGCCATACATGGCCGCGCCTTGCCAGCGCAACGCACCGTAGGCGTGACCGCATTCCGGCAGGACGACCAGCTTGGCACCGCAGTTGATTGCCGCATTGATCAGCTTCATCGTCGCTTCTTTTTGCCAGCCGGAGTTGCCGGCCATCATGCCGAAGTTGGTCGCCTCGTAGCCCTCGGTCCGGAACGTCCAGTTTTCGCCCAGGGTATTGAGAATCTTTGCCGTGGCCGCAATCGAGTGCGGGTATTTCATGATCTCGATCGACGACATGCACACCAGTATGTCTGCCTGCTCCTTGTCGACAGGGATGTCGACTTCGTGCTCGTCGGCCATCCACTCGACCCGGTCCTCGAAGACTTCGGCCGTTGCGCCCAGCGGGCTGCCTTCTTCCTTGGCGCGCATTGCCGTTTCGTGCAATTCGTCGGGAACCAGTCCCGCGTGGAACATGCCGTGACGCGCCTGGCCGACCAGGGTGGCGATATCGATGCCCATCGGGCAGATGAGCGAGCAGCGTCCACACATCGTGCAGGAGTCGTAGATCAGCTCCTGCCACTCGCCGAGCTGTTCGACGGTCACCTCGCGCTTCAGGCCAAAGAGGCGGTAGAAGAACCCGAACGGGCTGGCCTCGCGTTTGTAGGCCTGTTTGAAGACCTCCAGCTTCCAGATGGGCGTGTACTTCGGGTCTCCGGTCTGCACATAGTAGTGGCAGGCTTCGGCGCACTGGCCGCAGTGAACGCAGGCCTCCATGTAGCTCGCCGTCGTGCGATTCATGTTCTTGGCGAAGTTCGCCATCGCCCGGCGCAGTCGCTCGTTCTCGTCGATGTCCCCCTGCGTGTCGTGACGCGGGTGCGGGTCCTTGACAGTCAGTCTCGGTTGATCTTCATCCAGAGGGTATTTTTGTGTTACCTCGCTCATACCCTTGCTCCTTTACGCGTGAACGCATAACCGGTCGAATACCTTGTGCCGAAAACGATGATCGAGTGCATCAGCTTGCCGAACGGGAACCAGACCAGGAAGATTTCGAAGCTCAGGATGTGCAGGGCGAGCAGCATCTCGTAGCGCGCGCCCACATGTGCGACGGCCAGCAGTCCCGTGGCGACGGGCAGCGCTGTAACCAGCCACGAGAAGTAGTCGTCGAAATTCGAGATCAGCCGCAACACCGGGTGCTTCAGCCTGCGCCCGATGCCCGTCAACAACGTAGCCAGCGCCAGCGCAGCCGCGACATGGATGACCACGGCCGGCAGCGCCGGCCAGGAGAGGCCGGTAAAGCTCTCGATGAAGAGTATGTGCGGGGCGCTGCCAAAGATGACGACGGCGAGGCTGATGTGCATCGCGTAAGCCAGAACCGTGCCATTGAACGTGCGCGTGCGAAACGGCTCGTGATGCACAAAGCGCGAAAATATGGCGCGAAGGCCGCCGGCCCGGACAGCCTCCGAACGCGGCTCCGAGATGTCGACTTTCCGAACAGTGAGGAGAATATGCACGAGTCGCCAGGCGAGGCCTGCGACGAAGATGATGACGGCGATCTGCAGACCGGGACCGCGCACGAAGTCGAGTAGCTCCATAGCCGTTTCCCCAGGTTTCCTTTTGGATTCAGCCCCTTGGCGGGCATCCCTGACGTTCGCCGTCAGTATCCCTGTTCCGACGGCGATCTTGCATAAGGATTACTGCCTACCCGGCTTCCACCCAGGCCGGGCCATCGACCGGTTTTCGGCACGCTCGCCGTCTAAGGGTGTGCAAGGGACAGGGGCAGCCCCCAACGCTGCCGTGCCAGTTAAATCCAAAATGGGAGGAACACCGTGAGAATTTCCACGAGACTATCAATAACGGTATTGAGCGCTGCCGTCGCCGCCGTGTGCGGTACCGCGACCGCGACCGAACCCTGCGACGATTTCGGCGAGTGCAAGGTACTGGTCGAAATCAATTCGACCGATGGTGACATCGGCTTTCATTTCCTCGGCGACGCCGACGATCTCCGTTCGATGCGGCTGGACGATCCGAATGGCGCCAAGATTTTCGAATACGGCGTGTCCAGCGCAGGCCGCGACCAGTTGTGGACGGAGAGTTTCGGCGAGAGCGCGGAGCCGCTCTGCTGGCCCAATCCCGATGAGGACCCGGAGGACTGGGAAGATATCGTGACCCTTAGAGAATTCTACGAGCGCTGGGAGGCGGGCACTTATGTCTTCACTGGTAAAGGTGAGGGCGGCGAGATGCTCTACGGCGAGACGGAACTGAGTTTCAACCTGCCGGCCGCGCCGCAGAACGTGAACTTTAATGGTGCCTCGATCACGTGGACCGACGGCGATGACCTCGGCAACTGCGCACCGATGTCTGACCCAGCTGAGGGGGTCGAGACCATTTACGACTTAGACGACATCGTTGACGTCGTAGACGCGGATGTCTTCGAGATCGTGATGGAGCCGGATGTTGAGGATGGCGATGCCACAGGGGCACTCGTCTACAGCATCCGGGTTCCCGCCGGTACCTACGCGGTCGAAGTGCCAGCGCTCTACCTGGCCGCGCTTCCTGAAAATACGCCCGTGAAGATCGAAGTCGGTGCGATCTCCGCAGACGACAACGCCACGTTCACCGAGGTCGACGGATTCTGCGTCAATCCTTACGTTGTACTTGGCGAAGACGAAGAGTGCGGGGAAGAGGACTAGGCCGGCCGAACTGCGAGACGGCGCCCGTATCACTCCCCTGCTGATACGGTCGCCGCCTTGCGCTGCCGGCGGTAGCCGTGCAGCAGCGGTTCGGTGTAGCCGCTCGGCTGGGTCGTGCCCTCGAACACCAGGCTGCAGGCGGCCTGGAAGGCGATGCTGGCATCGGGGTCGGTGCTCATCGGCCGGTAGGCGGGGTCGCCCGCGTTCTGTTCATCGACGACCTTCGCCATGCGCAGCATTGTCTCGCGCACCTGCTCCTCGCTACACACGCCATGCAGCAGCCAGTTCGCAATGTGCTGGCTCGAGATGCGCAGGGTGGCCCGGTCTTCCATCAGGTCGACGCCATTGATGTCGGGCACCTTGGAACAGCCCACGCCCTGGTCGATCCAGCGAACCACGTAGCCGAGGATGCCCTGGGCATTGTTGTCCAGTTCGGCCTGGATCTCCCCGGCACTGAGCGAGGCGGGGTCACCCAGCGGGATCGTGAGTATATCGTCGAGACTCGCGGGCTCGCGCGTGGCGAGCTCTGTCTGCCGGGCCGCCACGTCGACGTCGTGGTAATGCATCGCGTGCAGGGTTGCCGCGGTCGGTGACGGGACCCACGCACAATTGGCGCCTGCCTCCGGGTGGCCTCGCTTGGTGTCGACCATCTCCTTCATCTCGTCGGTCTTCGGGAACATGCCCTTGCCGATCTGGGCCTTGCCGGGCAGACCGCAGCGAATGCCGACGTCGACGTTCCAGTCCTCGTACGCGAGCATCCAGGGCTGCTGCTTGATGATTTCCTTGCGGAGGAACGGTCCGGCGCGCATCGATGTGTGGATCTCGTCGCCCGTGCGGTCGAGGAAGCCGGTGTTGATGAACACGAGGCGGTGTTGCACCGCCCGGATGCACTCGTCGAGATTGACGGTGGTGCGGCGTTCCTCGTCCATGACGCCGACCTTGATCGTGTAGCGCGGCAGGTCGTAGAGGTCTTCAACCATCGTCATGAGCCGGTCCGTCAGCGCCGCTTCCTCCGGCCCGTGCATTTTCGGCTTGACGATATAGATGCTGCCTGTGCGACTGTTCGCCAGCGGGGCCTTACCGTGGATGTCGTTGAGCGCGCAGGCGACGGTCATGATCGCATCGAGGATGCCCTCGAACACTTCGTTGCCGGCTGCGTCCAGTATGGCGTCCGTGCGCATCAGGTGCCCGACGTTGCGGACCAGCATCAGGCTGCGGCCCGGCAGCGACAGGGCCTCGCCGGTTACCGACCTGTATTCCCTGTCCGGGTTCATGCGCCGTGAAAGGCGCTTGCCGCCCTTGTCGAATTGGGCCTCGAGCGTGCCCTGCATCAGCCCGAACCAGTTGCGGTAGACGTGGACCTTGTCTTCGGCATCCACGGCGGCGACCGAGTCCTCGCAGTCCTCGATCGTCGTCACCGCGGACTCGAGTACGACGTCACTGACGTTTGCGGCTGCGTCGCGGCCGACCGGGTGCGACGGGTCGACCTGGAGCTCGATGTGCAGGCCGTGGTTGCGAAACAGCAGCCGGTACGCGGATCCGGACCCCGCGTAGCCGACGAACTGGCCGGGATCGGCGAGGCCGGTCTCCGTGGCGTCGTCGAGCCGTACACCGAGTAAAGCGTGATCCCCCGAGACGTCGAGCCGATACTCCCCGACCTTCGCGTGCGAACCCTCGGCGAGCGGTATCGCGCGATCGAGAAACTCGGCCGCGTAAGCGATGACGGCTCGCCCGCGCTCGGGGTTGTAGGCGCCGGCCGGCGCCGTATCGCCCGAGCGGGCGATCACGTCGGTGCCGTAAAGGGCGTCGTAGAGGCTGCCCCAGCGAGCATTGGCCGCGTTGAGGGCGAAGCGGGCGATGCTGACCGGCACGACGAGTTGCGGGCCTGCGATGGCCGCGATCTCGGCATCGACTTCGTCCGTTTCGATCCGGAACGGCCCGCCGCGCTCGACCAGGTAACCGATGTCAACGAGAAATTGCCGGTAATGGGCCGGGTCCAGCCGGTCCCCGGGATACGCGGCGTGGTAGTCGTCGATCTTCGCCTGCATCGCGTCGCGCTCGGCCAGCAGGCGTTCGTTGACCGGCGTCAGCGCATCGATGATCGCCTCGACGCCCGCCCAGAAGGCGTGTTCGTTGAGACCGACTTCGGGCAACAGCTCGGTCGAGACAAACGCGTGGAATAAGGGATGGACCGACAGCTTGCCGATCGTGATGTGCTGCTTACTCATATGCCTTGGACTTGTATCATCAGCGCGGCGGCTGCGCCATACTGAAAAATATCTATACCCCAGATTCGCAACCAGGATCCTTCGCAATGACGACATCGGCAGCTTTCATTGGGCTAGGCGTGATGGGCTACCCCATGGCCGGCCACCTCGCAAGGGCCGGCTATTCCGTGACGGTCTTCAACCGGACCCGGGCCAGGGCCGATGCGTGGGTCGACGAGTACGGCGGCAGTGTCGCCGATACGCCGCGGGCTGCGGCGGAGGCCGCCGAGTTCGTGTTCACCTGCGTTGGCAATGACGACGATGTGCGCGCCGTGACGCTGGGTCATCACGGGGTGTTTGCGGGTCTCGCGGAAGGCGCCGTGCTCGTCGATCACACAACGGCGTCTGCGGCGCTCGCGCGAGAGCTGCACTCGGCCGCGGCCAACGCTGGTGCAGGCTTCCTCGACGCGCCGGTGTCCGGCGGGCAGGCGGGTGCGGAAAACGGCGCGCTGACCTGCATGGTGGGCGGCGACAGCGGGGCCTTCGAAAAGGCGAGGCCGCTCATCGAGAGCTACAGCCGCATGCTGAAACTACTCGGGCCGCCAGGCTACGGCCAGCTGGCGAAGATGGTCAACCAGATCTGCATCGCGGGGACCGTGCAAGGGCTCGCCGAGGCCCTGCACTTCGCGTTCGCGACCGACCAGGACGCGGCCGCCGTGCTGGAGGTCATCTCGAAAGGCGCGGCGCAATCCTGGCAGATGGACAACCGGGGCGAGACCATGCTCGCGGGCGAGTTCGATTTCGGCTTCGCCGTCGACTGGATGCGCAAGGACCTCGCCATGGTTCTCGATGCGGCGAGAGAGGCGGGCGCGCATCTGCCGGTGACGGCGCTAGTCGACCAGTTCTATGGTGAGGTCCAGAGTCTCGGCGGATCGCGCTGGGATACCTCGAGCCTGCTCGTGCCGCTCGAGCGCTCGAGGAACGCCGGCGGCTAGTTGCGCCGGTAGATGAGCTTCTCCTCGCGCAGGCCGTCGGCAAAACTGACCGCGAGGTAGGCGTGCACCGTCGAGTCGTCGATGCGATAAAAGCTGAGACTCGAGAAGTGTATGGCGTCCGGCTCTGCGCGGATGAAGCGAAACTGTCCGTACTCGTCCTTTTCCTCCCAGGAGGTGAAATCCGGATCGAAATGGCGGACCTTCATCGTGATGCTGCCTGCTTCCTCGACGAGCAACAGCAGCTCGTAGAAGCCGATGGCGTCGCCATCGAGCAGCTTGAACATGCCGATCATCGAGCCGGCAGAAGGCGGATTCCAGACCTCTTCGAAGGTGCTGCCAAAGCCCTCGCCTTTCCAGGACCCCACCAGCCATGCAACGTCATCGAGGGTTGCGGCAGCGCGATGGTCCGGATCGTCGAGGATGAAGGTGTGCTCGGTGTAGCGGGACTGGGCCAGGGACGTCGACGACAGCATCATGACGGCCGCGGCGAGGGCGAATACCGGTATTGAATTGTTCAAAGTGCGGCTCCTTCTGTGTGCATGCGACGGCACCCCGAGGAAGCGGGCGCGCCTCAGCAGGGCCGCGGCATTCGGCAGATGATACAGTCTGCCCATGGACCTGCCGAGTTTGATTGTCGCCATGCTCGTCACCGGGGCGGCCGCGGGCGTCCTCGCCGGCCTGCTCGGTGTCGGCGGGGGCATCGTGATCGTGCCGGCGCTCGAGGCGGCCCTCGGCTACCTCGGCGTCGACCTCACCGTGCGCATGCACATCGCGGTAGCGACGTCGCTGGCGACGATCATCCCGACCTCGATATCCTCCGCCGCGGCGCACTACCGCAAGTCCTCGATCGATTTCCAGGTCGTCCGCTTCTGGTGGCCGTTCATCCTCGCCGGCGCCATCGCCGGCACGATCATCGCCTCCCAGGTATCGGGCCGCGTGCTCGCGGGCGTGTTTGCCGTGGTCGCGCTGGCTGCGGCTGTGAACATGATGCGGCCGTCGCAGGCAAAGGTGATCTGGGGCGAGGTGCCGCGCGGGCCGGGCGGGGCGCTGATCCCGACAGGCATCGGTGCGATTTCGACCCTGATGGGCATCGGCGGCGGCACGATGAGCGTGCCTGCCATGACGCTGATGAGCAAGCCGGTGCATCTCGCTGTGGGCACGTCGGCCCTGCTCGGGCTGGTTATCGCCTTGCCGGCAACCGCAGGCTACGTGCTCGCGGGGTGGGGCAACGACCTGATGCCGGCGTGGAGCCTCGGTTATGTGAGCCTCGTCGGGTTCCTGCTCGTCACGCCGGCCACGGTGCTGTTCGCGCCCGTCGGCGCCCGGATCGCCCATGCGCTGTCGCGCCGCTGGTTGAGTTTCCTGTTCGGTGCGTTTCTTTTCGTCGTGTCCGTGCGCATGGGTCTGCGTGCCTTCGCCGGATAGCGAGCGCCGGCGAGTCACGGCGCGACTCGCTGGAGTAGAATAAGGGCCGGCAGTGACTGCACGAGGAACGACGCCATGCGCCTGAAGAACTGCTATCGCACGCGGGACTTTCGCCAGCTGGCCAAGCAGCGACTGCCCGCGCCGATCTTTCACTATATCGACGGCGGCGCCGACGACGAAGTGACGCTGGCCCGCAATACCGATGCCTTCGAGACGGTAGACCTCGTGCCCAACGTCCTGGCGGGCATCGAGGATGTCGACCTGTCGGTCGAGGTGCTCGGCCAACGCCTGGACATTCCGCTGTTCATGGCGCCGACGGCCATGCAGCGCCTGTTCCACGACGACGGCGAGTTTGCGCTCGCACGGGCGGCCGAGAAATACGGCACGATGTTCGGCGTGTCCACGATCGGCACGCGCAGCATCGAGGAAATCGGCGCGTTTACGAGCGCACCCAAGCTGTTCCAGATCTATATCCATCACGACCCGGCGCTCACGTCGAACCTCATCACTCGCTGCAGGGAGGCGGGATTCGGCGCGCTGGCGCTGACCGTCGACACGATCGTGGCGGGCAACCGCGAGCGCGACTACCTGACCGGTTTCACGACGCCGCCGAAGCTGACGCCGCGAAGCCTCATGAGCTTCGCCACGCACTGGCGCTGGGCGTTCGACTACCTGCTCAAGGAGCCGTTCGACCTGCCCAACATCAAGGGCTTCGTCGGCACCGGGGGCGACGTCAAGCTGTCGGTCGTCGACTACATCAACACGCAGATGAAGGCCTCGATCAGCTGGGACGAAGCGGCGGCGATGATCGAGGAGTGGGGCGGCCCGTTCGCGATCAAGGGCGTGATGTCGGTCGACGATGCTCGGCGCTCAGTGGAGGTGGGCGCAAGCGCGATCATGATTTCCAACCACGGCGGTCGGCAGCTCGACGGCTCGCGCTCGCCGTTCGACCAGCTGCAGGCCATCCTCGACGCGGTCGGCGGCGAGATCGAGGTGATCCTCGACGGCGGGATTCGCCGCGGGACCCATGTCCTCAAGGCGATGGCAATGGGTGCGACGGCCTGCTCTGGCGGGCGCATGTACCTCTACGCCCTGGCCGGAGCCGGCACCGCGGGCGTCGATCGCGCGCTCGGCCTGCTTCGCGACGAGATCGAACGCGACATGAAGCTGATGGGCTGCAAGTCGATCGCGGAACTCAAACCCTCGATGCTTGCGCCCAGACTCGCCTGATGCGCCGTTTTTGCCTCGTCGTGCTCCTGAGTGCCGCGTCGCTGATCGTCGCGGCTTGCGGCGGCGGGGCGGAGACGACGAATAACCCGCCAACGAATCCGCCACCGCCGACGCCGTCGACGAGCGGTCTCAATGCGCGGCCTGGCAACGCAGCCTGCCTTGCGCCCTACCGGGGGCCGGTAGCGGGCGCGGTCGATGTCGTCGATGCGTTCCCCGCCCTGCCCAACGTCAGTCAGCCGACCAAGGTCCTCGTCGAGCCCGTGGCCGATCCGCGCTGGTTCGTGCTCGAGAAGACCGGGCGGGTCCGGGTATTCGACCCGGACAATGCGAATTCGCTCTCGACGTTCCTGGACCTGTCCGGAGTGGTGCGAACGGCGTCCGAGGCCGGCCTGCTGGGCATGGCCTTCCATCCGGATTACCCGGCGGTGCCGGAGGTGTTCCTGTCCTACGTCATTGCCGGGCCGGTCGTCGAAGCGCGGTCGGTGATTTCGCGTTTCATCCTCGACGACGTCGCGTCGCCGGGGGGCGGAACGGCCGAGCAGGTCATCATCGAGATCGACCAGTTTCGCAGCAATCACAATGGCGGCGACATCGGCTTCGGTCCCGACCGCCTCCTGTACATCGGCCTCGGCGACGGGGGAGGCGCCAACGACCCCGCGGAGACCGGCCAGGATACGACGCGGCTGCTCGGCGCCTTCCTGCGCATCGATGTCATCGGCACCGGCGCGGACTACGACATCCCGCCGGGCAACCCGTTCTCCGGCAACGCGAAATGCGGTCCCGGGCTCAACGCGGCCAGCTGCCCGGAGATCTTCGCCTGGGGCTTCCGAAACCCGTGGCGCTGGAGTTTCGATGTGCCCACCGGCGTGCTCTGGGCCGCGGACGTCGGCCAGGGTTCGTGGGAGGAGGTCGACCAGGTCGAGGTCGGCAACAACTACGGCTGGGACTGCCGTGAGGGCGCGCACAATTTCGAGCTGGCCGGCTGCATCGGGCCATTCGTGGACCCGGTCAGCGAGTACCCGCACACCAACGGCAACCGCTCGATCACGGGCGGATTCGTTTACCAGGGTGTGGCGATCCCGTCGCTGACAGGCCGCTACGTGTTCGCAGATTTCGAGTCCGGCCGCTTCTGGGCCCTGCGGTCGGACGGTGCGGGTGGCTTCACCAACGTGGAACTCCTGAACACGTCGACGGGGCCCTCCGCCTTCGGCCTGGACCAGGACGGCGAACTCTATTTCACCGACTTCTTCGGCGGTCGCATCATGCAGCTGGTGCCCTCTGGCGGGGGCGGCGCGGACCCGGTGCCCGACCTGCTGTCGCAATCCGGCTGCGTCGATCCTGCGGATGTCACCCGGCCCTATGCCGGGCTCGTGCCTTACGACCTCAATGCGCCGTTCTGGTCGGACGGGGCCGTCAAGGATCGCCACATGGGCCTTCCGAACGGCACCACGATACTGGTTGGCACCGAGGGTGACTGGACGTTCCCGCCCGGCACCGTCATCGTCAAGAATTTCCGGCTGAACGGACAGCTCATCGAGACCCGGCACCTGATGCGGCACCCGGACGGCGCCTGGGCGGGCTACACCTACGAGTGGAATGCCGCCCAGACCGAGGCGACCCGTGTGCGCGGCGGCAAAACGGTGAATATCGGCGGCCAGGACTGGATTTACCCGGACGAGGCCGAGTGCCTGCAATGCCATACCGCCGTGGCCGGCGTCGCGCTGGGACCGGAAACGGCGCAGCTCAACAAGGACTTCACTTACCCGCAGACCGGCCGTGCCGCGAACCAGTTGCACACGCTCGATGCCGTCGGGATGTTCGCCGCAGCCATCGGCGACCCGGCGACCCTGCCGGCGATGCCGGACCCAATGGATGCGGCGGCTGACCTGGGCGACCGGGCGCGCGCCTACCTGCACACGAACTGTGCGCAGTGCCATCAGCCGGGTGGACCGACACCGGTCAACATCGATCTGCGCTACACGACCGCGCTCGCCGACACCAATGCCTGCGACGCGGTGCCGCAGGCCGGCGACCTGGGCATCGTGATGCCGAGGATCATCGCGCCCGGTGACGCAGCGCGTTCCGTCCTCGTCGCCCGCACCAATCGGCGCGACGTGGCGGGTATGCCGCCCCTGGGTTCGACCGTCGTGGACGCGGCCGGGGTGGCCCTGTTGACCGACTGGGTCACCGGCCTGGCCGACTGCAACTAGGCGCCGTTTTGCATAATCGTCGGCCCCGGCGAGCCGTCTTCGGCGATTTCTGTGACGTCATTCAAGTGATTTGTGGTCTCTGGAGCCCATACTTATGGGAACCGGAGGACTTATGACGCGCATTCTCACGACATTGCTGCTCTTGGCGGGCCTGAGCCTGGCGGCCCATGCCGATGTCTGGAAGTGGGTCGATTCAAGCGGCAAGACCCATTTCGTCGACACGATGAAGCCGATCTACACCTGGTCGGACGAGTTCGGCAAGGTGCACTACAGCGATACGCCGGATCACGAGGATGCGGTCTCCATCGAACTCGTCTGGCATTCATCCGGGTCGCTCGTCGATGTCGAGGATAGCGAGTCCGATTCTGATTCCGGCGGCTACGCTTATCCTGGCGAGACCGCGGAGGAGCGCGCCGAGCGCGAGAAAGCCGAAGCCTACTATTGCAAGCGGGCGACGGAGATCTACGAGTCCTATGTCAATGCGCCGCAGCTGTATCGAACCAATGCGAGCGGGGAGCGCGAGTACCTCAGCAAAGAGGAAGCCGGCGCCACCATCGCCGAGACCAAGGCCAAGCGCGACGAACTCTGCCGCTAGAACGATCCCTTGGATTCGAGCAGGATCTGCACGTCATCGATCGACGCGTCGCCGTCGAGCGGGAACGCGATGTCGAGGTGCACGATTTTGCGCGAGCCCGTCCGGGTCGGCGCAAACCGCAGGCCGATGCCGACATCCTTGAGCCAGCCGAGTTCCTGGCCGCCGAGCGGGTGATCGCCCCAGGTGCGGCCCACGTCGGCAAAAATGGCCCCGCCGACGCGGAACAGCCGCAGCGGGTACCAATCCCAGAAGTAGCGCTGCTCGACGGAGAAGAGCAGGTTCGAATCGCCGGACTGGTAACGCAGCGGATAGCCTCGCAAGCCGGTATCGCCGCCGATTTCGACGGGCGACTCGAGGTCGAGGTCGTGTCCGACGGTCGTCGACAATGTCGCAAAAAACGAGTGTTTCTCGGAAAAGCGGTGCGAGTAGCGCGCGCGCGCCGAAACCAGTGCGTTCGCCGTGCTGCTGCCCTCGAGGCGGCCGCTCGCACTGCCCGACAGCGCCAGCGCAACGTCGTCGACAGAGCCGAATAAGCGGCTCACGCTGGCCGAGTAGACGAGAGCGTCCCGGTCGGCGCCGAAAGCCTCGTCTGACCAGCCGAGCGAAGCCGCAAACCGCAGGCCGGTCTGCAGGTCCTCGGTCCGCTTGATCTGGTCGCGATTGCTGGTTTCCTCGAAACTGTCCTGCAGTATCTCGATACCGATGAACGGGTAGATCAGCTTTCGATCGCCGGGAATTGCCGGCGGCAGGATTGCGTCGGCGACCTCCGCAAAGCGGCTTTCGTCGAACACCACGCCGGCGGTGTAGCGCCGCACCCAGCCGTTCCTGAGCCCACCGGACCAGCCCCCGAACGCGTTGAAATAGCGGCGCTCCTGCTGGTACTCGGCGGCCTTTTCACCGAGGTCGTAGAGGACGCCCCGCTGGTTGATTTCCGAGCCGATCACACCCGCCGCCCAGCGGGCATCCAGCGCATAAAAGGGCCGAACCAGCGACAGGAAGCTGGACTCGCCGTCGGAGTTGTCCGCGTACAACGCGTTGAGCCGCACCCAGCTGGTACCGAGCTGCTTGTCCTCGAACTCTACGGACTTGGAGACGCGGTCGACGTCGTCCGTCCGGGCAAAGCGGATCAGCTGCCCACGGCCCAGCAGGTTGAGTTCCTCGATGTCGATGACCGTCTTGTTTTCGCCGCCCTTGCGACTGATCGAGAACCCCGGGTTCAGGGTCCAGACATCCTGCGTCGTGACGCGCAGGTCGACTTTGCCGTCCTCCCGGTTCACAGGCTCGATCGCGACATCGTAGAAATAGGTGTTCTTGCGCAGGATGCGCTCGGACTCGTCGGACAGCCGCTTCGAGTAGGTGTCCCCGGGCTCCAGCAGCAGTTGCCGGGTGATGATCTCGTCCTTGGTTACGATATGCCACTTGTTGGCGAGCCGGAACAGCCAGTTGTTCTCCTTCGGGTTGCTGAGATCGAAGACATCCCGCTTGTCGAGGATAATCTCCCCGATGACGACCCTGTCTGCCTCGAGCTGGGCGACATCGAGCCCCTCGGCGGGCTCCTCCGCCGAAACGTGTCCGGCGGCGACCAACAGAGCGGCGATGAATCTGAGGAAACGAGGTTTCGGCACGATAAGGCGCTACTTAGCCCAAGCTAAATCAGTATAATCCGGTGCTGGCGAGAATACTGAGCAGTACGTCATGGCGACCACCCTGATGAACGAAGGACTGATGCTTATGCTCGTCGGCATGGGCACCGTATTCGTGTTCCTGACGGTGCTCGTTGCAGCCATGTCCATGATGTCTCGGCTCACGATGCGATTTCAAGCGGATGCGCCGCCCACGGGACACGCGGAGGACGAGGTCGCGGCTATCGCCGCAGCGATCGCAGCGCATCGCCGCAAGCAATAAACACAGGGAATTCTCTCTTGAGCAACAAGCAACCACTCGGGATTACGGAGCTCGTACTTCGCGACGGGCATCAAAGCCTGCTCGCAACCCGTATGCGCATCGAAGACATGCTGCCGATCTGCGACAAGCTGGACCAGGTCGGATTCTGGTCCATCGAATCGTGGGGCGGGGCGACATTCGACGCTTGCATCCGCTACCTCGGCGAAGATCCGTGGGAGCGCATCCGCAAGCTGAAGGCGGCGATGCCGAATACGCCGCAGCAGATGCTGTTCCGCGGGCAGAACATTCTCGGCTACCGGCATTACGCCGACGACCTGGTCGAGAAGTTCGTCGAGCGTGCCGCGGAGAACGGCGTCGACGTGTTCCGGATCTTCGATGCGCTCAACGACACGCGCAACCTGGAGGTCGCGATCAAGGCGACCGTGGCCCTGGGCAAGCACGCGCAGGGCACGATTTCCTACACCGTGAGCCCGGTGCATACGATCGACCTCTGGGTCGATCTCGCGAAGCGTATCCAGGATATGGGCGCCCATTCGATCGCGATCAAGGACATGGCAGGCCTGCTGCGGCCGTACGTCGCGTTCGAGCTGGTCAGTCGCCTCAAGGAAACACTGGAGATACCGGTCCACATGCAGTGCCATGCGACGACCGGCCTGTCGACGGCGACGAACGTCAAGGCGGCCGAGGCCGGGATCGACAACATCGACACGTCGATCTCGTCGATGAGCATGACCTACGGGCACTCGCCGACCGAGTCGCTGGTGGCGATACTCGAAGGCACGGACCGGGATACCGGCCTCGACCTGTATCTGCTCGAGGAGATCGCGGCGTATTTTCGCGAAGTCCGCAAGAAATATGCAAAGTTCGAGGGCGGGCTCAAGGGCGTCGATTCGCGCATTCTTGTCGCCCAGGTACCGGGTGGCATGCTGACGAACTTGGAGAACCAGCTCCGCGAGCAGAACGCGACCGACAAGCTGGACGACGTGCTCGACGAGATTCCGCGCGTTCGCGAGGACCTGGGCATGCTCCCGTTGGTCACGCCGACGTCGCAGATCGTCGGCACCCAGGCGGTCATCAACGTGCTCTCGGGCCAGCGCTACGCGACGATCTCCAAGGAAACAGCCGGCGTGCTGAAGGGCGAGTACGGCGCCACGCCGACGCCCGTCAACGCCGAGATCCAGGCGAAGGTGCTCGAGGGAGGCGAACCGATCACTTGCCGGCCCGCGGACCTGCTTGATCCCGAGGTCGAGCGCCAGACCGAGGAGCTGGCCCAGATCGCCACAGAGAAGAACATCCGTCTCGCGGCCAGCGTCATCGACGACGTGTTGACCTATGCCCTGTTCCCGCAGATCGGGCTGAAATTCCTGCAAAACCGGGATCACCCCGAGGCCTTCGAGCCGCCGCCGGAGGCGCCGACTGCTGTGGCGCCCGCCGCGGCGGGGACGAGCCGCGGCGCGCAGGGACCCGCGGTCTACTCGGTCCGGGTGAACGGCAAGAGCTACACGGTCGAAGTCGCCGAGAGCGGCCAGCTCACGGACGTGCAGCAGGCCGCGGCGCCGGCGCCCGCTGCGGCTAAAGGCGGCAATGGCGAGGCCGTCAAGGCCGTGCTCGCCGGCAACATCTTCAAGCTGAACGTGGCGGTCGGCGATGCCGTCGCCGTCGGGCAGACGCTGCTCGTCGTCGAGGCCATGAAAATGGAGACCGCCGTCGTCGCCCCGAAAGCCGGCACGATCACGGATGTCTTCGTCGCCGAGGGCGACACCGTGGCCGTCGGCGATTCCCTCGTCGCGATAGGCTGACGCATGGAGTTCATCGAGCAGATCTGGCACGGCTCCGGTCTCTACCAGATCACGGGCGGCCAGGTTGTCATGCTGCTTATCTGCCTGGCGCTGTTGTATCTCGGCATCGTCCGCAAGTTCGAACCGCTGTTGCTGGTCACGATCGGCTTCGGCGGTCTCCTGTCGAACATCCCCGGCGTGGAGATCGCGACGGGAGACGGCCTGCTGCACCTGACCTATCTCGTGGGCATCGAGACCGGTGCCTTTCCCCTGATCATCTTCATGGGCGTGGGCGCACTGACGGACTTCGGCCCGCTGCTCGCCAACCCGCGCACCCTGTTCCTCGGCGCCGCGGCGCAGTTCGGCATCTTCGCGACGCTGCTCGGCGCCCTCGGGCTGACGGCCATCGGCTGGATGGACTTCTCGGTGAAGGAGGCGGCGGCGATAGGCATCATCGGCGGCGCGGACGGGCCGACGGCGATCTACGTTGCTGGCAAGCTCGCGCCTGACCTGCTCGGCGCCATCGCGGTCGCGGCCTATTCCTACATGGCGCTGGTGCCGCTCATTCAGCCGCCGATCATGAAAGCGCTGACCACCGAGGCCGAGCGCAAGATCGAGATGGTCCAGCTGCGCGAGGTGTCCAAAGCCGAGCGCATCCTGTTCCCGCTGTTGCTGTTGCTGCTCGTGGCGCTGCTCTTGCCCTCGGCGGCGCCGCTGCTCGGCATGCTGGCGTTCGGCAACCTGATGCGTGAGTGCGGCGTCGTTGACCGGCTGTCGCACACGACGCAGAACGCGCTGATCAACATCGTGACGATTTTCCTCGGCCTGTCGGTCGGCTCGAAGCTGAGCGCCGATCAATTCCTGCAGTCGAGTACCCTGGGGATACTGCTGCTCGGTATCGTCGCTTTCGCCATCGGCACCGCGAGCGGCGTACTGATGGGCAAGCTGCTGAACAAGGTGTCAAACATACCGATCAACCCGCTGATTGGCGCTGCCGGCGTATCGGCCGTGCCGATGGCGGCACGCGTTGCCAACAAGGTGGGGCTCGACGCCAACCCGCACAACATCCTGTTGATGCATGCCATGGGCCCGAACGTGGCCGGCGTCATCGGTTCGGCCGTCGCCGCCGGCATCATGATCATGTTCACGTCCTGACTTCCCGGCCTGCCTTTGCGCGGGCCTTGAGGGGGCGATGCGCTTCAGCCGCGCTGGAAGTGATCCTCGAGCACCTGCGCGACGCAGCTCGTCAGCCGTTTGCCCGTTACGATGTGCAGGAACTCGTTGGGGCCGTGCGCGTTCGACTTAGGCCCTAACAATCCCGTGATCAGGAACTGCGCCTCCGGGAATTTCTCGCCGAGCATGCCCATGAACGGAATCGTGCCGCCCGTGCCCATGTACATCGACGGCTTGCCGAAGAAGGCCTCGGAGGCCCTCTGCATCGATTGCTCGAGCCAGTCGGCGATCGGCGGCGCGTCCCAGCCGGCCATCGTCGACTCGACCTTGAAACTCACTTTGGCAAGCGGCGGCGTGTCGGTCGTGAGTGCCGCTTTTACGGCCTCGGCCGCGGCGACGGCATCGAGTGAGGGCGGCAGGCGGAACGAGAGCTTCAGGGTATTGAACGGCAGCTGCACGTTGCCGGCGTTGACGAGCGTCGGCAGGCCGTCGGCGCCGGTGATGCTCAGCGTCGGCCGCCAGGTGTTGTTGAGTAGCAGCTCGTGGGGAGACTCGCTCGGCTGCGGGTCGGCGACGGCCCAGGGGTACTTCTGGTAGGTGAGGTCGCCAAGGGTTTCGGCGGCTTTCTTGGCCTGCTCGATGCGCTCCTCCGGAATCTCGACGTGCAGCGACTCGAGAACGATCTGGCCGCTGTTCTCGTCCTCGAGCCGGCTCAGGAGTTTCCTCAACACCCGGAAGCTGGACGGCACGACGCCGCTGGCGGTTCCCGAGTGCACGCCCTCGGTCAGCACGTCGACGCGCAGGGTCCCGGTCAGGTTGCCGCGCAGCGAGGTCGTGCACCAGAGCTGCTCGTAGTTGCCGCACTCCGCGTCGAGACAGACGACGAGGTCGGGCGAGCCGATGCGATCTTCGAGGAGCTCGATGTAGTCGGGCAGGTCGAAGCTGCCGCTTTCCTCGCAGCCCTCGACCAGCACGACGCAGCGCGCGTGCGGGATGCCTTGCTCCTGTAGCGCCCGGATCGCCGACAGCGAGCCGAACAGCGCATAGCCGTCGTCCGCGCCGCCGCGGCCGTAGAGCTTGCCGTCCTTGATGACGGGCTTCCACGGGTCGAGGTCCTCGTCCCAGCCGCTGAACTCGGGCTGCTTGTCGTAGTGCCCGTAAAGCAGGACCACGTCGTCGGAGTCACCGGGGATCTCGCACAGCAGCACCGGCGTGCGGCCTTCGATGCGCACGATCTCGACCTGCAGGTCCTTGATCGGTTGCTGCCTCGCCCAGGCTTCGAGCATCTGCACGGCTTTCTCCATGTGGCCGTTAGCTTCCCAGTCCGGGTCGAAATGCGGCGACTTGTTCGGGACCCTGATGTACTCGGAAATCTCCGGGATGATCGAGTCGTCCCAGGCCTTGTTAACGAATTCCGCCGTTTGCTTGTTGTCCATGTCTTACAGTCCGTAGTCCCGTGTAGGAGCGGCTTTAGCCGCGACCCGATTGATCAATTCTCTTGCGTCAGTGACCGGTACAAAGTGGTGGTCATCCTCTCGGTCGTGATGAACCGCCAGTTCCAGGTGTCGTGATAGTCGGCCAGGGGGTTCGCCGCGAGCACCTCATCCTGTGACAGACCCTGGTCGACAAGGTTTTTCACGCGGGCCCGGGCGTCCACGAGCATGTCGACGGCAGCCTGCAGGTCCGCGCGGCTGCCCGACGGGCCGTGGCCCGGCAGGATGACCGTGTCTTCGTCGGCCAAGTCGATGATCTTCTCCTGGGCGGCGATGAAACCGGCGACCGTGCCACCCTGGCCCAGATCGATGTACGGGAACACGCCGTTGAACCAGGTGTCGCCGGCGTAAATCACGTTGAGCCCGCGAAACTCGATGATCGCGTCACCGTCGGTGTGTGCGGCAGCGGAATGGAATACGTGAGCCTCGACGCCGTTGACGTGGAACGTCAGTGCGTCCGAGAACGTCACTACCGGTATGCCTCCCGGGCCACCGGCGTCTTCGGGCTTTTCGGCGAGCCGCTTGCGCAGGTTTTCGTGCGCGACGACGTACGAGCCGGAGCCGGCAAACGCAGCGTTGGCGCCGGTGTGGTCGCCATGGACGTGGGTATTGACCACGAAATCGATCGACCTGCCGACGAGCTCGTTGACCTTGTCCACCACCGCGTCCGAGTACGGCGGCATGCCATTGTCGTAGAGGATGTTGTACTCGTCCCCGGTCTGCAGCGTGAAGTTTCCGCCTGCACCGAGGATGTGATAGATGCCGGGCGCCACCTCCGTCGCCTCGAGCTTGACCTCGTCGTCCTGGGCTTGCACAGCAGCGGATATCAGCAGCAGGAAAACAATGGTTTTCTTCATGCTTAATAGCCTCACAAAAATACCGCCCCGAATGGTTACACGCCGGGCGGCGAATCGCCAGTGGGCGGGAGCCTGTCAGCGCCAGCAGCCGCTACGACTGCGGTGATTACGAATTGACTGCATTTTCAGGTCTCTACAGGGTGGGGCACAGAGGGAGGTAGCTGCCGTCCGCCTCATCGTGTGCGTGGATGTGCCCCGCATTCACCCCGGTTCGCGCCTTCGACCACGCCTCCGGGGTGCCGACTGAGCCGGCTCGGTGTGCTTACCAATCGGGGGAAGGTCTTGGAGAAAGAGCCGCGATATTCGCATTCGACGTCGGACGATAACATCCACGACCGGCGCGGCCTGATCTGGTACGCGAACTGGACGCAGGCGTTCTGATGGCGATCATCGAGGAGCTCACTCGCCGCAGGCTCATCCAGACGGCCGCGCTGTATGTCGCGATTGCCTGGGGCGGCACCGAGATACTCGTCTTCCTGACGGAAAGCCTGTTCACGGAGGCGGCCGCACGAGAGGTGAGGCGCTACCTCGCGATACTGCTGATTGCCGGCTTCCCGGCCGCGATGTACCTGGCGTGGACCCGGGATCTCCGACGGACAGCGCGGCGCATCGTCAGCGCCTTGGCCGTTGCGGTTCTCGTGGCGGGCGTGATTATCTACCTCATTCCGCCGCCGGAGCCGGACGGTGCACTGGCCGTGACCGAAAACTCGATTGCGGTGCTGCCTTTCGAAGTCTGTGAGGATCGTGCGAGCGACCGCACGCTTGCCGCTGGCCTGGCCGGCGCCGTGTTCAACCGCCTGGCGCAACGCGACCGTCTCAAAGTGATGGGGCGGCGCTCGGTCGATACCGTGGTGGCGACCGCGCCGTCCGTGACGACGATCGCCGACCTGCTTGGCGTCGAGTACATGCTGCAGGGCGTTCTCTGCCGGGACGGACTTAACCTGAGCGTGCAGGCCGAGCTGACGGACAATAATGGCTTCACGGTCTGGGCGCAGGAATTTACCCAGGTCGTCAATCGTTTCGACCAGGTTGAAGCACGACTGGCCTCGTTGGTTGCTGATGGCGTAGCGGTCCGGCTCGGCGACGCCATTGCCGGGCCACAGGACAGGGCCATCGACGGCAAGGCACTGGAGCACTTCCTGATCGGGCAGGAGTACCTGCGGCGGCGTGACAAGGACAAGGCGCGCACCGAGTTCGAGAAAGCACTCGCGATTCAGCCCGATTACGCCGAGGCCCGGTTCGAGCTGGCCTGGGCCACGGCCGATATCCGGCTTTTCGAAAACCAGGCGGATGGCTTGAAGCACGTGCGTGCGTCTACCGAAGAGGCGCTGGTGCTGGTCAGGGCCGAGCTGCAGCGAGATGCTGGGAGCTTCGAAACCAGTCGTATCGCCGGCCGCTTACTGCTTTCTCTCGGTCAACTCGAAGACGCGCTGGTCTACCGGGAATTTCACGAGATCGGCGCAGACGGCGTCGCGGCCAGCCGGGCGAGGTCACAGGCATACTACACCGAGGCTGAGCAGCATTTCCGTTCGGCGCTGGCCGCCAATCCGAGCGCAACGGAGGTGCGTGTAGGAACGGCCGTCAGCATGGACAGCCAGGGCGTAGCGCGCCGCAGGGAATCCCTTCGGCTGGTGCTGGACGGACTGGACCGGCGGGATCCGTTCAACGAGGACCTGAGCGAGCTTGCCGCCTACCGGCTGGTCGAATTCGGCCGACTGCGCGAGGCGATGGAGAGGCTCGATCGCTTCGAGGCTCTGCCACAGGGCAAGAGTATCGGACTATGGTGGACCCAGCTCGAGATCCTGCAAAACCAGGGCCGTGTGGATGAAAAATTCGCGAAGCTGATCGAAATTCTGCACCAACGTCCGGAACTCTATAAGCAGCTCAGAATTCTCTATCACCTGTGGTGGACGGTAAGCGGGATCGGGATGTTGGGCCTCGTCGAGCAGGCTGAGGAACTCTACGAGGCTGTCGCGAAAATACCGAATCCCGAGCACCAGGATGCAGAGGAGTTTCGGCGGATGTTCCTGGCAGGCCCGGAAGATGTTGACGCGGACGGGCATGGCGAGGTGAACGACCCAGGGATCGCGGAGTTCGTCGGCATGAGTAACGATGAGATCCTCAAGACCTGGCAGATCGAAGCAGGCGGGATTGCCGGCGCGTTCTGGAATGCGGGAGAAAGGGAGCGGGCGATCGAGTTGCTCGAGGCGCTGCAGCACTACCCGTACCCGCCGACCGTCTGGGCGGAACGGCGCATGGGTTATCCAATGCTTCTGGCCGGCATGTACATGGAGATGGGGCGCAGCGACGATGCTGCAGCCGTGTTGCAGCGAGTCGTTACGGAGCTGCAGGCCGAGGTCGATGCCGGCGTACGCCACCATTCGACCGTGTCGCTGTTGGCCGAAGCCTACGGCCGGCAAGGGAATCTCGATGCAGCGCTGGATATGCTGGAACTGGCCGTCGACTACGGTGCGTACGACGTTTATGACGCCGGGGAGCCCGCAGAACAGGATCCCGAAGACTCGAACTGGAGGACCCAAGTCAAGGACGACCCCCGATTTGTCCAGCTCCGCTCACGCATGTCGGCATACGTCGAACAGCAGCGCTCGAACATCCGTGCGCTGTTGGCACAGAACGACATCGAGGCATTGCTGGCGCCGCTGATGGAGCCGGAGGCGCAGCCCGAATAGGCTCGCCGTTCAGTCGCGGCTGAAGCGGCTCCTGTACGGAATGAAACGCTAACGATTACTCGGGAACGAGAATTGCGCCTTCTCTCGCACGCCACCTGATGGCCAGCGCTGCGTGATCGTCTTGCGCCGCGTGTAAAACCTTACGCTGTCAGGGCCGTAGGCGTACAGGTCGCCGAACAGGGAGCGTTTCCAGCCGCCGAAGCTGTGCATCGCGACGGGCACGGGTAGCGGCACGTTGATGCCGACCATGCCGACCTGGATGTTGTCGGAGAAGTAGCGTGCGGCCTCGCCGTCGCGGGTGAAGATGCAGGTGCCGTTGCCGTACTCGTGATCGTTGATCAGCTGCATCGCGTGTTCCTGCGACTCCGCGCGCACCACGCACAGCACGGGCCCGAAGATCTCCTCGTTGTAGATGCGCATGTCGGGCGTCACCTTGTCGAACAGGCAGCCGCCGAGAAAGAAGCCGTCCTCGTGGCCGTCGACGACGAGATCGCGGCCGTCCACGACCAGTTCCGCGCCTTCCTCGACGCCGAGGTCGACGTAGCCGCGCACCTTCTCGAAGAGATCCTTCGTGACCAGCGGTCCCATGTTGTTGCTCGTGTCGGTGCCGTTGCCGACTTTCAGGTCGGCCAGTTCGTTCTTCAGCTTCGACACGACCTCGTCGGCTGTTTCGTCGCCGACGCAGACGACCACCGAGATCGCCATGCAGCGTTCGCCGCAG
>JBFFSI010000006.1:0-59355 GCA_041572475.1 Woeseiaceae bacterium
CAACGACGACAACTACGCACTAGCTGCCTAAAAACCAGCCTAGCGCCCTCTGCCCGGATCGTGCCTGTGCGTCCGGATTCCAGGGGTCGACTTCACAGGACCGCGGTGACGGCATGTCCAGGGCCCGACCCGTTAAATCTTCACTGGACTGGCTATGGGTTTTCCCTGTTCGTCGGGTAGCCCATAGCGAGATTAAAGACGGAATAAGCATGTAGAGCTTGAGGCAGAGGGCTTGCGGACGCGAGTTCGATTCTCGCCACCTCCACCATTTTGCGAAAGCCGCGTCAAGCGGCTTTCATTCGGGGCGTGGGCCACCTCTGTTGTGGCCTACGCCCTACTTTCGCTCCTCGAGCACCTCTTTGACCCGCGGCTCCAGCCGGGTGAGTCCGGCGGCCCTGCCATAGCCGAGCGCCGTGTCGTCATCCGCCCCGCGCAGGCTCTCCCGCAGTGCCAGCAATGCGCCGACCCGGTTGCTGCTCGCGCAGTGGACCAGCACCGGGCCGTCATAACTTTCCAACAAAGCATCCAGGCGCGCCGCGGATTCGAAGTCGATCTCCTCTTCGCTAGCGATCGGGAAGGCGATGTAATCCAGGCCCAGGGCCTCGACGAGGCCCTGCTCGTCTTCGAGGCCCCGGTCCTCGTCCGGCGCGCGCATATCGACCACGGCCACGTAACCGGCCTCGGCAAAGGCCTCGAAGGCCGCCTCATCCGGCTGGCCGGCGGCCGTCAACCCGCCGACGGGCCGGGGCTCGGCGCCGGCCGAGACCTCGGCGACATCCAGGTAAGCCACGGGGCCGCTGTAGCGGGTGTCGTCGTCGGCGCACGCAGCCAGGACGGCTGCGCTGCCAATCAGCAACAGGCTGCGAACCAGGCCAATCATCCTAGTCGGCCAGCGTCTCGGTTACCCGCAGCTCGACCCCGTCCGCCGTCAACATGACGTCCGCCGACATGCGGTCATAGAGGCTGCCGACCGCCGTCATGATGTCCTGCAGCGCCGCCTGCATTTCCGGCGACGGCGCTTTTTCGTCGTCGGTTGCCTCGGACTGCGCAATCGCCTCACCGAGGAACGCGTAATACCGGCCAGCGTCCATGCTGAAGCTCATGAACGGCGTCATCTCGCCCGCCTCTTTCGTCAGCATCGAGGTCAGGTCGGACTCGGAGTCCTCTCCCACCGCAATGGCAACTGCACTGTCTGTCAGCGCGGCATGTGCGGTCATGCCCAGGGCCTGCATCTGTGGCAAGTCGAGCGCCACCGGCTGGCCGTCCGCCTGCAGGTTCAGCGCGGCGAGCTCGGGGCTGAACATCGCACCCATGGCCACCAGCGCCGGCGCATTGTCCATCGCGATCATGAAACGCCCATCGACGGAGGTCGGTGGCGTCTGGGTTGCCACCTCGAGCCCCTCGATGTCATCGATGACCGCAAGAAAACCCTTGAAGTCGTAAGCAATCGGCGGAATCGGCTGCTGCAGCGCCATCTTCACACCGGCGACTCCGGCCTGCATCTCGGCAAACAACTCGCATTCGAAAGGATCTGCCTCGAGCGCCGCGATCCGGGCCTCGGCAAATTCACGCGCGGCCTTGACGTCGAGGCTCATTCCGAACGCCATCAAACCACCGGGATCGCCCCCGAGACCAGGGACCGCGGCCGTCAGGGTTGCCAGCCCTGCGGCGATATCGTCGCGCAGCTCGACAACGAATTTACTGTCTAGCCGGCTCGCGTCGACATGCGTGTATCCCATCACCACGCGAGGCGTAATGCCGGCCACCTCCCGGATCTCGGCCTTGCACACATCCGAGAACTTCGCCGGATCATGCCCTGCCATGGCAAGCAGGTCTGCGTTGATGCCGGTCTGTGGCTCGATGAAGCTTGCCGCAATCCTCCCGGCATCGAGGTACCCCACGTAATGGGACGTCAGGCCGTATTCCCGGGCGATGTCCTCAAGCACTCCCGAGTCGGCGATGCTGGTCTCGGGCGGCGTCAAGCCGAGAGCTGCGGCCGTCTGATCTTCCGAAAAGGTGCTCGGGACCAGCGTCAGCACGGCCTGCTTTTCGAGTATCGCGATTACGATCCTCAGGTCCTCGATGTCCGCATACCGGTAGCCCCCGCCGTCGATAGCGGCGACAGGCATCTTATGGCCGGCCTTTTCCTCGATGCGTGAGATGGCGGCATCGAACAGGGCGCCGTCGGTCAGTTCGACGCGCACGACCGGCAGCAGGCCGTTCCCGTATATCGCGCCGCTCGCCTCGCGACCGAGCCCGGCACCACGAAGCCCCTCCAACGACAACAGCCCGGTGAGCTCCTCGATGACGGCGGAGATGCGCTGCGCCTCCTCGCTCTCGAGCTGCTCCTCCGACATCTCGCCCTTCTTCGCTGCAACGATTTCGCGCAGCACCGTCTGATAGGACTGCAGGATGTCGTCGATGCGTGGCTCGATCTTGTCCATGAGCTCGTCCGGTAACGGCTCGACGTTGGCCAGTACGTAGGGCGTGTCGGCCGGGATGTAGCGCAGAATCGTGTCGTTCGAACTCAGCGCCGATGCGGCGGACGCTGGTTCCTTGTCCTTGCTGCAGGCCGCGAGGCCCAGGGCTGCAAGGACCACCAGAAAAAGGAGCTTGCTACTAATCGACTTGAACATGAATTGCCTTCCTCAACAGTGACGTTTGCGGGCATCCCCAGGGATTCCCGTGGTCCGAAGTTTGGCGGGTAAAGTAGCGATCGGTGACGGTCTGATTATTGTAGATCGATGGACTCGACTGCCGTCATAGGCTAATTATAAGCTCGACACCCCCGCCGGTACAAACCCTGGGCGGCAATATGGGTTACGCAATTCGAAATGTCTGTGCGACGGATCTGGAAGCGGTCCTGCACCTGAATGAAGCCGAGGTTCCCCATCTGGGGAGCATCGGTCCCGAACAGCTCGCGTGGTTCGCCGCCAATGCCGCCTATTTCCGGGTCGCGGCGCGCGGCGATGACATCGGTGCCTACCTCGTGGGGCTGCGTCCGGGAACGAGTTATGCGAGCCCTAATTACCGGTGGTTCTGCCAGCGTTACGCGGACTTTGCCTACATCGACCGGGTGGCTGTCGCGCCGCAAGCGCGCCGGCAGGGTCTCGCGTCCCGGCTTTACGAGGATTTCGAGAAAACCGTGGCAGGCGCCGTGGATGTCATGACCTGTGAAGTCAATATCCGGCCACCCAACGAGACGTCGATGAGCTTCCACCGCCAACTTGGATTCGAGCAGGTCGGCACGCTGGAATCGGGAGACGGGGCGAAGGCCGTGGCGCTCCTCGCGAGGCAGATCGGTCAGTGAGTCGTTGCAACGGGCTTGTGGACGCGGGGGTCGTACTTCTCGCCGGCCTCGATCCGCACTGACAGCCGATTGCGCGGAGATGCCACCGGGCAGGTCGCAAACTCGTTGAACGCACAAGGCGGGTTATAGGCCTTGTTGAAATCCAGCACCGTGATGCCGTCCTGATCCGGCTGCTCGGCGTACAGGAAGCGCCCGGCAGGATAGGTCTCTCTGCCGGTGGTCTGGTCCGCGAACACCAGGAACAAGGAGTCGCCGGACTCGTAAGCCTCGAGTGCGAGCGCCTGCCCGTCGAGTTCGAAAACGATCTTGCCCGGGGAGCGCGGGTGGTAGCCGAGACCCTCGATCGTCGTGTTTACGTTCATGATCCTGGGCTCTGCGAAAGCACGTAATACACCTGCGACGCGGTAGCGGCGGTCGATCGGGTACGACTCGATCGGCGGCAACGCCGCGATGGCCGGGTGCTCGTAGTCGCGCAGCCGCAACGCGAAGCGGCCATCGCGCTTGATGATGGTCCAGGCGAGGCTGCCGTGCGTAACGGTCACCGGGTCGTCGGTCGTATCGTCGGCAATCAGTATCGACGCGACCGGCTCACCGCCGTGGCGGACGTCCACGCCGGGTTCCGTGTCCAGCCAGACGCCGGACTCTTCGGGCCGTAACGTGCCGACATGCGGCGCGGCGGCAGCCGGGAACACGATATCGTTGTCCTGCGCCGAGCCGATGCGCACGGGCTGCGCATCGAGCCAGTAGAGGCCGACGAGATTCAGAAAACCCTCCGGGCCTTTCAGTCTCGCCACCCGGCCCTTTCGCCACTCGAGGATTTCGGCCTCGTAGGTCGCGCTGTCAGCACCGGCCTGGCTTTTGCCGCAGGCTGCAAGCAAACAGGCAATCAGGAGCGCCATCAGGTATGTTGCAGCTGACTTCATCGTGCGCATGGTAATACGATCCCTTGACAGCCGACAGCCTCGACACTGCCACTCTCGCCTACGCCGGACTGCGGCCGGAGCAGATCCTCGAGGCGCTGGAACAGCTGTCCTTTCGATGCGACGGCCGCTTTCTCGCCCTGAACAGCTACGAGAACCGGGTCTACCAGGTCGGCATCGAGGACGCCGATCCCGTGGTCGTAAAGTTCTACCGCCCGAATCGCTGGTCCGACGAGGCGATCCTGGAAGAACATGCCTTTTCCGAGGAGCTGGCGGCAGCGGAAATCCCGGTGGTCGCGCCGCTGCAAATCGACGACCAGACGCTGCATGTCTCGGGCCCGTTCCGCCTCGCCGTGTACCCTCGGCGCGGCGGCCGCGCACCGGACCTCGACGACTTCGCAATGCTCCGCCAGCTCGGCCGGTTAATCGGCCGGATTCACGCAATCGGCGCGATCAGGCCCTTCGCTGAGCGGCCCCATCTCGATATCGACAGTTTCGGGGTCAGCACAAGCCACTACCTGCTCGATGCCGGGTTCATCCCTGCCGATCTCGTCCCCGCCTATGAAAGCGTCGTCGACCACCTCCTCGAAGGCATAGAGGCCTGCTACGCGCGCGCCGGCCGGACCCGTGACCTGCGGCTGCACGGCGACTTCCACCCCGGTAACGTCCTCGCGGCCGGCGAGGACCGGCTGCATATCGTGGACCTCGATGACGCCCGCATGGGCCCGGCAGTGCAAGACCTGTGGATGTTTCTCTCCGGCGACCAGGCCGAACAGGCGCCGCAGCTGGATGCATTGCTCGAGGGCTATACCGAATTCAACGCCTTCGATGCCCGCGAACTGCACCTGATCGAGGCGCTTCGCAGCCTGCGCATCGTTCATTACGCGGCGTGGCTGGCGAGGCGCTGGCAGGACCCGGCTTTCAAGCTTGCATTTCCCTGGTTCGATTCACACCGTTACTGGGACGAGCACGTGCTCGCGCTGCGCGAACAGGTCGCGCTAATGCAGGAACCGCCACTCCAGTGGCAGGGTTTCTGAGCTATTTCGATGGCAGCGTCTGCCGGCGCGGCGACCGCTCGAATCGATCGATCCAGCGAGTAAACGTCCTCCGGCTCAGCGCCTGCAGCGCGTCAATGGACGCCGGCGTCTGCCGCCGAATGGCAGCAGCGTCGATGTTCCCTCGCTCATCGGCCAGTACCGCCTGGTTCTCCGGCACCGTCAGCCAGCGCTCGATCAGCGAGCTGTCGACTTCGAGGTGAAACTGAAAGCCATACGCATGCTCGCCGTGGCGAAATGCCTGCACCCGGCTTGCCGGCGACCGGGCGAGGTGCACCGTGCCAGCCGGCAGCTCGATGCCATCTTCGTGCCACTGGAAGACCTCCTGGCGAGGCGAAAACGTGGACAGCACGGGGTCGGACCTGCCCTCGGCGGTCAGCTCGACGTCGTGCCAGCCGATCTCCCGGACAGCGTTGCGCGTGACGCGGCCGCCGAGGGCCTTGGCCAGCAGCTGCGCGCCAAGGCAGATGCCAAGTACCGACATATCCCGGGCCACCGCGTCGCGGATGATTTCGACCTCCGCCAGGAGATTCGGGTGATGGTCGATCTGGTCCGCATTCATGGGCCCGCCCAGCACGATAAGCGCCGCGTACTTGTCGAGTGACGGTCGCACGTTCGGATCGCGGCCGAAATTTACGTAGCGGATGCGAAAACCCGATTCCTTGAGCAGTGGATCCAGCGTCCCCAGTGGCTCGTAGGGCACGTGTTGAAAAACCAGGATCTTTGGACGGGGCATGGCAACCTGGGCGGGATCGGGCCGGTCGGGAAACGTGCCTTTATACCTGCGGCGGCGGACCGCGTGAAGCTCAATAACGCATTGATTCTCGCTGCGGCGCACACTAGAGTGGTGAAAGGTGCAGATCCCCACGGTTCTGTGGAACTTCAGCCGCCGTCGACGCTCTGATACTAACGTCGTACGGCCGTTAATGACTCGCGAACAGGTCTTGAATCAGGTAGTAAAACGTTCAGCGTTAGCGACCCTGCTGGTCGCAGGCTTTCTTGGCGGATGCGCCTCCAACGTGAAAATGGCGCCGCCGACCATCCCTGTGCCTCTCGTCAACAAGATCCCGGTCTCGGTCGGACTGCGGCTGCCCGAGAATTTCGACAGCTTCGTCCATGAAGAGAGTTTCTTTGGACGCGAGGAGTGGTCAATCGACCTGGGCTCCTCCAACCGCGCGCTGTTCACCCAGTTGTTCGGCCACATGTTCAGGTCGGTCACGGTCCTTGGCGCAGACGACGATCCCAAGCTTATGGACCTCGACGCGCTGATCGAGCCTTCGATCGACGCCTTCGAGTTTTCAACGCCGGCACAGAGCCGTACCGAGGCGTTCGCTGTCTGGATCCGCTACCGACTCAAGGTCTACGATCGGGAGGGCACGCTCATATCAAACTGGCCGGTGGCCGCCTACGGCAAGAGCCAGACCAAGACACTCAACCAGGACGAGGCGCTGCAACGCGCCGCTGTCCTTGCGATGCGCGACGCCGCGGCACTGATGATCATGAAATTCGACCAGGTGACCCGCATCAGCGAGCTCGCGGATCAGCCAGCCGAGGTACAGGCCATAGCGGTTAAGGAGACGGATGATGAAACCACCTAGCATCTTTCGCATCGGCGTCCTCGCCCTCGCCGCGCTGATGGCCAGCGCCTGCGTTACGTCGCGGGTCGAAGATTCGCGAGAGGGCGTAACCGGCATCCGCTCCGACGAGTCCATCGTGATCATGGCGCGAAGCTACCACCTCGGCAATGAAACCGAGGCCAAGTACATTCGTTGCGTCGAGGACGCGCTGGCGCGTGGCCGCCGAGGCCTGAACGTTATCCCGAACAGTGATTTCGTCGACTCGCTGTTTCCGTGGTTCGAGCCTCGCACGGCGCCCGCCGAAACCAAGAACCTCGCAAGGTTGATGGAACGACCGGGCGTTGCCGAGAAGATCGCAGAGCAAGGCGTCCGCTATATCGTCTGGCTCGATGGCGACACGGAGAAAGTGGCGGGCGGCGGCAGCCTGTCCTGCGCAGCAGGCCCGGGTGGCGGCGGCTGCTTCGGGTTTGCCTGGTGGCAAAACGACGCCGACTACAACGCATCGATCTGGGATCTCGAAGGCCTCGAATCTGCCGGAACAGTCACTGCCGACGTGAGCGGCACGTCGTTCCTGCCGGCGCTGATCATTCCCATCCCGTTCATCGCCCGGACCCAGGCCAAGGCGTGCAAGACGCTGGCCGACCAGTTGCACAGCTTCATCGTTGCTGACGAGTCAGCCTGACCGACAGCTTCGAGCGGCGCAAACTACCTCGGGCGCCCGGCGCCGATCAGTGCGCGCCGATAGTACTCGTCGTCGAGATCCTCGATGGTAACCGAACGTCCTGAGGACGGTGCGTGGACGAAACGCCCGTCGCCGAGATACAGACCCACATGCGACATCTTCCCCTCGATGCGGAAGAACAGCAGGTCGCCGGTGCGCATCTGTCGGGCCTCGACCGGGGTTAGCGTGTTCCACAGCGCCGCCGTTGTTCTCGCGACCGGTTTCCCCGCCCGGGAGTACGAATAGTGCACGAGACCGCTGCAGTCGAAACCGGCAGGAGAATGGCCACCGTAGCGATACGGGACGCCGACCTGCTGCACCGCCACCGCGGCAGCACGTTCGCCGACCGAGGCGGTCCGCGCCGGCGCCGGCCTGGAAATCACCCGCTGGCCCGAGGACTGGCTATCCGGGAGCGGCTGCTGGGCGGAGCACGCCGCAACGACGAGCGCCAGCACGCTGGTCAGCAGGCATCGGCAAACTTGGCGGGCGGGCTGGGATATCATAGCCACCAATTCACAACCAAACGAAGCACCAAGGCTACGCAATAGATACCCTCGACCCCATGAACTGGATCCCAGGTTTGAACATTGGCAGGAAACCACGCCACCCGCGGCCCGGACTGCTGCTCGCCGCGATCATGCTGGCATCGTGCACGGCCTGCGGCGCCCCGACGCCGGGTTCGGCGGCTCCGACCGACCCTGATCGCTACCGCATCGATTACGAGGTGCGGCCGGATCCAGGCGACGGAACGGTGGAGGTTACCCTGCGGCTCGCACAGTCCCGGTCGCTGTTGCGGGAGCTGCGATTTTCCACGGGCTCACACTACAGCCGTATTGCCGGTGACGGCGAACTGAGCGTCGATGGCGGACAGGTCACTTGGCGACCGCCCACCGCGGGCGGAAGTCTCCGCTGGCGCGTCGAGGTAGGCCATCGCCGCAACGGCGACGGATTCGACGCCTGGCTCGGACCCGAGTGGGCCTTGTTTCGGGCCGAGGACATAGTGCCGCGCGCCGCGACCCGGACACTCAAGGGCGCCAGCAGTGAAACCTGGCTGAACTTCGAGCTGCCGGAGGATTGGTCTGTCGTCACCGAGTACTACGACGACAACGGCCGCTTTCGGGTTGACAAGGCCGGCCGCCGCTTCGACCAGCCCAGCGGCTGGATGGTCATGGGCAAGCTCGGCGTCAGGCGCGAGACGATAGCGGGCTCGCGGGTCGCGGTCGCCGGCCCCGTAGACCAGGCCGTACGGCGCATGGATATCCTCGCCTTCATGCAGTGGACGCTGCCGGAACTGGCGCGAGTCGTGCCGGAATTGCCGCACCGCCTGACGATCGTTAGCGCCGGAGAGCCAATGTGGCGCGGCGGCCTGTCGGCGCCGCAATCACTTTTCGTCCACTCGGACCGGCCGCTGATCAGCGAGAATGCCACGAGCACCCTGCTGCACGAGTTGCTTCACGTCAGCCTCGGCTTCACGGCCGTCAGTGGCTATGACTGGATCCTGGAGGGCCTGGCCGAATACTACAGTCTCGAGCTCTTGCGTCGCAGCGGCAGCATTTCGGCGGAGCGCCACGAACTGGCCCTTGCCGATCTTTTGGAGTGGTCATCCCGGGCGCAGGGCCTTTGCGGGCCCGCCTCGACCGGCGCCCGCACCGCCCTCGCCGTGAAGGTTTTCGCGGCGCTGGACCGGGAGATCCGGGACAAGAGCGGCGATGCGGCCGGCCTCGACAATGTCGTTCGCCATCTCTGGGGCGTGCCCGGTGACGTGGACATCGGTGTTCTGCGGAACGCAGCCGAAGCGGCTGCCGGCGCCGAACTAGACGCGTTACACATCGACAGTCTCCCCGGTTGTCGTAGTATCGGCGCAGCTACGCACACCGGCTGAATCATCGATGGACCGACGCCACGACCTCGAAGTCACGTTACGCTCACGCACTCCGATCATCGTGATCGAAACGAGCGACGAGTCCCGCATCCTGGAGATGCTCCAGTCCATCACGATCTCGGGACCCAGCACGAGCTACCAGCCACTGTTTCGCTGGACCGTGACAGACGGCCTGCAGCGCCTCGACATCGCCCTCGAACCACAGACGCTGAACTCGGAGCCGACCGACGTCCTGCGCCATATTCGGGCCGTAAGCAAGCCGGGCGTCTACGTGCTCCTGGATTTTCACCCTTTCCTCGACGACCCGGTCCATGTGCGCCTGCTCAAGGACATCTGCATGCGTTATCGCGATGTGCCGCGGCAGATCGTCCTGCTCAGCCACAAGGTCTCTCTGCCCAGCGAACTGGAGCCGTTCAGCATTCGGTTCGATATCGCGCTGCCTGCCGAAGAAGAGCGACGCAAGATCATTCGGCGGGTTGCCGACGAGTGGAGCCAGGAAAACCCGGGCTCGCGCGTCCAGGCTGATGCCAGGGCGTACGAAATGCTGGTGCAGAACCTCGCGGGGCTCACCTATCGCGACACGGAGCAGCTGGCGCGCAATGCCATCTACGTAGACGGGGCGATCACCAAGAGTGACCTGCCCGCGGTCATGCAGGCCAAGTACGAGCTCCTGAACCGGGGCGGCGCTCTGCAATTCGACTACGAGACAGCGCGCTTCAAGGATATTGGCGGCCTGTCCCGACTGAAGAAATGGCTCACCCAACGGCGGCCGGCGTTTCGCGGTGACCCGACCGCCGCGCATCTCGATGCGCCCAAAGGCATCCTGTTGATCGGCGTCCAGGGCTGCGGGAAGAGCCTCGCAGCCAAGGCGACCGCCGGCGCATTCGGGGCGCCCTTGTTGCGCCTCGACTTTGGTGCAATCTATGACAAGTACCACGGCGAAACCGAACGCAAATTGCGCGAGTCGCTGCGGACGGCGGATGTCATGTCACCCTGCGTGCTTTGGATCGACGAGATCGAGAAAGGCATCGCCGGGCGTGGCGGCGAAACTGGCACGACGCAGCGCGTGCTGGGCACCTTCCTGACCTGGATGGCCGAAAGGCAGAGCCAGGTTTTCGTGGTCGCAACGGCCAACGACATCAGCGAATTACCACCGGAGCTCGTGCGCAAGGGCCGTTTCGATGAAATCTTTTTCGTGGACCTGCCGACAGCCGAGATCCGTGACTCGATTCTCACGATTCATCTGGCCAGTCGCCGACAGCGACTCGCCGACTTCGACATCGAGCGGCTGGCGGCCGAGACGGAGGGCTTCTCCGGCGCCGAGATCGAACAGGCTATCGTCGCCGCACTCTATGCCGCGCACGCGGCCGGGGAGTCCCTCGCGACGGCGCATATCCTCGAGGAAATTGCCGGTACGAAACCGCTGTCGGTGGTCATGGCCGAGCGGGTCGCAGCGCTGCGAAACTGGGCGGCCGGGCGCACGGTGCCCTGCGACTGAGATTGCCGGCGCAGCAATTTTACGTAAGGCGGCAAAATGAGTTGCGATGGCACCGTCGCTCGCAGTGCGTGTTAGTATGCGCGGATGGCTAATGACAAAAGCAATATCAACGAATTAGTCACCGACGATGACACCACTGCCGAACTTGAGGCGCTGACTGTCAGGCACCTGCGGGAGAGAGGTGACGCCCTGCTCGAGGCGGCAGCGCTCACCGACGATATCGATGCGGCCGACGATTCGTACGACACGACCATCGACGAGCTGAGGACAGAACTGCACTCGAGCTCGGAGACGATCAACAAGCTGCAATACGACATCGAACAGTTCCGTTCCCGCTGGAACGGGCTCGAAGCGGAAATCAAGGCCAGGCAGGATATCTCGGACAACCTGAATCGGCAGCTCGAGCAGGAAGCAGAGAAGCTGCAGCGCAAGAACGAACGGCTGCAGGAGCGTGACGAGACTATCCAGGAACTCAAGGCAGAGATTCGCGAGCGCGATGCCGAACAGGACCGGCTCCGCCTGACGGTGAGCGAACTCGAGGCCGCGATAGCCGGCTTGCGATCAGACCTCGACGCCGATCGCGGTGACGAGATGCTGCGCGACAGGCAATTCATCGAGCGCCAGCAGGGCCGAATCGCGAGCCTGGAAACCGAGACCAGGGACCTGCGGGCCCATATCGACCGCTCGGAGCGTTATGCCGACTCATTGCGTCGCGAATTGGAGGAACGGCGCGAGACGGCTGACGAGGCTGTCGCCAATCGCGAATTCCTCGAGACCAAGCTCGACGAGGCGATCACTCGAATCGTCGAACTGGAATCGAAGTTCATCGATTCGGAAGCTGATCGGCTGAAGCTCGAATCGGACATGGCGGCACTTCACAGCCAACACGCCGAAGAGATTCGCACCATTCGTTTCGAACTCGGCGAAGCCCAGGAGACTGCGGCCCAGCAGGAACTCGTTGCCGAGCAGCTTGCCAGCGACCTCGTGGAAACCCGGGGCTACCGCTCGGAACTCGAACAGATGCTGTTCCAGACGGAATCGATCGGCCGGGAGCGCATCGAGGAACTCGAGAAGCGGAATGCGAAGCTGACCGCCCAGCTCAAGGAAAGTGACAGCAAGCTCGCGTCGAAGAACGAGGCGATAAACAGCCTGCTCGCCAAACTCGCAAAGAAGACGCAGCAGATCGAATCGATCGTCGAAATCGAGGATGTGATCCAGGAAATCGACGGCAGAATGTCTGCTCGCATCGAAGGTCAAACCGCGCCCGAGCGCGACCGGGTCACGCGGCTGCTGATCGGTACCCTCGAGGGGCAGAAACTCCGCTTTCCCTTGTTCAAGGACCGCCTGACCATCGGCCGCACTGATCAGAATGATATCCAGCTCAACGCAGCCTACGTGAGTCGGCGGCATGCCGTCGTAGTAACGGATCACGCGACCACGCGGGTCATCGACTGGGGCAGCAAGAACGGAGTCTTCGTGAACGGTGATCGCATCACCGAGCACTTCCTCGAGAACGGCGATATCGTAACGATCGGCACGGCCGAGTTCCGCTACGAGGAGCGGCCCAAGCGCGACAACTGATTGCCCCTTGACGAATAGCGATTCGCGTCGCCGTACTGTGAGGCGATTCACGGCGGCCGCGAGGCGCTTGATGTATCGTCTGGTTCTCGCTGCAATGGAGTGCACGATGGCCCTCGCAACTGGCAAGGCGGCCGACAGCTCGGCCGAAATGACCAACACCCAGCAGATCGCTCTCGAGGCAGAAAGCTTCCTGACTCGCAAAATCTGGTTGCCACGCGCCATCTACGCGATCCTGCCAGTGTTCTATATTGGCTCCGGCCTCATTGCCCTGCTCGCAACGCTATACGTCAGCGACTGGTACTGGGTGCTTCCGCACTACGTCCTGTTCTGCGCGGCCTGCGTCCACCTGGGTGTCGCCGTGTACCGCCGGCGGCGCCGGACCGACGCTTGATCTTTACCGGAGCGTAGGCAAGGATAGGCGCCTGCGTTTGGCGAGCAGCCCCGGTGCCCGACTCCACGTTAAAGACGACCCTCACCCGCGAGACCGCCCTTTTCCTCGTGCTGCTGTTCGTGGGCATCGTGCTCGCACCAATCGGTTTCTATGTCGTTGGCCAGCAGATCTTCGGTGAATTTGGAGGCTACGGGTATGCCGATTTCTTCGGCACGATCAGCGCGAAGCTGCGCCGCGGTGAGGCGGTCGCCTGGTTTTTCGTGCTCTCGCCGTACCTGCTCTGGCAGACGTTGCGCCTGACTCTCTATGGGTGGCGGCGGAGCCGCGGGCCAGGCAGCTGAGGCAGCGTCGGCGCCACGGTGCCGAATCTGTGAACTCGATCACATAAACTTCTTTAACAACAGCACATTACCGGCGCTTGTATGGCAATTATGTCAACAATGGTGCATTCTCGAAATGAGCAAGCCCTATAGTACGAATTCATCCATCAATAACCTCCATCGAGTTACGCCATGAAGCGCTTCCTGAATTGGCTGGGCAGAAAATTCTCGCCAGGGAAGGCTTCGACTCCCACGAACCTCCACCAGACCGGGGCGCACTTGCGCCAGACCGGCTCTCATCTTGGGCAAACCGGGTCACGCACCCGGCCGCAACGCAGCAAACCCACACAGGCCGTCCCCCGGCGGCAACCCGAGGTCGTGAATTTCGACGGCGAACTCGACGGCCGTATCGAAGACCTGGGCCCGGGCAAGAATGTGCTCATCCGTAACCGTTTCGTCCGCGAGGACACCGGCACTCACGAATCGCTTAAAATCCTCGATGACTCGATGATCGAAACCGACGAAGAGGCCGGATTCGATCCCTACAACACGGGGAATTTCGATCGTTCCAGGAACTGGGACAAACGGCAGAAATAATTTACGGATGCATTCTCGACCGGGCGGGCAGCGGGTATTTCTGGGGGAGCGCGAATGGGGCTGCGGGTAGCCTTCGAACTCGACGACAACGATCTCAAGCATTTTCGCCTGATCATGCGCGAGGTCCGCAAGAATGTGGCCCGGCTGGCGCCAGAGGACATCGTCGCCAACGCCCAGACCCAGCTGGCGGACGTCTCCGAAGCCAGTACCCCGGGATTCATACTCGACCGGATCCACCGGCTGCGGCTGATGATCTCCATGCTGACAGACATCGAGTGGCGGCTGCCTCACGAGGAAGCCACGCGGGTCCTCAACGCCCTCGCCTATTTCACAGAGCCCGAAGACCTGATCCCCGATCACATACCCGGCGTCGGTTTCCTGGACGACGCCATCATGGTCGAACTCGTCGTGCGTGAACTCGAGCATGAAATCGAGGCATACGAAGATTTCTGCAACTACCGCGACTCGGCAGGCAGCAGCCGGCGCGTTGCCCGGGTCAGCCGGGAAGACTGGCTCGAGACGCGCCGCAAGGAATTGCAGTCGCGCATGCGCCGCAGGCGCAAGGAATCGGCCGGGAAAGACCCGGGCAAGTCCGCGATCGGGATATTCGACTAAGGCAGGTAGTACCAGGTTGTGGCCGCAAGGCCGGTCAACATAATTGCCAGCGCCCAGTATCTGGCCCGGTGCTCAATGACGAGGGAATAGAAACTCAGGCCGCATAAAACGGTCATACCCAAGAAGATGAACAGGCTGGAGAGCAGCGGCCTGAACTCGTGTTCCAGACGGGGATAATCGTCCCCGAGCACCACGAATACGAACAGGACTGCGGCCAGGCTGACACTGATCGCGAGGCAGGATCCCAACAATATGCCGACGATGGCGCTGAGTGGTTGCATGGCGAATTTTCCGAAATGGTATATTTCAGCCTGGTGGCAAAGCCGGATTTTGGAGTTGCACCCTTGATCGCAGGGCTTCAGGCATCTAGCCTAGCCCAAACGGCTCGACCGCAAAACTGTTTGCAAGACTGGAGAGAAATTTGACCGTGAACGATATTCGCCTGTCCCGGTGGCTGGCAAGCATCGCCATCATCATGCTGGCCACGTTCGCCTGGGCGAACAGTCCGTCACCGGTCGGGGATGACCCGCTTGCTCCCGAGCCGCGCCACGAAAATATCGGACAGCTGATTACACAGTTCATCCAGAAGTCCCATTACCTGCGTATCTCGGTAGACGACGAACTCTCGTCGAAGGTCATGGACCGCTATATCGAAGGGCTGGACAGGAACCGGATGTATTTACTCGCCAGCGACATCGAGTTCTTCGAACGCTACCGATACGAGCTGGATGACATCGTTCGCAATGAGCCGCTCGATCCCGTCTTCGACATGTTCTCCATCTACAGGACGCGGCTGCGGGAGCGATTCGAATTTGCGTTGTCGGTGCTGGAGCAGGAACCGAACCTGACGGTCGACGAGGAATACCAGTACGACAGAACCGAAGAGCCGTGGGCCAGGTCCCGGACCGAGCTCGACGAACTGTGGCGCCGACGCGTCAAGAACGACATCGTCAACCTGGCGCTGACGGACAAGACCTGGGAGGACACCCGCGACGTGCTCGAGAAACGTTACACGCGATTCCTGAAGCGCATGGACCAGGTCAATAACGATGACGTGTTCGAGACGTTCATGAATGCGTTTGCGCACACGCTCGACCCGCACTCCAGTTACCTCTCCCCACGCAGTTCCGAGGAATACCGCATTGCGATGAGCCTCTCCTACTTCGGGATCGGCGCCTCGCTGCAGACGGAAGACGACTACGTCCAGATCATCAACATCATTCCCGGCGGCCCGGCAGCCATCGACGGCAGCCTCAAGCCCAATGACAAGATAGTCGGTGTCGCCCAGGGCGCTGACGGCGATATGGTCGACGTGATCGGCTGGCGCCTCGACGATGTCGTCGACCTGATTCGCGGCCCGGCAGACACGGTCGTTCGCCTCAACATCATCCCGGCCGGCGCACTGCCCGGAACCAGCAACAAGGAGCTCAGCCTGACCCGCGGACAGGTCCGGCTCGAGGAACAGGCTGCCAAAAGCGAGATCATCAAGGTGCCCCGCGACGGGCGTGAATGGTCCATCGGCATCATCGAGGTGCCGAGCTTCTACAGGGACTACCGCGCCCTGAGCAGCGGCGACAAGGACTACGCGAGCACGACGAAAGACGTCAAACGCCTGATCGCCGAGCTCGAGGAACAGGGCATCGACGGCCTGGTCATCGACCTGCGCGACAATGGCGGCGGTCACCTGACGGAAGCCACGGCGCTCTCCGGTTTGTTCATCGACAACGGTCCTGTCGTGCAGCTGCGCAACGCGAGTCGGCGGGTCAGCCGCCTCGACGACCCGGATCCGGTACCGCGCGTCGCCTACAACGGCCCCCTGGCCGTGCTGGTGAACCGTTTCAGCGCCTCGGCATCAGAGATTTTCGCGGCCGCAATCCAGGATTACGAGCGCGGCGTCATCATCGGGCAGAACACCTTCGGTAAGGGTACGGTGCAAAACCTTTATTCGCTCGACCAGTACCTGCGGCCGGAAGGCGACAAGGGTTACGGACAGCTGACCCTGACGATCGGTAAGTACTATCGGGTGACCGGCGAGAGCACCCAGCACCGTGGCGTCGTTCCGGACATCGATCTGCCCTCGCCCATCGACGCGAGCGAGATCGGCGAGAGCGCGCGCGACAGCGCCCTGCCGTGGGACACGATACCGACGGCGCGATTCCGGGCCGGCGAACCGCTGGACACGACGATCGCGTCACTCACGACGCAGCACTCGCAGCGCGCCAAGGACGATCCGAACTACCGCTACCTGATGCAATACATCGAGGACGGCCACGAGGCCCGCTCTCGAAAGAGCATTTCGCTCAATATCGACGCCCGCCGCGCCGAGCGTGAAGCCGACATGGCGCGTGCGCTGGAGCTCGAAAACCAGCGCCGGGCAGCCCTGTCGCTGGAACCGCTGGGAAACCTCGAGGATCTCGAGGACGAGGATCGGCCGGACGTCCACCTTGACCAGGCGGCTGGCATAGTCACCGACCTGGCGGTCATGCGAGAGGTGGGAACGCTCCCGACGCGCACCGCCCAGGTCCGGCCCTGAGGGTCTTGAATTACGGTACATTGGTGTTATACTCCACCATAACACCTAGCTGATCGTCCCAGGAGATCTGGTGGCCAACGCAAAGGCAGCACAGGCGGATACGAGGACAGGCGCGGTGGCGGCGGCCACAGTACTGGTGCTTGCCGCCTGGTGCGCACCAGCGGTAGCGTCGAGCGGCATCGACATCCATTGCCCGCAGTCCGAATCGGCCCTGGACAACCCCCTTTCCTCGGTAAGCCCTGACCTGGCCAGCCACAGCGAATCGGCACTGCAGGACATTCTCGACGATACGACGGTGGCTACCTTGCCAGCCCTGGCGGAGGCGATTGGCGATGCCGGCATCGATGAAGCCGAGTCCGCCGAGGAGCCGGCGACACGCACGGCCGAGACACCGCCGATGACGACGCGCTTGCCGGGCGCACCGGAATCGTCACTGCCGAGCTTTCGGCGCCATATGCACCGCACCGATATCTAGCGGCTGAGAATCTCTGGCAGTCCCCAGTAGTCATCTGCGAGCAGGTTGGTCTCGTACTTCCTGCTGGCGCCGCGGGGACCGATCGCGTAAACGCCGCTGACGGAGTCCGCAGCAGGCAACGCCTCACCCTCTCCGGAGAAGCGCGCTTGCTCGGCGATATGCCGGGCCCGTTGCTTCAAGGTATCGGCAAGATCCGCGAGTCCCTCGAAGGTATCGAGACGTGACTGGATGCGTGCGACGAGTGAGTCACAATCCTGCTTGTTGCCATAGTTGATCGCACCGACGCTCCGGTCGGCAGCTTCCTTGGCCAGGTCAACGAGGCCGTCATCGTAGAAATGCTGGTAGAGATGCTGGGCGAACGACAGGATCATGAAGTTGATCTGGCGCTTGGTCGCAACATCCAGCCCCCGGGTATCTGGCGGCTCCTGCTGCTGCAGCCTCCCGAGTTCGTCCAGCAAGGCGGCTTCCCGCTGCTGCGACGCTTCGATCGAGGTCGCGATGTCGTCGAGCGCCGCCATGAGCTTGCGCCCGCGCAACAACTTCATCAACCCGCCCATGGAGGCGAGTCGATGCCTGTCGTGCTGGAGGCGATCCTCGAGCAACTGCACCTCGAGGCGTTGTTCGCCGATGCTGCGTTCCAGAGCCGCCGCTTCTTCGGCGCGCGCGGCTTCCCAGCGCTCGACCTCGAGGCTTTGAACACGCTCCTCGCGCTGCTGTTTCAGGTGTTCCGCGAACTTTTCAAGCTTGCTGCGGCAGCGGCGGTTGAGGGCCCGAAATCGGTAATAGACGACGACGTTGTAGATCCACTCCGGGTCCAGCAGCAAACTCTCGAGGTGGTCGAGTTTCTGCTGCACGCGCGCAGCAGCGCCCTCGTGCGCCTTGACACGCTCCTGCAGCCGATGCTGCTCGTTCCTCAGCCGGGCGAATTCCTTCTTTAATTCGGCACGCTTCCAGTAGAGGTTGAGCAGCTTTTCGCTCTCCTCCTCGGACTTGTCCGGCGAGTTTCCGAATATGGCGGTCAGGCTCGACAAGGTAAGGCCTCTTTACATAATACAAATCACCAGGGCGCGGCTTTTTTTGCCGGCTGCGCACCGAATGATGACAAGTTACGGGTTTTGAAACGCTGACTGAATCGACAGTTTTCAGGCCTGCGTCACTGGTGTTACTGCCTGTCGAGTACCAGGTGCCCCTGGTCCGTCAGGTACTCGAGCCACTTGTTGAGGACGATGTTGCGCTGCCAGCGGAGATCGAGTTCCTTGCCATGCTCGCGCGCGATCCGCCGCAGCTCCGCATGCTGGTGGGTGCCGGTCAGCCGCATCGCCTCGGCGAGCCTGCCATCGAGATACGCACGAACCAGCATATCGGGATCGGCGACCCGCCGTCCCTCGTCGTCGAAGTAGTAGGTCAGCGACAGGGTGACGGTATAACGGCAGCGCTCCAGGATCTCGACGTGCAGGTCACAGTCACCCGCGACAGAGGACCGGAAACAGCCATCGAGGCGCTCGAGTTCAGGGATCAGCCGGAGCAGTCTCAGGTAGTTGCTCTCATAGAGCGACATCAGGCCGGTAAAGCTTTTCGGCCTGATTATCGTCTGCGGTACGAGCTGTGAATCGAGCAACATGCCGATCAATATAGCACAGCGACTCGGTCACAAAAGGTGTGCAAATACCGTTCCGAAAATAGAATTTTCAGCAGATTTTCAGGGTCGCACTCGGCGCTCGACACCGGTACTATCAAGGATTCTGCTCGATATTTCCTCGATCGAAAATTTCGTCGTATCGACGTACGGAATGTCATACCGCTTGAACAGTTTTTCGGCTTCACGAAGCTCGTACCGCACTTGCTGCACCGAGGCGTAACGCCCCATCGGCCGCCGCTCCTTGCGAATCTGCCGCAGCCGCTCGGGACTGATCGTCAAACCGTACAGCTTGTGCCGATGATTCAGCAGTACGTCAGGCAACTGACCCGATTCGAACTCTTCCTCGGTGAGCGGGTAATTGGCGGCATAGACGCCATACTGCAGGGCCAGGTACAGGCAGGTCGGGGTCTTGCCGGAGCGTGACACGCCCACGAGGATCACGTCAGCCTGGTCGTAATTCCGGTCGATACCTCCGTCGTCGTTCGCGAGCGCATAATTGGTCGCCTCGATGCGCTTCATGTACGCGTTCAGGTCGTTCATCCCGTGCGCCTGCCCCAACTTGTGGCTGGGCCGCTCCTTCAGCTCCAGCTCCAACGGCTCCAGGAACGCATCGAAAATGTCGAGATGCAGGCCCCGCGCTTTCTTCACTATCCGGCGGCATTCGGGCTGCACGAGGGTCGAAAAGACGATCGGCCGCAGCTCCTCATTTTCGCAAGTTTCGTCGATTCGCTTGACGGCCGCCCTCGCCTTGTCTTCGGTATCTATAAATGGCAAAGTCACCTGGCGAAATTTCTGGCCGTCAAACTGCACAAGCAGACTATGGCCCAGCGTTTCCGCGGTAACTCCGGTCTGGTCAGACAGAAAAAAGGCGGTTCGTTCGTTCATTGGGAGATTGTTTCGATCGGCAGGGTCCTCGGGTCGGGCCAGGCATTCGGTAACGCCGTTGATTGTCCACCTCCTGCCAGGGAACAGCAAGGGAGCACAAATTGAAGCCTTTCGTTATCAAGCTCGCCGAGCTTGGCATGCAGGATGTGGAAACCGTCGGCGGCAAGAATGCCTCGCTGGGCGAGATGATTCGAAACCTCACGGACCTGGGAGTGACGGTACCCGGCGGGTTTGCGACGACGGCCGACGCGTTCAGGCTTTTCCTCAGTACCGACGGACTCGACCAGCGAATCAAGGATGTCCTGGATGGCCTCGACACCGACGATATCGAGGCACTGACGTCTGCCGGCCAGCAGATCCGCAGCTGGATTCTCGAGACGCCCCTGCCTGACGAACTGCTCGCCGAGATACGCGCGGCCTGGGATGAATTATCGGGGGGGCGCGACATTTCCGTTGCCGTGCGCTCGTCCGCGACGGCGGAGGACCTGCCGGACGCTTCTTTCGCCGGCCAGCAGGAGACTTTCCTTAACGTGCGCGGCTTCGACAACATGATAGAGGCCCTGCACAAGGTCTTCGCCTCGCTGTTCAATGATCGGGCCATCGCCTACCGGGTACACCAGGGTTTCGATCACAGCCTCGTGGCCCTGTCGGCCGGCGTCCAGATGATGGTCCGCAGCGACGTCGGTTCGTCCGGTGTCGTGTTCACGCTGGACACCGAGAGCGGCTTTCGGAACGTCGTCTTCATCACGGCCTCGTACGGCCTCGGCGAGACCGTCGTGCAGGGGGCAGTCAATCCAGACGAGTTCTACGTCTACAAGCCCGCACTCGAGACCGGTCACCATCCGATCCTGCGCAAGAACCTGGGCAGCAAGGCGATCAAGATGGTGTTCAGCGACGACCCGACACCCGGAAAGACCGTCGAGACCGTCGACGTGCCCACAGCCGAGAGCCACGCTTTCTCCCTGACGGACGAAGAAATCATCGAGCTCTCCCGGATGGCCGTCACCATCGAGAGACACTATGACCGGCCGATGGATATCGAGTGGGGCAAGGACGGCAACGACGGCAAGATCTACATCCTGCAGGCGCGACCCGAAACCGTACAGAGCCGCAGCGGACGGACGATCCAGCGGTTCCGGCTCAAGGGCACGTCCGACATCGTCTGCCGCGGCAGGAGTATCGGCCAGAAGATTGGCGCGGGCACCGCGAAGGTCATTCGCAGCGTCAAGGAGATGAGCCGCGTGCAGGCCGGTGACGTGCTGGTCTCCGACATGACCGACCCGGACTGGGAGCCGGTCATGAAGCGCGCTGCCGCCATCGTGACGAACCGGGGTGGCCGCACCTGCCACGCCGCGATCATCGCCCGCGAACTCGGCATACCGGCCGTCGTGGGCTGCGGCGACGCCACCGACCTAATCAAGGACGGTGCAGAGGTCACGGTGAGCTGCGCCGAAGGCGACGAGGGCCGCGTCTACAGCGGCAAACTCGACTTCGAGGAATCGAACATCGAGCTTGACGAATTGCCCGACATCCCGGTCAAGATCATGATGAACGTCGGCAACCCCGACAAGGCGTTCGACTTCGCGAGCATCCCGAATCACGGCGTCGGCCTTGCCCGCCTGGAATTCATCATCAATCGCATGATCGGCGTGCACCCGCAAGCGCTGCTGGATTACGGCAAGCTCGACAGCGATACGCGAGAGGCCATCGACGAGCAGATGGCGGGCTACGGCGACCCGGTGCAGTTTTTCATCGACAAGCTCGCCGAGGGCGTCGCCACGATCGCCGCCGCGTTCGCGCCGCAACCGGTCATCGTCCGCCTGTCCGACTTCAAGTCGAACGAATATGCCAACCTGATCGGCGGCGATATTTATGAGCCGAACGAAGAGAACCCCATGCTGGGCTTCCGGGGCGCTGGCCGCTACGTGGCCGAGAGCTTTCGGCCCTGCTTCGAATTGGAGTGCGCGGCCATACGCAAGGTGCGCAACGACATGGGCCTCACGAACGTGCAACTCATGATTCCGTTCGTCCGCTCGGTCCGGCAGGCCAGCGATGTGATCGACCTGCTCGCCAAAAACGGCCTCGAGCGTGGCAAGGACGACCTCAAGATCATCATGATGTCAGAGCTGCCCACCAACGCCCTGCTCGCCGACCAATACCTCGAGCATTTCGACGGGATGTCGATCGGTTCCAACGACATGACCCAGCTCACGCTGGGCCTCGACCGGGATTCGGCACTCGTCGCCGACATGTTCGACGAGCGCGACGACGCCGTGAAGGCCCTGCTGGCCATGACGATTTCCGCCTGCCGCAAGGGCGGTAAGTACGTTGGTATCTGCGGCCAGGGGCCGTCGGATCACCCCGACCTGGCGCGCTGGTTGCTGGACCAGGGCATCGAGAGCATGTCGCTGAACCCGGACACGGTCATCGAGACCTGGCTGTTCCTGGCCGGCGAATCCGCCTAGCCCCCATGTTCAGGAGCGGCTTCTGTGGGAGCGGCTTCAGCCGCGACTAGAACCGGTCGTACCGCGACCGCCGCTGCCAGCGAATCCGTGGCAGCCAGATGCCGAGAATCATACCGGCGACGAGCACCGCCGAGCCGGTCATGAACCAGTAGCGATTCGACTGGCCGGTGAGTTCGCGGTTCTGTTGCTCGAGCGTTTCCGCCCGGATCTCGGCAGCTGCCAGCTGGTCGCGCAGCGAGCGGTTCTGTTCATTGATGTTCAATACGTCGGCGGCCGTCCGCCGGATCTCGGCGAGCTCGCGTTCGAGCTGACCCTTGTCACGTTCCAGCCTTGCTACCTGCTGTTCCGCCGCCTCCTGCTCCGAGCGAATCGCGTTCAGCTGGGAGCTCAGCGAGCTGCCCTCGGCCGCCGCATTCGTGAGCCGGCGCGTCAGCGTTGCGAGCTGCTCGCGTGCGCTGGGCTCGTTCATCAGGTACCGGGTAAGCACCCAGCCCTCGGTCCCGGCCTGCGTCCGGACACGCGAGTAGCCGGTTTCGGCGTCCTGCTCGAGCACCTCGAGTGCCGTGCCGCTCGGCAACATCCGCTCGATGGCGTTACTGGTGCTGGGCCCGGTGCGCAGCATGACCTCGAACTGGTCGGAAACCCACACCGATTGCGCGCTGGCTGCGGACACAAAACCCGCAAGCCACACACCGATAGCCCATCTGTATATCTTGGTCGTCATGATCGAAGGTCTGTTGCGAATTGCCGTCACTATAAGCGATGCCGATGCGATGTTCCAGCCAAAGCTTATTTAAATCAGTCGCTTATCGGCGACAATTTATCAATATTCTGTTCCCAGTTTTCGCCGTCGAAGGGCGTTTCTGTCACAGAGCGAATCGTGTCCTTATCGAGGCAGTTAACGTTGACGCTGATGCCGTCCGGGTGCGAACGCGGCACGTAGAAAGACTTGATGCCGCACCGGCCGCAGAAGAGATGCCTGGCTACGCCGGTGTTGAACCGGTACTCGACGAGGTCGTCCTCGCCGCTAAGCAAGCGAAAATCAGCAGCTGCAACGAGCAGGTGCAGGAAGCCGCCCTTCCGGCAAATGCTGCAGTTGCAGCGGTCGGCCTCGATGTCGGCAGACGCAGCAACCTCGAAGCGAACCCTGCCGCAATGGCAACCGCCCTTATGTGTCACCATCAAGCATTCCTCCCGCCCCTCTCCCAGACCGCAACGCGGTTGTTCGCAGGCATCGCGTAATTCCGAACACGGCTCAGGCCGTGCTCGGCTCCAAATGCATCCAGTGCCTCCAGGTCCCGAATACCCATGTCGGGATCCTGGTGACGCAAAGCGCGATCAAATGCCGCGTTACTCTCCGTGTCGAAAACGCCGTGCTCGCGAAATGGGCCGTACAGGCAGAACACGCCACCCTTGGTCAGTGCCTGCCCGACCAGTTCGAACATGCCTTCGACGGCCTCGAGGCACATGATGTGCGCCGTATTTGCGGAAAACACGCCGTCGTAACTCGCCGGCGTCAGCTCGGCATCGAGGACATCGATGGTCAGCGGCTCCAGCACGTTGTCGAGCCCGGCGTCGTCAATCCAGGCCCTGATGCCCGGGTGATTCCGCTCGAGGTCGCTGGTCTGCCAGGTCAGGTGCCGAAGCTCGGCACCGAAGCGGACGGCATGCTGCCCGGTACCCGAACCTATTTCCAGGATGCGGGTACGGTTCGCGAACTCCTCGCGAAGCACGTCGAGTATGGGAGCGGCGTTGCGTTCGGGTGCCGGCGCAAACGGCTTCGCGGTCATGCCGGTGGATGGGTCGTCAGCTTCGACACGTCGAAAAGCTCGCTGCGGTACCAGGCCAGCTCGGCAATGGAGTCGCGTATATCCGCGAGCGCGCGGTGGCTCGACTCCTTGCTGAAACCCTCGGCCACGGCCGGCGCCCAGTTCGCCGCGAGAATCTTCAGCGTGCTCACGTCCAGGTTGCGGTAATGAAAATACCGCTCCAGCTCGGGCATCTCGCGGGCGAGAAACCGTCGGTCCTGGCAGATGCTGTTGCCGCACATCGGCGACGCCCCTGCGTCGACCCACTGCGACAGGAAATCCAGCGTCGCCTGTTCAGCTTGCTGCAGCGATACCTGGCTGTCGAGAACCCGCTCGGTGAGGCCGGACTCGCCGTGCTGGCGTGAATTCCACTCGTCCATCGCGTCCATCGTCTCGACGGCTTGTGCGATCGCGAGCACCGGGCCCTCGGCCAGCTCGTTGAGGTGCCTGTCGGTGATGATCGTGGCAATCTCGATGATCGTGTCGTTGTCCGTGTCGAGCCCCGTCATCTCGAGGTCGATCCAGATCAGGTTGCTGGCACGATCGCCAGTTTCCGCATTGGCACTCATGGTTGGCTCGCTCAATCAGCTCTTGGCGCCCATTCTAACCCGTGGCGCAGTGCAAGGCTGCGAGCATCTCGGCATACTGTCCGCATGTCCCGGGACACCGCCCTCGTCATCGCCACCTTCAGCCGACGCATGCGCGTGCAGCTGGCCGATAACAGCGAGGTCGAGGCGCGCATCAAGGGCAAACGCCTCAAGCCCGTCTGCGGCGACCGCGTGACGGTGGAAGCCATCGAGGGCGAGTCCGACTGGCTGATCACCTCGATACTGGACAGAAGCAACGAGCTGACCCGGCCGAACCTGCGCGGCGCCGTCGAGGTCCTCGCGGCCAATCTCGAGATGCTCGTCTGCGTGGCGGCGCCAACGCCGAAACCCGACTGGTTCGTCGTGGACCGGTACCTCTGTGCTGCGGAGTCGATGGGCGTCCCGGCTGTCGTCGCTTTCAACAAGACCGACATCGCCGGGCCCGACGAGAACCTGGCCGTCTACGCGGAGATCGGTTACCCCACGGTCGCTTGCAGTGCGGCCACCGGCGACGGTCTCGGGCGTCTCCAGGAGCTGATGCGCGGGAAGACGGCGATCATCGTCGGGCAGTCGGGCGTGGGCAAGTCGAGCCTCATCAACGCGCTCGTCGGCGAGGCAGCGCTCAGGACCGCGCAGATCTCGCGAAAATCCCGCGAGGGCAAGCACACGACGGTCAACTCGGTCATGCTGCCGATGCCCGGCGCAAGCACCGTGATCGATTCACCCGGCGTGCGCGACTACGCGCCGGCGCTGGAGTCGGTGACCCAGGTGGTACGCGGGTTTCGCGAAATAGAAAGAGCCGGCCACGACTGCCGCTTCGCCAACTGCCGGCATCTGCAGGAGCCGGGCTGCGCCGTGAAAGCGGCGGTCGAATCGGGCGCTATCGATGCGCGGCGCTACGAGTCCTACCGGCGCGCCCTGCGGCTGTTACCCCGGGGGCCAGCCTAGGCCGCGACCGCCCAGCAGGTGCAGGTGGATGTGGAACACCGACTGCCCTGCTCCCTCGTTGCAGTTCATGACCACCCGGTAGCCGGGCTCGGCCAGGCCTTCCGCCGCCGCGACGGCCTTGGCGGCCAGGTACAGGTCACCAACGACCTCCCTGTCGCCGGGCTCCAGGTCGTTGATCGTCGCGATATGCCGCCGCGGTATGACCAGTACGTGCGTCGGCGCTTGCGGGGTAATGTCGCGAAAGGCCAGGACGGTTTCCGACTCGTGAATGATGTCGGCCGGGATGTCTCCGGCAACAATCTTGCAGAACAGGCAGCCTTCACTCATCGCTCGTCTCCTAGTCCACGATACGGCGGCCATAGAATGCATGCGACAGCGTTCCCCCGTCCACATACTCCAGCTCGCCGCCCAGCGGCACGCCGTGGGCAATCCGCGACGCCTGGACGTCTTTGCGAGCCGCCATGTCGGCGAGGTAATGGGCCGTCGCGTCGCCCTCGACGGTCGGGTTGGTCGCTATGATCAGTTCGGTCACCGCCGGCTCCTTGAGCCGCTCCTCGAGGGCCCCGAGGCCAAGCTCCTCGGGTCCGATACCGTCAAGCGGCGACAGGTGCCCCATCAGCACGAAATAGAGGCCGCGAAAACCCGTGGCATCCTCGATGGCCATGACGTCGGCGGGCGATTCGACGACGCAGAGCTGCGTCTCGTCGCGGCCACTGGTGGAACAGATCGAGCACAGCTCGTGCTCGGTAAACATACGGCAGCGGCGGCAATGGCCGATGCCTTTGACCGCGTCGGCCAGCGCTTTTGACAGGTGCGTCGCGCCTTCCCGGTCCCTCTCCAGCAGCTGGAACGCGATGCGCTGAGCCGACTTCCGGCCGACGCCGGGCATGCAGCGCAGTGCGTCGATCAGCTGGATGAGCAGCGGTGAATAGGACACGGGTCTGCCAGCTAGAACGGCAGCTTGAGGCCGGGGGGCAGGTTCATTCCGGTCGCCATTCCGGCGAACTTTTCCTGCACGGTCTTTTCGACCTTGCGAACGGCGTCGTTGAAAGCCGCCGCGACGAGGTCTTCGAGCATTTCCTTGTCGTCGCCGATCATCTCGTTATCGATATCCACGGACCGGACGTCATGGCGACAGGTCATAGTGATTCGCACGGCGCCGGCGCCAGACTCGCCCGTGACTTCGATGGAGGCCATTTCCTCCTGCGCCTTCTTCATATTGGCCTGCATTTCCTGCGCCTGCTTCATCAACTGGCCGATGCCGCCTTTCATCAGGTTCTCCGTCGTGTGTCGATTCAGTCGCTTCCGGGTGGATTGATCAGCTCGATCGAGTCAGGCTTGAGCTCGGCGCCGAACATGTGCTTCAGCGCCTGCACGTTCGGGTCGGATTCGAGCGATGCCCGGGCCGCCTCGATCTTTTCATCCGCGAGCCTGCACTCTTCCTGCAAAGGCGTCTCGTCGATCACCTTCCCGACCGCGATCTCGACAGTCAGGGGCTCGGAAAAGTACCCGGACAGCGCCTTCGCGAGCGCGTCCCTGCGAGACTTCGTGAGCATCGATTCGGACCGCGGGTCGAGGCTCAGGCGCACCGTATTGCCCTCGCGACTCGCCAGCGCGCAGTTCCCGGCGAGCAGCCGCACTGCGCCCGACAGGCCGAGCTCGCCGACGAGCTGCTTCCAGTCCGGGTCGTCCCATTTGGCGCCACCCTGAATAGCCGGCTTAGGCTGCGCCGCGGCCGCCTTCCTGGCCGGGCGGGCCTTGGCCTCGCCCTGCGCCCGTTTCGCGCTGCCACCACCGCCCGCGCCGGTCGCAGGCGCCGCCTCGGCGGGCCGGAAAGCCAGCATGCGCAGCAGGGTCATTTCTGCGCCGCTTCTCGGGTCCGGCGCCAGGTGCAGGTCGCGGCGGCCGATCACTGCGGTCTGGTAGAACAGCTGCACGTCGGCCGGTGTGAGCCTCGAGGCCAACCTGGCGACCTGCTGCTCGTCGACGGCGTCGTCGACTTCGATGCTGCCGACCACCTGGTAGACGGCAATGCGCTGCAAGGTACGCGACAGGTCTTCGAGCAGCCGCCCGTAGTCCGGAAACTGCTGGTCGACCTCGGCGATCGCGCCGATGACGCCGGCCGCATCGTTCTCGGCCAGCAGCTCGAGCAGGCGCGACACGTGGTCGCGGTCGATCGTGCCGAGCATCTTCGCAACCGGCACTTCCTCGACCTTGCCGCCGCAGTAGGCGATTGCCTGGTCCAGCAGGCTCAGCGAATCGCGCAGGCTGCCGTCTGCAGCGCGGGAAATCAGGGTCAGCGCAACGCCATCGGCCTCGACGCCCTCGGCCTCGCAGATCATCTGCAGGCGGTCGTGTATGAGCCGCGGCGTGAGCCGGGTCAGGTTGAACTGCAGGCAGCGCGACAACACGGTTACGGGGAGTTTTTGCGGGTCGGTCGTGGCCAGCAGGAACTTGACGTGCGGCGGCGGTTCCTCGAGCGTCTTCAACAGCGCATTGAAGGAACTCTTCGACAGCATGTGGACCTCGTCGATGAGGTAGACCTTGTAGCGGCCGCGTGCCGGGGCGTACTGCACGTTGTCCAGGAGGTCGCGGGTATCGTCGACCTTGGTCTTCGAGGCGGCGTCGACCTCGATCAGGTCCACGAAGCGGCCCTCGTCGATCTCGAGGCAGGCGCTGCATTCACCGCAAGGCTCGGCCGTGACACCTTGTTCACAGTTCAGGGCCTTCGCGAGGATGCGCGCAATCGTCGTCTTGCCGACACCCCGGGTCCCGGCGAACAGGTAAGCATGGTGCAGCCGGCCGGACTCCAGCGCGTTGACGAGTGCCTGCAGCACGTGCTCCTGCCCGACCGTGTCTGCAAAGGTCTTGGGCCGCCATTTGCGCGCCAGGACAAGGTAACTCATCAAAAATTCCGGTTGACTCGAGCCGCTCTCGGGAATGGGCCAGTGTAGCGCAGAGTCGCCGCGGAGCAAGCCCGATCGAGTGGCCCGCGCCAGCCACTCCCCGGCACCCGGCGTCACCGCTACCGTTGCTCCCTTCCGGGCCTGGCGGAGTTCACGGCTGACCGTCGCGGGGAAGCCGGCGCGGACCGGGCGCGATTATCCCCGCTTATGGGTTAAACCTCAACGCGAGGCTCCGGGATCACCAGCTCATGCAGACGATGCCCGCCATCAGCAGCGCCATCCCGCCGACGTGGATCGGCGCGATCGGCGTACCGTGATGGAAAAACGCGATCAAGGCAGCCCAGATGAAGGTTGTCGCATAGATCGGGTACAGGACCTTGACCGTGCCACCCAGCCTGAAGGCGTAGGTGAAAAACACCATGACGGTGACATAGGTGGCCATGCCCGTGAGGATCCAGGGATTCAGCAGGAAGTCGCTGATGCGCCCCTGCAGCCGGGTCGAACCGTACTCGAAAAAGAACGGCGCGACGGCGCCCAGGAAGGATGCGACAAGAACGCTGGCGATAGCCAGGAGCGGTGTCCTCAGCAGCACGGCTAGTCTCCCCTGCTGGCGATGATCATGCCCATCGTGTAAGGCGGCGCCGGTATCGGCTGCACGAGCGCGTCACGGAAGCCGGCCGCGTCGAGGTAGCCTTGCAGGGCCTCGGCGCTGTGCACCCGGCCCGCCTCGGTGCGCAAACCCAGGCCCAGCGCGTACAACGCGGCAGACAGGCGCCCCTCGGGCTGGGCGGGCATGACGTCGACGATGACGATCTCCCCGCCCGGCTTCAGCGCGGCGCGGATTCGGCGAAACAGATCGCTGTTGCCCTCCGGCGTCTCGATATGGGTCACGTTGGCGACGATGGCCAGGTCGAAGGCCTCGCTGCCCAGCTCGGCCTCGTGGTAATTGCCGGGGATCGCCTCGAAGCGGTCCTCGAGACCCATGCGCTTCGCGAAGCCGGCGGCAATCTCGACGATTGCCGGCCAGTCACTGACGGCCACCTTCGTTGCGGCGTCGTGTTTCGCACAGGTCAGGCTCCAGATGCCCGAGCCGCCGCCGACATCGAGAATCCGGAGCGACTTGCGCGAGGACCCGATGCCGAGGAGCTGCGCGAAAGCCTCGGCCGCCGGGGTCATCATCCAGGCCAGCGCGCTGACCTGCTGGGTGTACTGCGCCTCGCTCTGCTCGGTCGTGTCCATCTTCGCAAGCGGCGTACCGGTGCGCAGCCAGGTCGGCAGCTGGTCCCAGTACTCGTCACCGAGATTCCGGTAGTTACCGGACAGGAACTGCGCCACGGGCGCGAGGGAGTAATGCCCGTCGTCCACCACGACCGTGCCCAGTGCGCAGAGCCCGTCGAGCAGCAGGGCCACCGGCGCCTCCTGAAGGTCACAGGCCACGGCCACGTCCGCCGCCGACGAGGCGCCATCGGCGAGCGCTTCGTGGATGCCGAGATCCTGCGCCGCATGGAAGATGCGCGCCGCCCCGTTCATGTTCATCAGCTGAAAGTAGGTCTGCAGCGCAGCGACCTGCTCGGCGGCGTTCATGACGCCCTCCGCCGGGCGACCGACACCGTTGCGATGCCCTGGGTGTCGATGCCCATGTCGACCTTCTCGAAGCCGACCGAGGCCACCAGCTCGTCCATCTCGGCCTGGCTGCGCCGCCGCATGATCCACGGCTTGCCGTCCCAGTCGACGCAGGTACGGGCAATCTCCTCGAGCTGCGGATGCCACGGCTGATTCGTGTACAGCAGGTAGCCACCCGGCTCGACCAGTCCGCCCAGTCCTCGCAACGAAGCGAGGATGAGGTCATTGCTCGGGAACAGCTCGTAGAGCCCCGAGACGATCGCGATGTTCGGCGCCGGCCTGACGCCGAGCAGGGATTCGGTATCGAAAGCGTCACCCTGCACGTACGTCACACCGTCGACATCGAGACTCGCGGCCAGCTTGCGCCCCTCGGCGAGCGAGAATTCACTGCGGTCGCGGAGCACCGCGCCCACCTCGTGTCCCTGGAATTCCTTCAGGATGTCGAGCACGTACCGGCCCCGTCCCGTCGCAATGTCCATCACGCGAGCGGACTCGCCCGCATCGAGCTGTCGCTGGATGGTCTCGCGGAGCTTCGCCTCGAGGATGCCCTGCCGCTCGCGCATCGCACGCCAGCCAGGCGCATCGAGGTAGGCCTTGTCGATCAGTTTCCCGACCGGCGTGGTCCCGCGCACCTCGTTCTCGTAAACGTAGTCGAGCGAGTCGCCCGAGTTGTGACCGGTTTTCCAGCCGAGCCGCAGGCCCTCGCTCAGGCGCCCGAGCGTGCGCATACCGAGTTTCTGCAGCCCGTAGCGAATGCCGTTGAGGAGCTTCGGCGTGCCGCAGAGACGCAGGTACTCGTCTCGCGTAAAGCCGGTTCGATCCGCCCTGATCAGACCGGAGCGATCAATGTCGCGCTCGAACGCTTCGGCAATGAACTGTCGCGCCCTTGCAAAAGGCTTGTCGCGATCCTTTTCGTAAAGGACGGCGTGGAAGAAGCCGGGATAGACCTCCATCTCGCGAACGTCTGAGGACAGGTTCTCGTAAAATTCTATTTGCGCCGAATTGCGCACGACCCAGTCGCGGCCTGCCGAGAGGATCAGCGTCGGGGTCGTTATCGCGCCCGCATCCCGAACGATCCGGGTCGACAGGTCGTGCAGGCCGAGCAACACGTTCACGGCGATATTGCGAGTAATCAGCTCGTCCTCATCGTACAACCTGGCCTGCTCGGAGTCGTGGGTCAGCATCTTCGACTTGACGTAGCTGCTGATGTTGGCCCGGGAGCGAAACTTGTTGAGCAGCCTCAGGCCCGGAATCGCGAACGGCACGTAGAGCCGGATGCGAAACGCCGGCGCGGCCAGGATCATGGCTCGAATTCGCGGCGCATAGTCGTGGACCCACGCCGCGGCGGTCACGGCGCCTACGCTGTTGGCGACCAGGACCATGTTCTCGACCGGGATGCCGTATCGACGGCTGATGAACTTGACGAAGGCGTCGAGATCCCTGACGTGATCGTAGTAGTCCTTCGTGTATCCTCGCGCGCCCGGCGAATGCCCGTGACCGCGAAGGTCCCAGGCAAAAGCCGAGAAATCATCGAGCCCCAGCTCCTCGACCTGCTGCGCGATGCGCCCCGAGTGCTCGTGCCCCCGGTGCAGGAAAATCAGCGCCTTGTTGCTCGCCGCTTTACCGGGCCATGCGCGGAAGAACAGCTCCGCGCCGTCCCAACTCCTGAAGCGGCCTTCAGCGGCCGCTGTTTGCGGGCTTTTTTCCGGTTTGCCCGTGACAACCTCCAGCTTGGCGCTCATACATCACCTCCCATCAGAATATGTGGGCTTATCATGGCGCGGGCAAGTAGATCCGTGCCTGACGGACTACTGATGATTGCCTGACGGTTTTCTGGGGGCGGCGGAACCGCCGCGCGTGAGCCTGCGGCCGTCTCAGACCGGGTCCATGAGCGGGACCAGGATTGCCAGCTGCGCGTCGATCTCGGCGTCCATCTTGTTCTCCAGCTGGTAGAAGCGGACCAGCTTGCGAATCGGCAGGGTCTTCTTGAACCTCTTCAGGTAGCGATCCTGGACCTTGAGGAGGTCTTGCTTGACGTCCAGACCCTGCTCCAGCAGGTCTTCCGCGTAGTCCTCGCTCACATCACCTGCCCGGTAACGCTTCAGGTAGACGCCGATGACCTCGGCCTGACGGTCCCGGACTTCCATGACCGCCGCATGGTAGGCATCGTAGACCGGCCAGAAAGCTTCCGCCTCGGCGTCGGTCAGGCGCAGCTCATCCGCGATAATCTCCCGGCGTCCGGCCTGCAGCAGCGCTCTCGCATCAGCGAGCAACTGGTCTTCGAGCATGCTGGCATCGGGTTGCTGAGCGGGCACTGCCAGGCTCCAGGCAAGGCACGTGCAAAGGAAGAGGGAGCGAATTGTTGGTCGGAGCATCGGTCAAACCCTGAAAATCGTCTTTCCGAGCCTCATTCTATAGAATCGTTCGTGGCAATTCTCCACGCGGGTCAAGAGGAGCGCAGATGATCCCCAGTAATCACGGTATCGCCGCACGAGTGCAGGCGCTCGTCATCGCCAGCCTGGTTCTCAGCGGCTGCTCGACCGTCGAGACCCAGAGCTTCACCAAGGGCACGGGAGACAACGTGGAATCGGCCCAGATTGCCGTCGATGCCGATTTCAGCCGGTACGACCGCCTGCAGGCCGAGGAAATGGGCATTTACTTCCCGGCCGGCGTGGCGATGCGCGGCGGGGACCTGCAGCGGCTGCGGCAGTCGTTTCGCGACGCATTCATTGCCGAGCTGGAGGGTTACTCGATCACCCGCGAGCCCGGCCCCAGCACGATGAAGGTCCAGGCCTCGCTGATCGACCTGCGGAGTTCGGGCGGTGCGGACGTGGCGTCGCTGCGTCGTGATATCCGCGAGATGGCCACGGCCGGTTCGCTCGTCTTCCTGATGGAGATGAAGGATTCACAGACAGACCGGGTGCTGGCCCGCGCCGCGGACAGCGCCAAGGCCCCCGCGCTGGGCACCAGCGAGTATTCGGAGACCGACTGGCAGGCTGTTGACGAGGCGGCCCGGCACTGGGCGAAGCTGTTTCGCCAGTTCCTCGACCAGAACCTGGGCCGCTAGGCGCTTACTCGGCGGGGGCGCCGAACTCGTCGAGACGCTCCCGTAGCATGCGGGCCCACGTCTGCGCCAGGCGCCGGACCTCGGCGCGGTTGTTGACCCGGTTCGACTCCTGGAGGCCCGCGAAATCCTCGGCAGCACGGCGATCCACGGCACGCGCGAGAATCGCCTCGGTAATCGAGTCCCTCAGCTCGAGTACCAGGGTGGCCTCGCCGACCTGGCTCAGGTAAACGTCGACGCGCCCGCCAATGGCATCGGGCGGCACGTAGGACACGACATCCAGCAGTCCGCCTCGAATCAGCAGGACGTCAGGACCGGGCTCGGACGTGAACGTGTAGTTCTCGCTCTTCGCCAGCTCTTCCAGGAAAGCCTCGCGCATCGTGGCCTCGAAGCGGGCCTTCTGTTCCTCGGTCACCTCGTAGGGGCCGCCGCGTGAGCGGGAGTAGAAGGTGCGCCCCGACTCGCCGCCTGGCCGATACTCGACGCCGACACTCTGCAGCATGATCTTCGAGTACTGGGCCAGGTCCACGTCCGGGCGCGCCCAGGCCTCGTCTGCCCGCGACCCTTTTACAGGATAGAGGCCGTCGAAGGTCATCTTGCTCTCGTCGCTGGTGTCTACGGTCGGCGCCGCACAGCCGGAGAGAACGAACACGGCCGACAGCATAACCATGGAAATTGCTCGCATCGCTCTGCCCTCTTGTTATGATTCCGTCACCAATTCTATCGCCGGCTTGTTGCCGAGCCGAGCGCAAAGTGTAAGCGTTTGTAACAGGAGAGTGCATTGAACCCGCTGTATCGAATCCTCATATTGGCCGTTGTTTCCTTCGTGGCGCTGCTTTCGGGCTGCGGGACGACGAGCAGCTCCAATACCTTTTCTGATCCGGAGCAGAGCGGCGCTGCCTTCAATAGCTTCCTGGTTATCGGCGTTGCCGGCGATTACGACTCCCGGGCCCAGTTCGAGCGCATGGTCGTCTCGGGGCTGCGGGCCGAGGGCGTGACGGCGAGCCCGTACCACGTGGTCATCGGGGGCAACAAGCCGCTGACGCGCGAAGATGTCCTCGGGGCAATCCGGAAATACGGCTTCGACGCGGTCGTCGTGACGCGCGTGCTCGACACCGAGTCCGACCTGGAGGTACGCAGCACCGTAACGGGGACCAAGATTACCCGTAAAGACGAAGGCCTCGGCAAGCTGTTCCGGTACGACTACGAAGAATTCGACGAGCCGCTGTCGCTAACGATCGACATGCAGGTCACCTTCGGCACAGAGCTCTACAGCGCCGAGACCCAGAGCCTCGTCTGGTCCTCCGAGTCCAAAGGGCCGAAAGCGGATAACGTGGGTGAACTCATCGACGAAACCGCGGAATCGGTCGTCCGCCAGCTGCGCCGCGCCGGAAAGATCGCCCGTTAGCTTACCGGCAGCCGCCCTAGCGGCGAATGCGCTCCTCCCATGCCTCAGTGCATTCGGGAAGGTCGTGGAACATCCGTGGGGTCAGGTAACCAGATGCCGTTCGCGTCGCATCGCCGTAGTCGGCCCAAAAAGCTTCACACCAGGCCTGGTCGCCGGTCTCCGTTTCGATGCAATTTGCAATCTCGGCGTCTCTCAATGGCGCGATCTTCTCCTCCCTTGCGTCCTCGCATCGACGATCCAGGTCCTCGAGACTCATCTGCGTAACATCCAGTTCCGGCGCTGGCGAAGGAACCCGGGCCTGTGGCTGCGCTGGCTGCTTTTCGACGACCGTTTCGGAAGCTGGCCGTGACTTGATCGTAGTCCTGGCAGGCGGCACATAACTTGGGGGCGGATCCGTTACGATCGTATCGACATCGACCTCTAAGGTATCGGGAGGGGGCTCTTCACTAAAGTGAACGACCCCGTTTTCATCCACCCACTTATAGACCTTCTGCTGGGCGTACGCACTTGCACAAGCGACCGCCAGGATAAAGCCAAGGACAAGAAGTCCACTGCCATTATTGAGTAACATCACTTTCCCTCAACGATCCGAACGAGTCCGGCTGGACTCGAGCCTCCACTCGCGACACCTGAGTGATCACCCATCGAGTTGAGAACAGACAGGCGACAACCACTCAAGTGTTTCCTCGGGACCGGAGGCACTAGTGACAATAGGGAAAATTACCTATTAACAGTGACCGACTCGATCGGACGGGCTCGGCTGCGCCCCGTCTTTACGAGGGCAAGATAGCGGTTAGAACTCCCAGCCGACGGACGTGATAAGGCTGTAGTCGTTCTTGTCCCCTTCGGACTCCGGCACCTTGCTGTCGTATGTGTCCTTCAGCGACAGAGACCAGAACAGGTCCTCGACGATTTCCCATTTGAGCTTGACCTCGAACTCTCCTCGGTATTCGCCGGTTTCGGAGAGGTTCGGGATGAGCTGCAAGGTGGTCATCAGGTCCAGTTCGGGCGCGTCATAACGGAACCAGTCCCACTGCAGCTTGACGGAAGCCTCGAGAAAGTCCTCGATAACCGTGTTTTCCCCCGGGAGGGTGATATCAGCCGCGGAGCGTTGCTCCCTGGTCACAAGTAGCCCCCCTGACAAGAGCAAAACCGCGTTGTTCGTCTGCCGCAGGTAGCGGCCGACGCCCGCACCAACCGAGGACCGCAGATCGAGACCTTGCTCCTCGTTGCGCTCGAAATTCATTAGTCCGCCCGCGACCCACCGCCTCGGCAAGAGGCGGCTATAAGCGAGATCCAGACCGGTATTCTGACTCGGCTTTTCCTCGTCATCGCCCGAGTCCGTCACCAGCGAATCGAAGTCGACCGTGATGATCCGCGACTCGGTACGATAGTTCAGGTCCACCGAGACATTGCTCGTCGAGATTTGCTCGGCCTTGGCGAAATTGATGCCTGCCGACACCTCGCCGTCAAATCGATCCAGGCCTCGCTCCTCGATGGGCGCCATCAGTATGACACTACCCAGTTCGAGCGAAACCGGCCCCGATTTCGTCTGCACTACGAGCTGCCCTGCTTCGCGTGTTTCCAGTAAATGGCCCAGGTACCGGACGCCGTCCTGGGTCTCGGTTTGCAGGTTCTGATTGCTGGCCAGAAACGCGACGTCATCCCATTCGATCGAGATGGTCCCGGTGGCATCGGTCTTGAAACGCAACTTGCCACGTTCCAGTGACTTGACCTCGCCGGTCAGCCTGTCGCCGTTGTCGAATATCACGACATCGCTGTTGGCCAGCACCACGGCTGGGGCGGCAGATGCGAGGATGGCCGCCAGATACACGATGAGTACTCTGTCCATAAGAAATTTCCGTGCCTGCGCTGCAGACATGTCCGCACGATTCGTCCGCTATCTTATCTCACGGCTCTCGGGGCCTGTAAGCGTATATTCCGGTTGAGAATCCTGGCCGTCGCGGATGGACATTGGTGCCAGTGGCATTAGTGGATGCGTGCCGGCGAGGTTTGGGTGGCAGGCAACTAATGCGCCTACCGCATTCGGCAGCGGTAAAAAACTTGTCGAAAAAATATTCCTACTTACACGGCCTGTATATCCTTGATTGTACGTATTTAAATGTCAGCGGCTCGGCCCTTAGGTTTATTTTGTTAACTTCCTTTCGCCACCGCGAAAGGGATCCGACAGGAGACTCCAATGAAAAGGGCAATATCCCTGCTAGCGGTCCCACTGCTGGCGGTGCTGGCCTCGCCGTGTCTTGCGGGAGAGGCATCAGACGCCACGCGGTCGGCCAACCAGGCTATACGCGACTATCTACCGTTCCACGACAAAACCGACTTCAAGAACGCCGAGCGTGGCTTCATCGCCACACTCGAAGAAGGTCAGATCACGAGTGAGCTGAGTGGCGTCGTTTTCGACATGCAGCAATTCGACTTTCTCGATGAGAGCGAGCCGGAAACCGTCAACCCGAGCTTGTGGCGCCAGAGCCAGATGAACGCCAAGCACGGCCTGTTCAAGGTCACGGACGGCATCTACCAGGTTCGTGGCTTCGACCTCGCCAATATCTCCTTCATCCGGGGCGAGACAGGCTGGATCGTTATCGACCCGCTGACGACGAACGAGACGGCGATTGCCGCGTTCGACCTCTTGCAGAAGCATGTCGAAAAGGCTCCGGTCTCGGCGATGATTTTCACGCACTCGCACGTGGACCACTTCGGAGGTGCCAAGGGCCTGGTGTCCCAGGAACTCGTTGACAACGGCAAAGTGTCGGTCATTGCGCCGCACGATTTCTTCATCGAATCGGTCAACGAAAACCTGATGGCGGGAAATCAGATGAGCCGCCGCGCCAGCTACATGTACGGCAACCTGCTGCCGAAGTCCGAGGACGGGACCGTAGGCTCCGGACTGGGCACCACGACCGCGGCGGGCACGGTTACGATCCTCGAGCCCTCGATCATAGTCGATCGGACTCCGCAAGAGATCACGGTAGACGGCGTGAAGATGGTTTTCATGTATACGCCTGACGCCGAGGCCCCGGCCGAGCTGATGTTCTACATCCCGGCCATGAAAGCACTGATGCAGGCAGAGGAGATCAACCACACGCTACACAACCTGTACACGCTGCGTGGCGCGAAAGTGCGCGATGGCCTGAAGTGGTCGAAGTACATCCACGATACGATCATCCGCTTCGGCGACGAGGTAGAGGTGTCCTTTGGCAGCCACCACTGGCCGACCTGGGGCAACGAGGCTATCGTCGACTACTGGAAGAAACAGCGCGACCTGTATCGCTACATCCACGACGAAGTCCTGCGGCTCGCGAATCATGGCTACACGATGCTCGAGATCGCCGATCTCGTGCGCCTGCCCGACAGCCTCGGGCAGACGTTTGCCAATCGCGGCTACTACGGTTCAGTCAACCACGACGCCAAAGCACAGTATCAGCTTTACTTCGGCTTCTTCTCCGGCAACCCGGCGGACCTGAATCCGTTGCCGCCGGAGAGTGCCGGCAAGAAATTCGTCGAGTACATGGGCGGCGCGGACGCGGTCGTAGCGAAAGCCAGAAAGGACTTTGACAAAGGCGAGTATCGTTGGGTCGCACAGGCGCTGAACTACGTGGTCTTCGCAGACCCGGAGAATGGGCAAGCGCGGGAGTTGCTGGCAGAGACCTACGAGCAGATGGGTTACCAGGCCGAGAGCGGCCCATGGCGCAACTTCTTCCTCTCCGGCGCGAAAGAGCTTCGAGATGGAGTGGTTACTGCCGCCACGCCGGATACGAGTTCGCCGGATATCGTTCGAAACCTCGGACTGGAGACCTATCTCGACTACCTGGCCGTGAGACTGAATCACCCCGAAGCTGCTGACAAGTTCATTACGTTCAACGTCGTGATGCCGGACGTGGGCGAGAAATTCGCCGTCTATGTCGAAAATGGCGTCATGAACTACACGCTGAACCACCAGGACTTGCTGGCCGACGCCACGGTGACACTCGATCGCAGGGTCCTGGACGATATCAACCTCGGCCAGACCAGTCTCGATCAGGCGATTACCGATGGTAACGTCAACATCGATGGTGACGCAGAGCAGTTCGGCAACTTCGTCGCGATGCTCGACACGTTCGACTTCTGGTTCAACATCGTTACGCCGTGATGACCGGCTCTCAGGGAAAATGGTTGGCGGGAGGGATCGCGATTGCAATCTCTCTCGCCGCCGTCCAGGCGGACGCGTGCAAACTGCACACGATGACGCTGAACGGCCTGCAGACGGGTCACCCTGCGAGCGTTTCGGTCTCACTCGCGACAAGACGCGCCGTGGATAACGATCAGATCACTGAACTTCCGCGGGCCACCCGGCAAAGCAGACTCGATGCCCTTGCCGACATCGAAGCCGCTTTGCTGTCGGCCGTTGCCACTTTGCGCCACCCCGGATCCGCACAGGCGCCGATTTTCTCGCTGTACCTGACTGAGTCAGGGCATTGGATTCGATTCATTCCGAACGCTTCCGGCTGGACTCCGCAGCACCACCAGGCGGGCGCCGAGGGAAGTGAGGTCGTCGTGATCGTATCCGACACCGCGATGCACGGCTTGCTGCTCCATGAACTGACTGTTGCAGACGCCCAGGCGCTCGGCGTGCTGGTCGCAACGGGCGACCAGCCCGGCAAGGAGCTTGCGCTGACAGCAATCGAGGAGTGGCTCGAAGACTCTGACCCGCGCGGCATTGAGCTGGAAAGTTTCTAGCGATCTGCGCGAACTCGACTGTTGAACCGTAGCGCCCTCTACTGCCGATGTGTCCTGTTCCTGGCACTCGTGTCGTGTTGCGCCCCCGGCTGTGCGCAGGAACTCACCCCACGCGCCTACTGGCCGGCGCCGGAAGGCACCAACATACTCGCGCTGGGCTACCAGCGCTCGACCGGAGACATCGTCACCGATCCGTCGCTGCCGATCAGCGGGGTGGATTCGGAGACCGACTTCGGCCAGGTCTCCTATCAGCGCACCCTCAATCTGTTTGGACGCACCAGCACCTTGCACATCAACCTGCCCTACGCGCGGGGGCTGACCGAGGGCTTCGTGGGGGCCGAGTTTCGTAGCCGAAACATCTCGGCACTGGCGGATTCCCGCGTTCGCCTGTCCGTCAATCTGCGCGGCGCGCCTGCCATGGATGGGGATGCCTTTCGTGAGCTTCGCAAGCATCCGCGCCTGATCGTCGGCACCAGCTTTCTATTGCAGCTGCCGACGGGCGACTACAATCCGGAGAAGCTTATAAACGCGGGCACCAATCGGTGGGCGCTGAAGCCCGCACTCGGGGTAATCTGGCCGGTCAAACCCACGTGGTTGTTGGAATTCGAGCTGGGAGCGTGGATCTATGGACATAACGACGATTTCCAGGGTCGGATCCGAAAACAGAGCCCGATGCTCGCGTCCGAGCTTCACCTCGTAAAACGAATCCGGCCGGGCTTCTGGGCGTCCCTGGATATCAACTATTACGTCGGCGGCCGCACGACCGTTGACCGGGTGGAGCAACCCGACCTGCAGCGCAATTCCAGGATCGGCGCGACCCTGGTATTTCCTTTCCAGAGGCAACACGCGCTTCGGGTCAGCCTGAGCACGGGGATGCTCACGAAATCGGGTGGCGACTTCGACAGTTTCAGTCTCAGTTACGTCTACGCGTGGCGATAATCGGCAACTACCTCTGTCGAGTTCCTCTGGTCTGACCGGCAGTCTTTTCTGTACTATCGGCGCGGTACCTTGGCGCAAGGGCTCTATCCCCATAATGCGATTCGCAACATTCGGCATCATAGTGGCAGCCACGTTCCTGTTCGCCGCCTGCGAGCGGAACCCGGCGACGCTGCGGGTCGCGATGCCCTTGCTCCCCGTCGACCAGGACATCGCCAGCGATATGGTCAACATGCTCGACGAGAGCTTCCGCACCCGCCTCGACATGGCTCCCGGTCCTGTAACCGAAGCTCAGGCACTGGATGCACTGGCGGCGGGTGAGGTCGACGTCGCCCTGGTCTCCAACGCCATGCCTTATCGCGACGGCGTGGCTACCGTCATACCGCTGTACCCCACGGTCTTGCACGTTGCCTATCGCGACGGCCGCGACGCGAGTAATGGCCACACCCTGATCAGCGGCGCGCGCGTATTCGCCGGCGCCGAGGATTCGGCATCGCGGCGCATGTTCGAGCGCATCGCCGCGCGGTTCGACCTCGACCAGAGCGACTTCGAGTACGTGAGCGATCCGGTAGCGCTGGCCGACGTCATCGTCTTGTTTACCCCGATCGCACCAACCAGGATCGCGGAGCATCCGGGGCTGCGCTTGCACGGTTTCGGCAACCCGGACGAAGTCGGCAGCGGATCGATCATCGACGCCGCGGCATTGCTGAATCCGTATCTGCGGCCTTTCGTTATCCCGGCAGGAACTTACGGGGACGTCACGCCGGAGCCCGTGCTGACGCTCGCGGTCGACAAATACCTCGTCGCGCGTGAAGACGTCGCGCCGTCCATGATCTACGACCTGATCGAGGAACTATTGCGCCTGCGGCCCGCGCTGGCGGCAAGGCACCCCGGCGTAATCGGGCATCTGAGCGACGACTTCGATGTCACGCGGTCGGCATTCGTTCTGCATGAGGGAACCCAGGATTACCTGCAGCGCGAGGAGCCCGGCATCTACGAACGCTATTCCGGCATTGCCGAGGTCGTCGTCACGCTGCTCATCGGCTTGATCAGCGCCACGTTTGCGAGCATCCAGATCCTGCACCGGCGCCGCAAGAACCGAATCGACCGCTTCTACTCCGCTGCAATCGAAATCCGGGACTCGATCACGCAAGAATCGTCGGACAGCGATCGCGAAGAGGCCATCACGAGAGTCCGCGAACTGCAGAACGACGCCTTCGACCAGCTGGTGCACGAGAAGCTCGCGGCGGATGAGAGCTTCCGCATCTTCATCACGCTATCGAACGACGTGCTGCGCCAGCTCGGCGCTGCCCGCACCGAGGGGCGCCTGTAAGACGTCTGAGCGGCCGGACGGCGACTGCCCTAGCGCCGCCGGCGGATCTGTTGCCCGCCCTGGGGCCGGTTGAGCCCGGCCGAGGCGCTCCGGTTGTTATAGCGCTGGTAGCCGTTGGTGCGCGCGTTGTAGCTCCGGTTGAGGTCACTGCGCCGGCTGGCGTCGAAGGAACCACGGTTGCGCGTGCTGTCGTAGCTGCGGCCGGACCAGGCATTCGAAGTGCCTGCCGAACCGTAACTCTCCGCAAACCCGCGCGTGCTCAGGGTCGACTGGACCTGCGACCGCGATGGCGTCGTGTCCGATCGCCGCTCTGTCACCGATTCTCTGCGCGCTTCCGCCTGCCCCCTCGCCTGATCGATCTGCGCCGCCCGTTCGTCGGGCACCTCGACCTTGCTCCAGCCGTCCCCCGTATTCGCGTGCCAGCCGTCCTCGTCACGCCGGTAGACGGTGCCGTCCTTGCCCGCGTAGAGGTCGCCTTCCGCACTGCGGCCGATCCCGCCACGCTGGCCCGAACCGGTCTCGCCGACGACGACCCCACCCTGCTCGTTCCGCGCCGAGCGCGTGGACAATGATTCGCCATCCCGCTGAAACTCGCCCGCGCCGTAGACGGTGTCGCCCTCGCGCCGCCGCTCGATCGTGCCGCTGCCACCTTCGGAGGTCCTGAATTCCGTTGTCCGGGAGTTCTCGTCCCACTCGCTCTGGGTTGCGACCCACTTGTCATTGTGGGTCACCAGCGACTCGCCCCAGCCGCCTTGGTCACTTGCGTAGCGGTGCGTGGCGATGCCGTTACCCGTGCGCGGATTGTAGGCGACACCCCTGCCGGCGATTTCGTCGCTGTCCCAAACGGCCCCGCCCCGCGCGTACATGCCGGTTCGCGGGTTGTACGACGCCGCCCTGCCATAGCCGCCGTAAGGCCCGTACGCAACGGCGGACCGGCCGTACATGCCCGTGCTCGGGTTGTACCAGGCTGATCCCCCGTAGCTATAGGGGTACGGATAGTAGTAGGGGTAATACGCGTATCCGCCGTACGGGTAATAGCCGTAATACGGCGGGTAGTACCAGCCGCTGCCGTACATCGCGACGCCGAAGGCCACGGAGACGCCGAAATAGCCGCTCGTATAGCCCGTCTCGACGCCGTCGTCATCGCTGTCATACACGTGCACGTGGGTCACGTGGTAGGACGGCGAGGACGGCGGGATACTGTAGATCACCGCCGGGATGGCGTCGGCGACGACCCAGGGTCCATCGGTGCTGGTCGCCACGTACCAGACGGCGTTGTCGCACAGGTAGTACATCCCATCGACCCTCAGGATGTCGTTGTAGCTGTTGACGGCCCGCTCGACCGTCGTGCCCGGAATCTCTTCGAAAACAGGTTCACCGTGGAAGAAGACGTTGACCTTCTCGCCGGCGTCGCGGCTGACTGTCGCCTTGCGCGGCAACATCGCCTCCAGGACCGCAAGTCGCGCCTCGTCGGTGCCCGGAACCGCCGCCAGCACATGTCCCTTCTCGTGCTCCTCGGGAATTGACGCGAACACATCGGGCAATTCCTTCACGTGCTCCCAGGGGCCGCGCAGGACGAGCGAGCTGAACCAGCGCCCCGACACCAGGTAGTAGAACCTGTCCTCGTAGCGGAACAGGTCGCTCGTGGTGTCGGTGACATACTCGAGGCCCGCTCCACCGACCGCCCGGTAATTCGGCGTACCATCGGTCACGATCAGCTCGGCGGGCCGGTCGCTGAAAAAGACGATTGGCACGGCGGCCTCACCCCTGGCAGGCGGCAACGATGCCTTGACCTCATCCCAGTTGCCGTCATCCGGCAGGTCTTTGAAATCGCCCGGCAGGCGGCTGTCATACTCCCAGTCGCCGCTCAGCTCCCTGTTCCTGAGCCAGCGGCCTTCATTGCGCAGATACCATTCCTTGTCCTTGTAACGGAACAGGTCCCAGTTGGTGTTGACGACATACTGCAGCTTCGTATCGGGTATCGGGGCCAGAATCAGTTCACCGTCGGTCATGACCAGTAACGCGGGCCGGCTCGAGAAGTAAATCGGCGGCGGCTCGAACGACAGGCCCTGCACCTCGGGAACGGTGGCGTCGGGCGCGATATAACTCAGGATGATGTCGAGCGGCACGAAATGCGTTCGGTTCTGTGCCGTCGAGCGAACGATGGCGTCGAGCTGCTCGCGCCGCCCGGCATCCTTTACCGGGAAACTCGTCACCGTAATCTCGATGTTCTCGACCGCCACGACGCGCAGCTCGAGATTCGGATCCGTGTCCGCCGTGAATTCAGCCACACCGTAGACCGGCTCTTCTTCACCGGTCGGTGTCACCGCGACCGCAGCACGCGCCTCGACCCGCGAAAATTCTTTCCAGGTATCGATCTGCGGCGTATAGACGACAACCGTGCCCATTTCGCTCGATAGCGAACGGGGATAGTCGACGGAAGCCGCCTGCGCTCCTGCCTCCTCCGCCGCCTGTTGTTGCCCGAAAGCAGCCGGGCCGGTCAGGCAAAAGCTTGCGAATACCAGCATCGCGATTGAAATCTTCGTCATGATTACAGAATCCTGTTGGGACAATGCGACTGAGAACGGTGGGCTCTCCAACGACTGACGTTAGCACTTTCCGCTCAATGCAGCGACAATGCGCAATCGAAGAAATCAGGAGCCCCTGGGATAGTGAGCGCAACTCGCACTTCCGTCATTGGACTGGCATGCCTCTTCACCGCAACGACGGCCGCCGCACAGGACCAACAGTTCCGGTTCGAGCTGACGCCGTATCTCGGCTATCGGCTCGGCGGTTCCTTCGACGAACAGGACGGCGATCGTCAGTTCGAACTCGAAGACTCGGCTGCGCAGGGCCTGATGCTGAGCGGCCGGGTCAAGGAGAACACGCAGTGGGAAGTCCTGCTGGGCCGTCAAGGCACGGACGTCGACACGCAGGGCATCTTCGTGGACGATCCCGCTTTCGACATCGACGTCGACTACCTGCACCTGGGCGGCACCTACCTCTTCGACGGGGACAGCATTCGGCCCTTTATCGCTGTCACCCTGGGCGTGACCCACTTCGATCCCGCGCCGAGCGAGTATGGCTCGGAGAGTTTCTTCTCCGCCTCGATCGGCGGCGGCTGGCAGCTCAATGCCACCAAGCGACTGGGCGTGCGTCTCGAGGCGCGGGCATTCACGACCTTCGTCGACAGCGACAGCGATATCTTCTGCCAGAGTGACGCCGCCGGCGGCGCCTGCCTGATCCTGACCGAAGCCGACACGCTCACCCAGTGGGAGGCGCGCGCCGGGCTGGTCTTGCGTTTCTGAACCGGTCAGCGTGACAATCATGCCAATGTCCATCAGACCTTTATGGCTCTCGGCGGCCCTTATTGTATCGGTAACGCCGGCCGCCGCGCAGTCCCTGGACGGTGATCGTTTCAGTTTGAGCCTGGGCGTCTTCCTCACGGATCGCGACACCGAGGCACGCCTCGACTCAGCCGCGGGCGACGGTACGGACACGGATTTCGAGTCCGACCTCGGCCTGGATTCATCCGACACGGTGTTCCGTGTCGACGGCTACTATCGCTTCGCCGAGCAACATCGCGCGGACTTCAGTGTGTTCGACCTGTCCCGCGACAGTTCGAAACAGATTCAGAGAGACATTCAATGGGGCGACACGCTGTATCCCATCGATACGACGATCACAGCCGATTTCGACCTGACGATCTACAAGGCTGCGTATACCTACTCGTTTCTGAGCGCGGAGAACGGTTACCTGGGCGGGACGATCGGCCTGTACGTTGCGGACGTCAAGACCAGCCTCGCTGAGCCAAACCTCGGCCAGGCGGAAGTCGGGGAGCTGACGGCGCCGCTGCCCGTCGTCGGACTCCGTGGCCAAAGGAAACTTTCAGACCGCTGGACGTTTCGCGCCAGCGGTGAGTTCTTCTTCGTCGAATACGACAATGTCGGCGGGTCGCTGGTCGATCTGTACGCCGGGCTGGACTATCGCCTGCGGGACGGCATTGCGCTCGGCTTCGGCTTCAACAGCGTCACCGTCGACGTGGACGTCACCAAGCGCGAGTTCAGAGGCGCCATGGACTGGCAGTATTCGGGCGGCCTCGTCTTCCTCAAACTCGACTTCTGACACCGCCGGCCAGCCGAATCCTAGGACGGTGGAAACCCGCCCAGGATCGCGTCCACGGCCGCCTTGACCGTCTTCTCGATGTTCTCGCGATCCTTGTCGTTGATCGTCTTGGACGCGGCGCCGTGCCAGACGGGGCGGCGCTCCTCGACGTCGAAGATATCGATCGCGAGTATGCCGGTCGTGTACTGCCGCACCTGGGTATCGGTCGCACAGCAGTGATAAGCGGCGCCCCAGCCCCAGTGGCCGGGATAGCCCGTGCTGTAACCCATCGACATCGACGGGTACGAGTTCACGCTGATCTTCTCGCGCGAACCAACCGTGAATGACAGGACGAAATCCGCGTTCTTCGGCTCCTCGACCTGCCGATAGCCCTTGGCCACGAGCGCGGCTTCGACGGCATTCATGATCCTTGGCTGCAGCAGTGGATTCGGCGATTGGACCGTCTGCCCAACCTTCATTGGATTCTCGGAAATCCACGCAAATGTTTGATATACAGAGAAATCATGATTCGAATCATGATCGTGTGTAGCCTTAAAACCTGTCGCACACCCGCCCAGGAACAAGGCGGCGACGCTCACTGCGAGCAACCTGAATGCTGTACCCATCAACATCTCCCTTCCAACAAAGCCCTGACAACCAATCGACGATTGACTCGGTCGATCACTAGGATAGTTCGTTCGCATCTGGTATACCACGCGTTCCCCCGGCTTCAAAGAGCTACCGAATGCGCACCAGTCTCATTGCTACCGCAGCCGCAACGGCTTTCGTCGCCTGCCAGGCGCAGGCAGAAGACTGGACCTTCGAGATCGAGCCCTACGCGATGGCGACGACCATCAGCGGCGACGCCAGCGTCGGCCGCGCTACCGGCGTCGAGGTCGACGTCGACATGAGCGACATCCTCGAGACGCTCGAACTGGCCGGCATGCTGCACTTCGAGGCGCACTCGTCGAACGGCTGGGGTGTCGCGCTCGACTATGCCTTCATGGACCTGAACGCCGACATCTCCGGCCAGCGTGGCGGTGTGGTGGATACCGACGTGCGCCAGGGCGTTCTCGAGGCCCTGCTGATGCGCCGCTCCGAGCTGGCCAACGGCCAGCTCGATGTGATGGGCGGCTTTCGCTGGTGGGACAACGACATCGACGTCGCGGTCGACCCCGCCCTCTTGCCCGGCACCACGGAATTCGACGTCGAGGAAGACTGGTTCGACCTGGTCGTCGGGCTGCGCTGGACCAGCGCCATCAACGAGCAGTGGACCATGCAGCTGCGCGGCGACATCGGCGGCCTCGGGCTGGAAGCCGACTTCACCTCGACGCTGGCCGCCAGTTTCCGCTTCGCGATGAGCCAGTCCGTCGATCTCGATCTGCAGTACAAGGCCACGTGGGTCGACTACAAGTCCGGTTCGCGCGGCAACCCCGGGTATTTCCAGTACGACACGGTGACACACGGACCAGTCATCGGGTTCATCTTCAAGTTCTAACTCAACTCAACCGGTACCTTTCATGAAACACTCACTAGTGATCGTTCTACTCTTGTCCCTGGCGGCCTGTGGCGGCGAGCCGCCGGCCGAACCGGCCGCCGAGGAATCTGCCACCACATCGGAAATTACTGTCGTCGACGGCGTCAAGACGAAGGCCGTCGAGGGCTTCGGCGGCGTGATTGCCCAGAGCTACGACGACTCTCAGGAATGGTGGCCGCCCGAGGTCCGGCCACCGGAAGGTGCGCCCAACGTCATCATCTTCCTGCTCGACGACGTGGGCTTCGCCCAGATCGGCAGCTTCGGCGGACTGATCGAAACACCCAATATCGATTCGCTGGCCGATAACGGCCTGCGCTACAACAACTTCCACACGACCGCGCTGTGCTCGCCGTCGCGCGCGACGCTCATGGCGGGCCGGTTCCCGCACTCGATCGGCCTCGGCAGCCACGCACTGACCGCGATGGGCTTCCCGGGCTACAACGCAGTGATGCCCGAGTCAGCAAAGTCAGTTGCCAACTACCTGTCTGAGCACGGTTACGTGAACTACGCGATCGGCAAGTGGGACCACACGCCGCTTTACGAGGTCTCGCAGGTCGGGCCGTTCGACCGCTGGCCGAGCGGTGAAGGATTCCAGCACGCCTACACGTTCATGGCTGCCGACGTCCACCAGTTCGTGCCGGTCATGTGGAACGACCACACGCCCGAGCCTTACCGCAAGTCCGTGCACCTCGACCAGGACCTGGCCGACCGCGCGATCGAGTGGATAACGGGCCACAAATCGATCAAGCCCGACCTGCCCTTCATGATGCTGTGGGCGTCAGGCTCGATGCATTCGCCGCACCACGCGCCGGACAGCCACATCGATAAGTACAAGGGCAAATTCGACATGGGCTGGGACAAGGCCCGCGAACAGATCCTCGAGCAGCAGATCGCGGCCGGCGTGGTCCCGGAGGGCACGCAGCTGACGGACCGCATCGATGCGATCGTGGCGTGGGACTCACTCTCGCCCGAGGAGCAGTCGCTCTATGCCCGCCAGATGGAGGTCTTCGCGGCCCAGCTGGAATGGGTCGACATGCAGATCGGCCGCATCGTATCCGAACTCGAACGCATCGGTGAACTCGAGAATACGCTGATCTTCGTCACCGCCGACAACGGCGCCTCGGGTGAAGGCGGCCTGGCCGGCACCTTCAACGAGACCTACGTGCTGAACGGCCTGCAGACGCCGCTCGAGGCCAATCTGCGCGCCCAGGAAGACTGGGGTCGTGAGAACACCTACCCGCACTACCATGCGGGCTGGGCAATGGCCGGCAACACGCCGTTCCGCTACTTCAAGCAGAGCGAGCACCGCGGCGGCCAGCAAGACCATCTCGTCGTGCACTGGCCCAACGGCATCGAGGCCAAGGGCGAGGTACGCAGCCAGTATCACCATATCAGCGACATCGCGCCGACGATCATGCAGGCCGCTGGCATCGAGGTACCCGCGGAGTACCACGGCATCGAACAGCAGCCTATGGATGGCGTGTCCATGATCTATTCGTTCGACAACCCCGAAGCGCCTAACGCGAAGGAACGCCAGTACTACGAGATGTTCGGCAACCGGGCGATCTGGGTGGACGGCTGGAAGGCCGTAACCCTGCACGCCAACCGCATGCCCTGGGACGTCAACGTGGTACTACCGTTCGAAAATGATGAATGGGAGCTCTACCACGTCGCCGAGGATTTCTCCGAGAGCACGAACGTCGCCGACCAGTATCCCGAGAAGCTGCAGGAACTCGTCGAGATCTTCGACGAGGAGGCCTGGAAGTACAACGTCTATCCGCTGTACGACGACATGATCAAGCGCCTCGCCGCCCAGCAGGACCGCCTGTTCGGTGACCAGCAGGAATTCACCTACTTCGCGCCCGGGGCAGTGCGCATTGCCGAGAAGTCGTCAGCGCCCGTCAAGAACCGTGCGCACACAATCGAGACGCGGCTCGACCTCACAGGCGAGGAGGAAGGCGTGATTGTCGCCGTCGGCGGCATGACCGGCGGCTTCTCGATGTTCATCAAGGATCATCGCTTGTACTACGACTACAACTTCCTCGACGGCGTGCATTACGTGATGAAATCGTCACCGCTGCCGCGTGGCGTCACGGATTTGAAGTTCAACTTCATCAAGACGCGTGAGTTCGGCGGCAAGGGCGAGCTGTACGTCAACGGCGAACTGGTCGACGAGGCCGAGATGCCGCAGATGCACATCAGCACCTACTCGCTGGCCGAGACTTTCGACGTCGGCCGCGATACCGGCACCCAGGTATCCGAGCTGTACACCGGGCCGTTCATCTTCCAGGGTGGCAATCCGCTGGACCGCGTCGTCATCACCGTCTCGGACGAAAGCGCGGTGCCGACGCGGCCGATGCCGGCGTATAACTACTAGGCGATGGTCGTAAGCTTCGTCTCCCGCCGTGGCGGCGGGAGACGGCTCGCCCATCAACGACATCGAGAAGCTGTACTAGGGCTGCTCCCGCTGTCGACTCGACTCCGCGGCGGGGGGCTGTTCGCAGATATCCTTGGAGGCGGACAGGCGATCCCAGAGACCGCGCGCCAGTAACGACAGCCCGCCGGTCGCGACGGCGGCCCCGGTCGCCGTCGCGGACCCTTTCGGGTCAAGCGTGACCCTCGGCGCGCTGAGCGTTCCGCGGACCGCGAGAAACGAGTTGGCCAGCGTTCCCAGGCTGATGCCGATGCCTTCCCTGGGCTTCGCCCTGAAATTCAAATCGAGCGTCTCGCTCCCCAGGTTGACACTTCCGGTAACGGCGAGCAGCAGTTGATCGGTCTGCATCGCCACCTGCTCCAGGTTGGCGACGCCGTCGACTATCTTGATTTCGTAAATAGCGCAGTTCAGCGTTCTCTCCGTCTCTTTGGTCCGCAACGGGTTGATGTTCCGTAACGCCTCCAGGACGACATCGCGAAAAAGGACGGCGGCGATGAACTCTTTGACCTTGCCCGTGCCCTGGCGCACCGACACGACACCGTTGGCCGAGCCCATGATGCCGTGCAGCGACGGACCTGCCCCGCGCAGCTCGATCTTCCCGGAAATGGGCGGCAGCGTCGCACGATTCTGCGTCTGGGTGGCCGTCAGGCCAAGGTGCAGATTCTGCGCCGTCAAAAGTGTGTCCAGTGAGTAACCGGCCTCCACCGGCACAAACCGCAGCCGTCCCGAGAAGCTGCCCTCGCCCTCGGACATGCTGATCGGGTCGATCTCGAGAGCGCCGTCCTGCAGTCGCAGCCCCACGCGGAAATCGGTAACGTCGATGGTATTGCTCTTGAGCCTCGCCACCTGGACGTCGATATCGATATCCGCGGACTGCAACGCCGCCGTGTCGATCGGAGCATCCGAAAACACCAGGGCGTCTCCGACAGGTTCCGGTGCCTCGGTCTCTTCCCCGGCCTCGACCAGCGACCGGAGCCGCTCGCTCAGGTCGAGAAACGACGACGTCAATTTGCCCGTAATCCTGGGTTTCGTGCCCAGGTCCACGGTGAACTCGCCGTTGATGTCGTCCTCGCCGACCTGTGCCACGAGATTGCGGACGGCAAAGCCCTTCGGCTGCCCTCTGAACTCCGTCGAAATCTCGAAGGCCTTGTCGACCAGCAGGTCGCTCCCGAACATCCGGCCCAGCGTCTTCAGGCTGGGGCCCACTACGAGCAGCTGCAGGTCACTGTCGTTGGACATGGGACTCATGCTCAGCGCGCCGTCGGCGGTCAGCCCGTAATCTCCAACCGTGATGCTGACCTCGGTGAGTTCCAGGTCGGTGTCCGCCCTTGCGATGCCACCGGTCACGGAGAAGCCCTGTCCCGCAAACGGCGCGAGCGCCTCGAACTCGCCGAACTGCGCAGCGTCCGGACCGTTGAGAGTGAGACTCACCTTGAATTGACCTGCCCGGCCGGCCAGCCCGACCTCCCCGAAACCGCTCGCCACCAGGTCGCCAACGCGAGCCTCCGCCCGATCGATCTGCAGCGCGTCTTCTTCCAGGCGGACCTGCCCGGAGATATCGAATGCCCCGGCCGGCAGGTAGGGAACCCCGGTCAGGATCTCGAGACTGCCCAACTCCGGACCCGAGGCCCCCAGGGTCAGCTCGGTCCCTGCGAGGCCCCCCTCGTCAGTGGCGACGACCCCGGCCACGTCGAGCCGGTTGTCGCCGAACAGTCCCGTGGCCTGCTCGACAGCCACGCCATCCGGGTGCGAGCGGATCGTGGCGGTCACATCGAAGGGCCGGGCCGGCAGTCCGCGCAGATCCGTGAAATCATGCAGGATCGAGATATCCGGCCCAACGGCGCGGAACGAGATCGTTGAGTCGTCGCGACTGCCGGCGGTCAGCGAGCCGTCGGCAGAAACGCGGTAATCGCCAACGGCCGCCTCCACGCCGTTCGCCTGCCATGCCGCGCCATCTTTCCGGACGTTGCCCTCGACGACGAAGGGCAGCTGCGGCAGACCCTGCAGGCCTGCAAACGGGCCAATGACCGAAAAGTCCGGCCCTTCTGCGGCGATCGACAGGTCGAGGTCGGGGAAATCAGCGTTGAAATCGACCTCCCCGTTGACACTGGCGGTGTTCAAGCCGACGGATACCTGGGTCTCGCTGAAGGTCACGACCTGGCCGGCCAGCGATAAATCCCCGGCCACGCGGAACGGCGCCTGCGGTGCATCGTCGGCACCGAGCAGCTCGGCGAGGTAGCGGATATTCGGGCCCGCAATACTGAAATCGAGCTGCGCATTCTCGGTGGCAATGAACCGGTCGATGGAGCCGTTCGCGACGACGTCGATCGCGCCGAGGTTGCCGGAAGCGTTCACACGGTGGCCACCGTCGATCCGGGCGATATCCGCATTGATCTCGAACGGCCCTTCGGCGAACGGCGGCAGGCCCAGCCTGTCGATGACGCGGCCGATATCCGGACCGGTCAGCTGCGCGGCAGCGACAATGCCCTGCAGGTACGGCAGGTCCTCGGCCGAGCCGTCGATCGAGAGGCGTACGGCGCCCAGGGTCAGGTCGAGATCCGCAATGATGTCCCTGCCATCGAGAAAGTTCTGCCACGGTCCGAGCCTGCCGTCGGCCCAGAGCGGCAGCTCGTTGATCGTGCCCTGCACGTCGAGGTCGAGGATGTCGGCGGCATCCGGCGACAATGTCAGCGTCTCGATAACGACATCGATCGGCCTGGGCCTGTCCGGGTCCAGGTAAGAAAATTCGATTCCGTCAATCTGCACCCGGCGAAACGCAATCCGATCACTGTCGAAATCGTCATCAACAGCGCTGGGTTCGGCCCCCGTGTCCCAGTTGCTGCGACGATCGCTCAGCAGTTCGACCCGCGCTTCGACGTCGCGAACGTCCAGTTCTTCGACGACCAGCGGGCTGCCTATCAGCGACCATGTATCGACGACCACGGTGAGATGACCGACACGCAGCAGCTGCGTGTCCGTGGGCCAGTCCGGATTGCTCAGGGAGACGTCTTCGGCGACCAGCCGGGTATGCCCGCCAAACTGCAGCTCGAAACGCCCGCCGATATCCAGCTCGTGGCCGATAGCCCGCGAGGCGTAGCGCTCGACCTGCTCCTCGTAAACCGTGAGGTCGGCTTTTCGGAGGTAGACGAACAGGGCCAGGGTCAGGACGACCAGGATTCCCAGCGTCCAGGCAGCGATGCGGAATACCTTGCGCATAGGTTCTATAGGTTACGCCCAAAGGCTTGCGGGCGATACCGGCCCGAAGCGGCCCCGTAGCTGCTAGAATCGGCAGATCCGATAGGGGGTGACCATGTTCCTGGAGTACGTCGCACTTTTCCTGCTGATTTTCGTTGCGCTGGTCTTTTTCTACGGGATCATCGCGATCCACGACATCCCCTACGAGATTGCCGTCGGGCGCAATCATCCGCATCAGGATGTGCTGCACGTCGCCGGGTGGGTGAGCCTGTTCACCCTGCACGCCATATGGCCGTTCCTGTGGATCTGGGCAATGATGTACCGAGAGGACCGCGGCTGGGGCATCGACACGTCGAAGGGCAAATCGGGCGGTGGTAACGGATTGAACGAGCGGCTGGCAGCCATCGAGGCACGACTTGCCGAGCTCGAAACGGCCAAAGGGGAGTAAGCATGGACCTGTTGCTCATCCTGACATACACCGCGATCTGCATTGTCGTCTTCAAGGTATTCAAGATCCCGCTGAACAAGTGGACGGTCCCGACAGCAGCGCTCGGCGGTGTCATCCTCATCGGCGCGCTCGTCCTGCTGATGAATTACAACCACCCGTACTCCAACATCGCCCGCGAGTTTTACGTCACGACGCCGATCGTCCCCGGGGTCGGTGGCATTGTCATCAGCGTCGAGATCGAACCCAACACGGTCGTCGAGAAAGGTACCGTCCTGTTCCGCATCGACCCCAAGCCCTACGAGGCCATCGTGCGGCAGAAGCGGGCACTTTTGGCCGGGACCCAGGAAGGCGTGAAAGAACTCGAACAGGCGGTTGCCGCGGCGCGAGCCCGGGTTGTCGAGGTGACGGCCAACCGCGATCGGAGCCAGGGCGTTTACGAGCGCTACCAGGCGATCTTCGAACGCGGCGCGATAAGCGCCAACGAGCTCGAGAACCGGCGGCAGGTGTATCTTGCCGACGAGGCCGCCGTCGAGCGCGCGCAAGCGGACCTGGAACGCGCCCAGATCGCGTTCGAAGCCGGCATCGACGGCGAGAATCCGGATGTGGCGCGCCTGCAGGCCGAACTCGAGAAAGCGCGTTACGACCTCGAGAGGACGGTCGTCCGCGCACCGACCGCCGGTTACGTCTCGCAGCTCCTGCTGCGGCCGGGCATGATGGCCGCGGCGCTGCCCCTCCGGCCCGTCATGGTGTTCGTCCACGATGAAGAGCCGTCGATGGTCGCCGCGTTCCGGCAGAACTCCGCATTGCGTCTCAAGGCCGGCTACGAGGCGGAGATCGTGTTCCCGAGTATCCCCGGGCGCGTATTTCATGGCGAAGTCGTGCAGGTTCTCCCGAACCTCGCCGAGGGCCAATTGACGACCAGCGGAAACCTGCTGGGAACCCAGATCTTCCAGCAGGTCGGCCGGGTGCCCGTCGAGATCAAAGTGACCGACGACATGTCAGAGTACAACCTGCCCAAGGGCACGCGAGCCCAGGTCGCAGTCTATTCGGACCACTGGCATCATGTCGCCATCATGCGCAAGATCCTGATACGCATGTCGAGCTGGCAGAACTACCTGTACCTCGATCACTAGTCCAAAGGCCGATGGCAGAATTCAAGCATACGTACTGGGGCCGCCAGATTCAGAACCTCGCCGGGGAGCTGTCGAAACTCGCCATCGCGTGCGACATCGAACTCGGCAAGCCGGGCCTCGCCGAGCGCATATTGAAAAACGATGCGACGGTCTGTGGCCGCAACAACCCGAAGGCCTTCGAACAGATGCGCCTGCACCTGACTGCGCTCTTCAATGTTGAGAAGGGCGCGGTCGAGCGCCTGGGGGCCGAGGACACGAAGGAGATTCTCGACCAGGTACGGGCCGCGATCGTCGAGATACGCGAGGCTGGCAGCCCCGGCCACAGCCTGCCGCGCAAGATACCCTAATCGGGCGATTTGCCAGCACGGCTCCTGCCGTAGCGTTCGCTCAGCGGCGTCGCGCTGATGCCATGCGCGTAGACGCTGATCGCGATCGTCAGGACGATTACCGACATCACCTGCTCGTAACCCTCGATGCCGAGCGCGGCAACGGCCATGAGCAAGTACAGCACCGAGGCGATTCCCCTGGGCCCGAACCAGCCCACAAATGTGATGGTCTGCCAGTCGAGCTTTGCGCCTGCCAGCGAGATGGCGACGGGCACCATCCTCAGCACAGTGAGGCTCGCCAGCGCGTAGAGCAGCTCGCGCGCGCCCCAGTGCGGAACCGCCGCGGGTACCATCGCGAGCCCGAATACCATGAAGACGACGAGAATCAGCTGCATGCCCTCGGTCTCGCCGAATTCCTGTACCTGGTGCCGGACTTCCTTCGACGTCAGTGCCGTCGTCAGGCCGAGACCCGCGACGAAGGCGGCAATGAAGCCGTTGCCTTCGACGGACTCGGCGAAGGCAAACGCCATGATCGCCATCGGCAAGGCCGATAGCCGCTGAAACGTCTCCTCCGTCCAGCCTTTCTCGGCGGTCTTCTGCATCAGCTTGCCGCCGATCCAGCCGACCGCGAAGCCGACGACCGGGCCTAACGTCACCTGCTTGATGACGAAGCCAAGCCAGGCACCCTCGTGGTCACCCGCCTCGGCGCCGAGCAGGGCCATCGCGATCAGGATCGGCGGCAGCGCGATGCCGTCGTTCAGCCCGCTCTCCACGCTGATCGACTGGCGAACGTGTACCGGCACGCCCTCGCTCTTTACCACAGCCTGCCCGAGCGCGGCGTCCGTAGGCGACAAGATCAACGCCATCAGCACGATGGCCCAGACGCTGAGACCTTCGAACATCCATACGCCCAGCAGCGTCCCCGCGATCATCGTCAAGGGTAGACCGATCAGCAGCAGGCGAACCGGGATGCGTCGCGATTCGCCCGCAAAAGCGTCGCGTTTGATCAGCGTGGCATCGATGAACAGGACCAGCGTCAGCGCCAGCTCCGCAACCAGCTTGACCGGCCCCATGTCCGGCGTCACGTGCAGGAAGCCGAATGCAACTGAGCTACCGAGGATGCCCACCGTCATGAAGACCATTGGTCCCGTGATCCAGTTGCGCTCGGCGAGGCGGGAAACGAGTCCAAACGCGAAGATCAGGAGCGCGAAGAGAATCAGGAGTTGATGATGATGCATCTGGCGCGACCTCCAAGGGCTTATTTTTGTTATCGTTGTACGGCATCAATCGTAGCACTTCTCGAGACAAGCGAGGCTTTGCGTGCGCCAGACGAATTTCTTCTACCTGCTGATCGCCCTGTTGCTGGTACTCGTCTCGATTCCCCTGGCCGACGATCTGGGCCTCACCGACACACCACTGATCCGAACATTGATTTTCTCCGGTGTATTGATCATCGGCGTCTGGAGCCTGAAAGGCGGCGGCCGGGCATTCTCGATCGGCATGGCCTTTGCAGTCATCGGAGTCGTATTGAATGTGATTGCCGCAAACACGGATTCTGCCGCGTTCCAGTTAGCATCCAACCTGGCTTTGATCGGGTTCTTCGTCGTTGCGATCACCTATACCTTGAAACAGGTCGCCATCGGCACTGACATCAACGCAAACCGGCTGGTCGGCGCGGTCTGCGTCTACCTGCTGTTCGGCGTCATCTGGGCCATGCTGTATACGCTGGTCGAGACGCTCACGCCTGGTTCGTTCGCTGGGTTCACGGCCATGGATGAGCGGGGCTGGGACAGCGAATGGCTGTATTTCAGCTTCGTTACGATGACGACGCTGGGTTACGGCGACATCCTGCCCATTTCGGCGACGGCACGCGGGCTGGCCTATATGCAGGCTGTCGTCGGTCAGTTCTATATCGCGATGCTGGTTGCCGGGCTGGTCGGTGCCTACATCAGCGACCGCCAAAAAGCCGGCAGCGACTGATAGAATCCGCCGGTCGTCGCTAACAAAACACGGGATCTCCGATGACCCAACCCAAACTCTTTATTACGTTGCTTGCCGCCCTGATTCTCTCGGCCTGTGAGAAAGAAGTCGCCGATGCTCCGGAAATCGTGCGCCCGGTGCGCATGCTGACGATCCAGACGCTGCAAGGCGGCGAGACGCTGAGCTATCCCGGCGAGATCCTCGGCGTGCAAAACGCGGAGATCGCCTTCGAGGTCCCGGGCCGTTTGATCGAGCTGCCGGCCGAGGAAGGCATCGACGTCACCGAGGGGCAACGGCTGGCCAAACTGGATCCTGCAGACTTTCAGGCCAAACTGAATGCAGCAGAGGCCGAATATCGGAATGCGAAGGAAACCTTCGAGCGCTTCGAGGAGGTCTTTTCCAAGGGCGCCATCTCACGGCAGGACTTCGACAACCAGAGGCGCCAGTTCGAAGTGGCCGAAGCCAATCTCGCGACCGCCAGAAAAGCAGTCAGCGATACCGAGCTGCGCGCCCCGTTTGCCGGCCGCATCGGCCGCGTCTATGTCGAGAACTTCAACAACATCCAGGCCAAGCAAGCCATCCTGCTGCTGCAGGACCTGTCCCAGCTCGACATCATCGTGAATGTGCCGGAGCAGGACTGGCAACGCGCCAAGCCCGGACTGACGCTGGCGCAGCGGACCGAAGGTGTGAAACCTTTCGTGACCCTGCCGACCTTCCCGGACCGCGAATTCCCGGCACGGATCACCGAGGTGGCCGCCTCGGCCGACCCGGTGACGCGGACCTTTGCGGCGCGGGGCCGCTTCGATCCGCCCGAGGACATCGTGATCCTGCCCGGCATGTCAGCCACAGTCACCGTGCGCATCGATCCTGATGTCGCGAACCTGCAGGACGCCGTGCAGATCCCTGCCAATGCGGTGATCGGCGGTAATGACGGCGGCAGCTATGTCTGGAAGGTGGATGCGGCCACAATGACCGTCGGGCTCGCGCCGGTCACGGTCGGACAGATGTCCGGCTCCAGGATCACGATCGTGGACGGGCTGTCGGCGGGCGACCGTATTGCCGTCTCCGGCGTGCAGCAGCTCGCCGAGGGCATGCAAGTTCGCGAGCTGACCGACTAGCGGCCTGCCATGAAAATCACGGAATTCTGCCTGGAGAACCGGACGACGACGCTCGTCCTCACGGTTTTTATGATTCTCGGCGGCCTGTATGCCTACCAGGGCATGGGACGGCTCGAGGACCCCGAGTTCACGATCAAGGACGCGCAGATCATCACCCAGTACCCCGGCGCGTCCGCGCTCGAGGTCGAGGAAGAGGTCACCGACGAAATCGAGATTGCGGCCCAGCAGCTCGGCCAACTCGACGAGGTCAAATCCGTTTCCTACCGCGGTCTGTCGATCGTGACGGCGACAATCAAGGACAGTTACGACAAGGAAACCTTGCCCCAGGTCTGGGACGAGCTGCGCCGCAAGGTCGGCGACGCGCAGGGCCGACTCCCGCCGGGCGCCGGTCCGTCCATCGTCAATGACGACTATGGCGACGTCTACGGCATCTTCTTCGCGCTCTACGGCGAAGAGTATTCCTATGCCGACCTGTGGGAAGTCGCGAAACTCTTGCGCCGCGAGCTCCTGCTCGTTGACGACGTCGCCAAGATCGACATCGTCGGCGATCGCCCGGAGGTCATCTACGTCGAACTCAACCGGGACCGCATGTCGCAACTCGGCATCCCCGCGCAGGCCATCGCCCGGGAGCTTGCGCAACAGAACGTCGTCTCTGACGCCGGCAGCGTTACGGTAGGTACCGACTTCGTCACGATCGATCCGTCACGCATGGTCGACTCGGCGGCGGACATCGGCGGCATCCTCATATCCGGCACGAGCAGCGACGCCCAGATTTTTATCCGTGACGTGGCGACCGTGCAGCGCGGCTACAGGGAACCGCCTGGCAAGCTGCTGCGCTTCGACGGCCACCCCGCCATCGGCATCGGCATTTCGACGGCTTCCGGCGGCAATGTCGTGGAGATGGGCGTGAAGCTCAAAGCCCGGATGCAGGAACTCGTCGAGGAGATCCCGCTCGGCATGGAGTTCGGCGTCATCGCCGTGCAGTCGGACGCGGTGCAGATAGCGATCCAGGGCTTTGTCATGAGCCTGTTACAGGCCATCGTCATCGTAATCGTCGTCCTGCTGTTTTTCATGGGCCTGCGCAGCGGGCTGCTGATCGGCTTCATCCTGTTCCTGACGATCTGTGGCAGCTTCATCTTCATGAGCCTGCAAAACGTCACGCTCGAGCGAATATCCCTCGGCGCGCTGATCATCGCGCTCGGCATGCTGGTCGACAACGCGATCGTCATCGTGGACGGCATGCTGATACGGTTCCAGCAAGGCATG
>JBFFSI010000007.1:0-58200 GCA_041572475.1 Woeseiaceae bacterium
CCAAGAAGAAGGCTTCCAAGAAGAAGGCTTCCAAGAAGAAGGCTTCGAGTAAGAAGCGCTAGCATTTGGTTTGCTAACAGCTTGGTTTTATTCCAGGCCAACACGAAGTGCCCGCTTATGCGGGCACTTTTGTGTGCGCCATAGCCACGTTTCGCCCGCAAATGGGTATACACTAGAGCCCGTTTATGGATGCCTCAGAGAAAAAGCGCAAAGCGGCCGAAGCGTCTCTCGAATTCATCGAGCCCGGCGTGACCCTGGGTGTAGGCACCGGGTCGACCGTCAACGAGTTGATCCAGCTCCTGCCGACGATTCGCGAACGGATCGAGAAAGTGGTCTCCAGCTCGAGAGATACGACGGAGCGGCTGCAGCAGCAGGGTTTCGAGGTCTCCACCCTCAACGAAGCAGGCGACCTCGACGTCTATATCGATGGTGCCGATGAGGCGACCAAGCGATTACACCTGATCAAGGGTGGCGGCGGCGCGCTGACGCGCGAGAAGGTCCTTGCAGGGGCGGCCCGGCGTTTCGTCTGCATAGTCGATGATTCCAAGTTCGTCGGCATACTGGGCCGATTCCCGCTACCGATCGAAGTGCTGCCCATGGCGCAGGGCTTCGTCGCGCGCAAGCTGGTCAAGCTTCGAGCCAACCCCGTCTGGCGGGAGGGCTTCGTGACGGACAACGGTAACCACATCCTGGATGTGCATGACCTCAACATCAGTAATCCGCTCGAGATGGAGACCCGACTCAACCAGATTCCAGGCACCATCACCGTCGGGTTGTTTGCCCACAGGCCGGCCGACATCCTGTTGATTGCGGGCGACACGGGCGTGAGGGAACTACGTACCTGAGCGGACCGCGCGGCAAGACATCCAATGACCCTGATCAAGTGGACAGACGAGTTCAGCCTCGGCATCGACGAGGTGGACGAGGAGCACAAGTCCCTCATTGAACTTATCAACGGTCTTTATGACGTGATCCAGGTCGGCGCGGACTATGTCCAGGTTGTCGAACTCCTTGGCGAAATTTATTCGCAGATTGCGGTGCACTTCGCGCACGAGGAGGACATGATGCAGGAGTCAGGATACGCTCACTTCGAAGAGCACAGGGAAGACCACGAAACCCTGCTCGACGACCTGCGCGAGATCATGGATGAAGTCGAGGCGGACGGATCGTTCGATGTGGGCGAACTCTCCGGCGACCTGAATCGCTGGTTCGTGGATCATTTTCGCACCCACGATGCCAGGCTCTACCTGCCGAAAGCGGATTAGGCCAACCGGCAACACCCCTCCCCAAGTATTACGTACATCCCGGCATTGACGCCCAGGGAACGCCTGCGTCAATCTGTGCTTGGCGGCAGCAGACCGCTGCATCCGTCGGGAGAGCGACATGACAGAAAGAAAGATCGGCACCGTGACGCATTATTTCAACCACCTGCACGTGGCTGGCGTGATCATCACCGATGGCGAGCTGCATACCGGGGACAAGATCCATATCAAGGGGCACACCTCCGATTTCGAGCAGACTGTCAGATCGATGGAGATGGACCACGAGCACATCGACGTAGCCCAACCAGGCGACGACATCGGTATCGCAGTCATCGACCATGCCAGGGAACACGACACGGTCTATCTCGTCAACTGAGCCGGATAGCGCTGGTCCCATGCGACCCGGCCCCGCCCCGGGAGCCTAATTTGTCGCCGGGTATTGCTCGGCGAGCGCGTGTAGCCGGCGCATGCGCTCGGCACAGGCTCTGCGGGCAGCGCCGAGATCGATCTCCTCGTCCCGGAAGCGGCGCTGCCGCGTGAAGTACTCCGCGACATCGATGTCGCCGAGCTCGGCGTTGAGGCGGTATGCGGTACCGTCGAACACTTCGTAAAGCGGGAATAGGCCGCTCGCGACGGCGATGCGGACCAGTTCCACCGAGTCGCCCGGCTCGGACTTCCAGCCCGTCGGGCACGGCGAGTGCATGAGCAGGAAACGCATGCCCGGGATCTCCAGTGCTGTCTGCAACTTGCGCGCGAAATCTTCGGGGTGCGCGATCGACAGCGTCGCCGCATACGGAATCCGGTGAGCCGCCATGATCGACATGATGTCTTTCTTGTCCTGCGCCTTGCCCTGTGGCGTCGTCGATGTGCGAGCCCCGGCCGGCGTCGCCGACGAGCGTTGACCGCCAGTGTTGCCGTAGATCTCGTTGTCGTAACAGATGTAGATAATGTTCTCGTTGCGCTCGGCCGCCGCCGACAGTGTTGCGATCCCGATGTCATAGGTCCCGCCATCGCCCGCCCAGCAGATGACTTGTCCGGGCTCGCCGTTCAGGTCGCGGATGCTCGCCACCCCCGATGCGATCGCCGGCGAAGACGCGAATGTCGAGGCGATGGTCGGCACGGCATAGCTGGTAGTCGGGTAGGCGCCCGCAGTGACGATGCCGCAGCACGCGGGAATCACCAGCGTGCAGGTGTCGCCCGCTTCGGCCAGCGCCCTGCCGAGCATCGTCAGGCCGACACTCATGCCGCAGCCCCCGCAGTTGGTGTTGCCGGGCCTGAGCAGGCAGTCGTCCTCGCAGCTGATCGAGGTCTGCGGGTCCGTCGGTCGTGGTACTGTCGATGCGCTCATTGCTTCGCCCCCTCGCCGGCGTCGATGCCTTCCCAAACCGGGTCTCCGGCGGTTTCGCGTGAACCGATGTCGGCCAGAACGTCGTCGATAACGGCCGGCGTGACGTCGCCGCCACACAGGCCGGTCAGGTAGCTCTGGATCAGCAGGTCGTCGCGCCGACCCTGGAAACCCGCGCGGATGTCATGCCAGAAGATGCCACCGATGCCTGCTGCATAGTTGCGGTCGAGCACGGCCATGCGTGTGGCAGACCGGCAGGCTGCCTGCAAGGCGACGATCGGGAACGGCCGGAACATCTTGATCTTGACCAGGCCGACCTTCTCGCCCTCGGCGCGGCGCCCGCGCACGACTTCACGTGCCGTCGTGGCGATCGTGCCGCTCGCAACGAGGACCGTCTCGGCATCGTCGGTGGCGAAACACTCGATCATGGCGCCCGGATCACGGCCGAACGTATCCTGGAAACTCGCGCGACACTCCTCGTACACCTCGGGCACCCGGCGCATCGCCTCGTCGATCTCCAGCCGCATCGACAGGCCCTCGTGCGGCCAGGCCAGGCCACCCAGTGTGCGAGCCTCGCCCATATGCAGCCGGTGTGGCAGGTCCAGGTCGGGGAGGTAGCGATCCACATCGGCCTGATCCGGCAGGTCGGTGCCGGTCTGGGTGTGCGAGACAATGAAAGCGTCCATGCAGGTCAGTACGGGCAGCAATACGCGCCGGTCCTCGGCGAGCCGGAATGCGAGCAGCGTCGTGTCCAGCACCTCCTGGTTGGTCTCGCAGTAAAACTGGAGCCAGGCAAAATCACGCAGCATCAGGGAGTCACCCTGGTCTGCCCAGATGTTCCAGGGCGGACCCAGGGTGCGATTCACGGCGACCATCACGATCGGCAGGCGGTAGTAGCCGGCGACCATGATGTTCTCCGCCATGTAGGCGATCCCGTTCGCCGAACTGGCTGTGAACGCGCGCGCGCCGTTCATCGATGCACCCATCGACACGGCCATAGCGCTGTGCTCGCTCTCCACCGGCACCACCCTGCCCTTGCTGAACGGGAAGTTCGCCACGTACTCGACGATCTCGGTCTGGGGCGTGATCGGGTAGATGCCGCAGGCGACGCCCCTTGCCGTTCGGTTGGCCTCACCCGCCACGCTCAAAGCATAACCGGCGGCATGGTTACCCGTGATGACTTCCATCGACATCGTCGTTCTCCGTCCCGGCTACAGGTGGCTCATGAAAATGACGTTGCGCGGGCACTCCGCCACGCACACGCCGCAGCCCTTGCAGTAGGAATAATCGAACTCGAGCCTGTGCCCGACACGTTTCAGGATGCCCTCCGGGCAGTACGTGCAGCACAGGTCGCACTCATTGCAGACGCCGCAGGACAGGCAGCGCCGTGCTTCTGCCGCGTCATCGAGGCCCATGTGCACCTCGTCAAAGGTCGAGAGCCGCTCGCCGACGCTCAATGACTCGCCTTCGGCGGAAGGCTGGCGCTCGAACAGGTGCAGTTTCATCGCATCGGCGCTGATGACCTCGTCGCGCCAGGCATCCACGTCGCGCAGCGCCTCGGCGTGTTGCGTAATGCGCACCTGTTCGCCGCTGAGCACACTGTGGATATGCACCGCCGAGCGGCGGCCGCTGCCGATCGCCGCGGCAATCGTGCCCTCGCGCGTCGCAAGGTCACCGACCGCAAACACCGGCGTCTCGAGCAGGCCGAGCAGCTGGTTGCCCTCGCGCACCTCCGTACCCTCCGGGAACACCGACACGTCCGGCGACTGCCCGAGTGCCAGGATGACCCGGTGGCAGGCGACATCGAAATCAGAGCCGGGGATCTCGACAGGCGCGCGACGCCCGGACTCGTCCGGCCCGCCGAGCTGCATGCGCCGGCAGGTGAGGCGGTAGTGACGTTTTGCGCCATCCGTCCGGTCCTCGCGCAAAGCTACCGGCTGCGTCAGGAAGTCGATCGCGACGCCCTCCTCGAGCGCCTCGTCGATCTCCTCGGCGATCGCGGGCATCTCGTCCCGGGTACGCCGGTACACGACACGGACGCGTTCGGCCCCGAGACGAAGCGCGGAGCGTGCGGCATCCATCGCCGTGTTGCCGCCGCCGATGACCACGACCTCTTCGCCATCGACGCGCACACGGCCGTCGTGGACGCGATCGAGGAAGTCGATACCCTGCGTGACGGCCTCTGCGCCGTGCAGGCCGAGCCGCAAGTCGCGGTGCTCCTGCAGGCCCGTGGCGACGAGCACCGCGTCATGATCGCGTGCCAGTTCCAGCAACGCAGGCCGGTCGATGCGGCGACCGGTATCGACGGTCACGCCCAGCGCCAGGACGCGGCCGATCTCGCGCGCAACGACGTCCTCGGGCAGGCGAAACTCGGGGATGCCGGTGACCAGCAGGCCGCCGACATCAGGCCCGGACTCGAATATTCTGACCCGGTAGCCGAAGCGGGCGAGGTGGTAGGCGGCGGTGAGGCCCGCCGGTCCCGAACCGACGATCGCAACACGTTCCTCGCGGCTGGCCTCCGGCTCCACGGTGACCTGGCCGTGGTCGCCCGCATAGCGTTCGAGCTGGCGGACATTGACCGCGCCGTCGAGTTCGATGCGATTGCAGGAATCCATGCACGGCGCCGGGCAGGCTCGCCCGCACACCGACGGGAACGGCGTAGTCCTGAGCAGGATCGCCAGCGCCTCGTCGGTCTTTTCGTTGGCCAGCGCATTGAGAAAGCCCTGCACGTTGTTGCCGGCCGGACAGATGTGATTGCAGGGCGGCACCATTTGCTGCCTGTGCGGCTGTTCGGTGGCCCAGTGCCCGGTCTTCAGCGTGGGCGGAGCGCCGCCGCCGCCGTCGAGCAGGCTCGCGCCGCGGCCATCGGGCGCGGGCGACACACGCTCTTCGCGCAGGTCGGTTTCGCGGGCCGAGTCGATGAGCGCGACCTCTTGGTAAGCCCGCCTTGCGGCGACGATATTGAGGCCGACGAAACCGAGGTGCTCGAGTGCGGCGAGCATTTCTTTCAGCGGGATCGCCAGCATGCGCGCCACCGCGCCGGCGAGCGCCGTGTTGACGATGGGTACGCTGCGGGTGCCGAGCGCGCTGTCCCGGGCGATCGTGGTGGCATCGACCGTCGCGAGCCGATTGCGCGGAAACTGCTCCACGAAGCTTGCCGGCGGCTCGGGCGAGTTGATGAGTATCCAGCCCCCCGCTCGCAGCCCGGCCACGATCGGCGCCCCGACCAGCGTCGGATCGAGCACGATGACGTGGTCGGGCTCGTAGATCAGGTTTCGATTGGTGATAGGGTCGTTCGCGTAACGGCAGAACGCCTGGATCGGCGCACCGGAGCGCTCCGCGGCGTACAGCCCGAAAGCCTGGACCGACTGGCCCTCGAGGAAACGGGATGTGGCGATCAGCTTGGCGAGGGTCACGCCCCCCTGTCCGCCACGGCCATGGATGCGGATTTCAATCATTGCCTTGCCCCCGGCTGCTCCGTGCCGCTGGAGAATGCTGCGAGGGCTGCTCGAGGCTTGGAGCAGCGCATGAAAACTATATAGATCAGCAGCTTCCGGCCCAATAGGTAGATACCGTTGAGAGACTGGGGTTTGCTGCGATAGCCAGCCAAAACGGCCAGCGGCATTGGCCGGTAGCCATCGCAGGTAATCCGTGTTTTCACCCATTTGAAAACCGCTACATCACCTCAAACGCAAGCGTTGTGGGGGATCGAAAAGGGAGATAACGATGTTCAACCGGAACCATTGGATCCCCGGGGCGCTGGGCGGCATGGCACTGCTCCTCAGCAGCTCGCTGTTCGCGGGTCCGCCCCCGGCCGAGGCGACCGAGGCTTCGTACATGTATGACGAGGGCGCCTACACCGAGTACGTCGAATCGACGTTGCAAAAACTCGACCTGCTGTATCTCGATTTCTGCGGCGCCTGCGGCGTCGACATGGAAAAAGCGACGGTAGCGAAGAAAGAGTTTCTCATCACCGTCCACGCACTGACGATGCTCGTCGACATACTCGCCCAATCCCAGCTCGAGGAGATGACGCCACGCCCGTATATCGATTAGTGTTCGGAGATTCTTTGTCTGAAGGGCCGCGGCCCGGCGGATAGTCCGTGCAGCTGATCGATATCCCGACCGAGCAAACAACCGCGGCGACGGATCTCGTGATCGCGCTACTCGCGATCGTCGCCGCGAACTTCCTGCGACGAACAGGCCCGTCAGGCCTGCGTGGGCGTCTGTGGCGCAGCGTCTTTTTGCTGCTGGCCGTCGCGGCATTTCTCGGCGCGATTGGCCACGGCCTGGTCCTCGGCGAGCGAGTCTACCTGCTCGTCTGGAGCGCGGTTTACCTGCCGCTCGCCCTGCTCGTCACGATGTTCCTGGCCGCTACAATTCATGACCTCGCCGGTGATACGGCGGCTCGCCGCGCTATCCCGCCGCTCGTCGTCATCGCACTCGCCTTCTGCGGGTACATGCTGTTCGATCCCGGCAACTTCCTGCCGTTCATCCTTTTCGAACTCGTCGCAATGACGCTGTCCCTCGCTGGCTTCCTCTGGATCAGCGTGCGCGGCGCTGTCGCGGGTGCCGGCTGGATTACGGCGGCGATCGCCGTCAATATCCTGGCGGCGGCGATCCAGGCGGAGGGTTCACTGGGGTTTACGCTGGTCTGGGCGTTCGACCACAACGGGGTATTCCACCTCGTGCAGATGATCGCGATCGGGTTGCTGGTTTACGGGCTCAGGCTGGAAGTCCAGGGGGAGGGCTCGGGTTTACCTGGATGAGAGGGAGTGACCCGAATCGCCTTAAGGCGATCCTCGCCCCTGCGGGGCGCATTCGCTTACGCTCGTGCGTCCCAATCGTTTCGCGATTGGTCGAACAGGATTCTCATCCTGCCCTCCCCGGCCAAATAAAACGCCCCCTTAAGGGGGCGTTTTATTTTGGCTGGGGGAGAGGGATTCGAACCCCCGTTGACGGAGTCAGAGTCCGTAGTCCTACCGCTAGACGATCCCCCAGTAAATCGGGGTGCAGCTCCAGTTTAACGCTTGGAGTACTGCGTTGCGCGGCGAGCCTTACGAAGTCCGACCTTCTTGCGTTCGACTTCGCGGGCGTCGCGCGTGACAAAACCGGCTTTGCGCAGCGCCGGCCGCAGCGATTCGTCGTAACGCATCAATGCGCGCGTAAGGCCGTGGCGAATCGCGCCAGCCTGGCCCGTCGTGCCGCCGCCGGTAACCGTCACGTTGACGTCAAACGTATCGCCAAGCTGCGTCAGCTGGAGCGGCTGGCGCACGATCATCTGCGCTGTCTTACGGCCGAAGAAGACCTCGAGGGGTCGCTTGTTAACCGTAATGTTGCCGCTGCCTTTCGTCAGGAATACTCGTGCCGTGGACGTTTTGCGACGGCCGGTTCCGTAAAAATTTGCTTCACTCATTTTATGCGTTCACTTCCAGTGGTATCGGCTGCTGAGCAGTGTGCTCGTGCTCGGGGCCCTTGTAGACACGGAGCTTGCCCAGCATCTTCCGGCCAAGCGGGCCGCGCGGCAACATGCCCTTGACCGAGTTTTCGATGACCCGCTCGGGGTGCGTCTTGAGGAGCTCGTCGAGAGACACTGATTTCAGGTTGCCGATGTAACCCGTGTGCCGGTGATAGATCTTGTCTTCACGCTTGTTGCCGGTGACGCGGACTTTCTCGGCGTTGATCACGACGATGTAGTCGCCCGTGTCCACGTGCGGTGTGTACTCTGGCTTGTGCTTGCCACGCAGTCGGCGCGCGATCTCGGTCGACAGGCGACCCAGGGTCTGGCCCGTTGCATCGACCACGAACCAGTCGCGGCGAACATCTGCCGGCTTTGCAGAAAAAGTCTTCATTATCTTGTTTCCGTCGGGAATTCTGGTATTTCGGCCCCGGATGGGTCCGGGGAGCCGAAAGGCGCGAAATTCTACTGCAGGGGGCAGCCCAATGCAAACATCCCGGCCGATTCGTTGACGGTCGGGAGGCGTGCTGGATATTCTGGTTTTTCTTTTTATTTCAGACCATTACGGGCCAACTCCTCGTCGCTAGAACCTGTATTCCAGCGACAGCGCCGTAAACGTGTCGGTGTTCTCGGTGCCGACCGGCACCTCGGAGTTGTTCTTGACCGTGTAGGACGCGACGAGGGCGAGGTTGCCCACGATTGCGGCAGACAGCTTGGTCACCGACTCGGTGTAGGTGTTTTCACTGCCGGATTCCACGGCGACGAGCTGCGAAAAGCTGGCATTTTCGCTGATCTGCCAGGCGTAATTCATCGATCCGCGGACGATCGTCTCGCTCTCTTCCGTGCCATCGGCGAGGTCCGACTGCCTGGCACCAGCACCGATCTCGGCGTTCAGCTTGTGCTTCTCGGTGTCGATCAGGCGGCGCCCGTAGCCCACAGTCTGCGCGAACTGGATGTCGTAGCCGCTGAACCGGTCCTTGCGCCACTGGAGCTGGCCGAACAGGTAGTTGTGCTCCGAGAAATTGCGCTCGGCCTTGTAGCCCGCCTCGTAGGCCTCGGCCGTCGTGACCTCGTCCTCGGTGGCATTGATGGCCACCGCTTTGAAGGCGTGAATCCACATGTTCTTCGTGTAACCCACCTCGAAACCGGCATTGAGGCTGGTGCTGTCGGTATTACCCGATGTGGCGAGGTAGCCGAGAGTCGCCTTGCCGGACCACGGGCCCTCCTCCTTCTCCTCTTCCTGGGCCAGCGCAGGCAGCGCGAGGCAGAGGGTCGTAATAATGCACAGGCTGCGCAGGTACATGTTCTTGTCTCCGGAAAAATTGCGGCCGCGGAGTATACCGTCGCTGATCGCCGCATTGCTATAATCACCCGCATGCAAGACCGCTTCCTGACGCCCCTCGACCGCTTGCTTGCCGGGGCCAGCAACGCGCTGCGCACGGTGGCGGCGCCGGCCGGCGGGTCAGCCCGGCAGAACCCGGCCGCGGCAATCCCGGACGCCGACCTGAGCGCTGCCCAGAAGCGCCATGCAGCCGGCCTGATGCGGGTCAACCATGCCGGTGAAGTGGCCGCGCAGGGCCTCTACCAGGGGCACGCCGTGGTCGCGAGGGATCCGCGGCATGAGCGAGAAATGCAGGCCGCCGCGGCCGAGGAATTCGATCACCTGGCCTGGTGCGAACAGCGCCTGACCGAGCTCGGTGCAGAGCCCAGCCGGCTTAGCCCGTTCTGGTACCTCGGCGCATTCGCGATCGGTGCTGCCAGCGGCGCGCTCGGCGACAAATGGAGCCTGGGATTCATTGCCGAGACCGAGAGACAGGTCTGCAACCACCTCGACAGTCATCTCGACCGCCTGCCCGACGAAGACGCGAAAAGCCGGGCCATTGTGAAACAGATGCGCGACGAGGAAGAGGAGCACGGCGACAACGCCCGCGAGGCCGGTGCAGCCGAGTTGCCCGAGCCGGTACGGCGCCTGATGCAGTTGACCGCCAAGATCATGACCGCCACGGCCTATCGGCTGTGAAATTGCTTGATTGAACAATAATTTGCCCTGAGGGCCGAACTGTATTACAAACTGGGGCGCACCAGAGTTGAGGATCAACCTATGCAGACAACCGCGAGAACCCTGAGCGATGTACCGGCAATTAACCGCTTCCTGAGCTACTGCCGCGTACGGACTGTCCCTTCAAAGACCGTGATGATCCACGCCGGCGATCTGCCGGACGTGCTGTATTACATCGTTGACGGCTCCGTCGAAGTAATGATCGAAGACGAAGACGGCAACGAAATGGTCCTGTCGTACCTGAACAAGGGCCAGTTTTTCGGCGAGATGGGCCTGTTCTACGAACAGCCGACCCGCAGCGCCTGGGTCCGTACACGCACCGAATGTGAAATCGCCGAGATGACCTACCCCCGGTTTCGGCAGATCGCGAGCGAGAGCCCCGGGCTGGTTTTCGAACTCGCTACGCAGCTCGCAACGCGCCTGGACCGGACCAATCGCAAACTCGGCGACCTCGCCTTCGTGGACGTCACCGGCCGTGTCGCCCACGCGATCATGGACCTCTGCAATGAACCGGATGCGATGACGCATCCCGACGGCATGCAGATCAAGGTCAGCCGGCAGGAACTCAGCCGGCTCGTGGGCTGCTCGCGGGAAATGGCGGGTCGCGTACTCAAGGTCCTCGAGGAACAGGGCCTCGTTACGGCCAGCGGCAAGACGATCGTGGTCTACGGGGCGCGGCCGAACAGGAATCTTTAAGCGTCGGTTGAGTCGCGGCTAAAGCCGCTCCCACGCTGGCGCGCAGCTCCTGGCAGGAGCCACTCAGGTCGCGGCCGCGATATTGGCCTTCATCGCGGCGATCGTCGCCGCGTAGTCTTCGCTGCCGAAAATCGCCGAGCCGGCGACGAACGTATCCGCCCCGGCCGCCGCAATCTCTCCGATGTTATCGACCTTCACGCCGCCATCGATTTCGAGGCGGATCTCCCTGCCGCTGGCGTCGATCATGGCCCGCGCCTGGCGGAGCTTGTCGAGCGCCGCCGGGATGAACTTCTGGCCGCCGAAGCCCGGGTTGACCGACATCAGGAGCAGCATGTCCACCTTGTCCATGACGTACTCGAGGCAATCGAGCGGCGTCGCCGGGTTGAAGACGAGTCCCGCCTTGCAGCCTTCGTCGCGAATCAGCGCCAGCGACCGATCGATGTGGCGGCTCGCCTCGGGGTGAAACGTGATATAGCTGGCGCCCGCCTTTGCGAAATCGGGGATGATGCGGTCAACGGGCTCGACCATCAGGTGGACGTCGATCGGCGCTTCGATCCCGTGCTTGCGCAAGGCATCACAGATCAGCGGGCCGATCGTCAGGTTAGGTACGAAATGGTTGTCCATGACATCGAAATGCACGATGTCGGCCCCGGCATCGAGGACGGCCCGGACGTCGTCGCCCAGGCGCGCGAAATCAGCGGACAAGATCGAAGGCGCAATCAGTGGCTTCACGTCGATTCCTCTTGAGTATATTAGCAAATTCTAACGTATAGACCGCCGCGCTTTAAGCATTTCGTACGCACTGCGAATTTCCCGCGTGCGCCTCTCTGCCGCGGCGACATCGGTCGCGGCCGGATTTCGGGACGCGATCTTGTCCGGGTGGTTCCGGTTCATCTTCCGGCGGTAAGCTTTCTTGACCTCATCGTTCGTCGCCGATTCATCGATGCCGAGCGTGCGGTACGCGTGCCGGATACGCCGCGCGTCCGCATCGCCGGCCGGCGAGTGCCTGAAACCCTTCTGCGCGCGTATCATCGCCTCGAGCTGCGCGAACTCGGCCCGGCCGATGTCGAGTTCCTTGCTGATCGTCCAGAGTATGGCCCGCTCGGTCTGGTGCAGTCGCTCCTTGGCGAGGGCCACCTCGAGCAGGAAACGCAGGTACAGCGACCGCAGCTCGGCGCGGCGGGCGCTGACACGCCGGCACTGCCTGACCGTCTGTACCAGCGGGAAACCGGGCCGTTTGCCCTCTTCGAACCAGTTAATGGCCTTGCGTACCTGCGCCGGGCCCAGGCCGGCACGGTGCATCACCGAACGCGCGGCGCGAATCTCGGCCTCTGTGACCCGGCCGTCAGACTTGGCCACGTGACCCATGGTCTGAAACAGCGACCGCACGTAGTCCTCGGGCAGGCGGCCGACGCCGCTCCCCTGGTCCTCGAATTCCCGGTAGCGGCGGGCGAAGCCGCGATCGAACTGGTGACCGGCGATCAGGCCGAGCAGCGCAAACATGGGTTTGAGCGTAGCGAGCCCCGCCAACGTGCCGATGATTTTGCCCCAGTACAAGAAAGGCCCTCTCCGCGAGTCGTGGCGTAATGCTAACGCACGGGGTAGCATCCTGACCATGAGCGCCGCCGAACCGCTTTTCGAATCCAGTGTGCCGGACCTGCCGCTGATCGGCCGGGGCAAAGTCAGGGACATCTACAGCGTGGACGACGACCACCTGCTGATCGTGACCACGGACCGGCTCTCGGCCTACGACGTCGTCATGCCGGACCCGGTTCCGGACAAGGGCCGCATCCTGACCCAGATCTCGCTGTTCTGGTTCCGGATGATGGCTGACCTCGTAGACAACCAGCTGACGGAACTCACGGTCGACGACGTGATCAAGGACCCGGAGACGGCGGCGCCACTGCGCGCGAGGTCGCTCGTCGTGAAGCGGCTGAAGCCGCTACCGATCGAGGCCGTCGTGCGCGGTTACCTGATCGGCTCGGGCTGGCGCGACTACCTCGATACAGGCGGGATGTGCGGCATCGAGCTGCCGCAGGGTCTCGAGCAGGCCGAGCAGTTGCCGCAAACGCTGTTCACGCCGGCGACCAAGGCCCACGTCGGCGACCACGACATCAACATCAGCTTCGCCGGCGTTTGCGACCTGATCGGCGAGAAGCTCGCCGGCCGCGTGCGGGACCTGTCGATCGCGATCTACGAGCGTGCGGCTCGATTCGCGCTGGAGCGCGGCATCATCATCGCGGACACCAAGTTCGAGTTCGGGCTGGACGACGAGGGCCGCCTGTACCTGATCGACGAGGTGCTGACGCCGGACTCTTCGCGGTTCTGGCCGGTCGACAGCTATTCGAAAGGCACGAGCCCGCGGAGCTTCGACAAGCAATACCTGCGCGACTACCTCGATACGCTGGACTGGGACAAGACGGCGCCGGGTCCTGACATACCGGCGGAGGTCCTGCAGCGCACGGCCGACAAGTACCGGGAAGCCTATGTGCGCCTGACCGGCGCCGCCTGACGACACTGACATGGCGCCCTCTCTCAAGGAAAAACTCGACCGCCTGATCTGGAGCGACATGCTGTCGCGACGCTTCAAGATCTGGGGCCGGATTGGCGAGACGATCCTGCGCTACCTGTACGCGCTGACTCGCGACATCGTCAAGGGCCAGCTGACCCTGCGGTCGATGAGCCTCGTCTACACGACCCTGCTCTCGGTCGTGCCGCTGATCGCGTTCAGTTTCTCGGTGCTGAAGGGGTTTGGCGTCCATAACGAGCTGCGCCCGCTGCTCTTCAATGTGCTGGAGCCGCTCGGCGCCCAGGGCGTCAAGATTACGGAGGACATTTTCGGGCTGGTCGACAATGTCAGGGGCGGCGTACTCGGCGGCATCAGTCTCGCCTTCTTCATCTATACCGCCATCTCGATGGTCCAGAAGGTCGAGGAGAGCTTCAACTACGTCTGGTACGTGGCCAAGCGGCGCAGCTTCGCACGCCGGTTCACCGAGTACATGGTCGTGATGCTGATCGGGCCGGTCGTCATCGTGATCGCGCTCGGCATGATCGCGTCGCTCAAGAGCAACACGGTCATCCAGTTCTTGATGAACTCGGAATTCTTCGGTCCCCTGTTCGTGGCTACCGGCAAGCTGACGCCATACCTGCTGGTCACGAGCGTGTTCACGTTCATGTACGTTTACATGCCGAATACGCGAGTGCGCTTTCGCTCCGCGCTCGTCGGCGGCATCGCCGGCGGCACGATCTGGGCGACCCTCAGCGTCATCTTCGCAACCTTCGTTGTCTTTTCCGCCCGGACGCAGCTGATTTACTCGGGCTTTGCGGTGGCGATCATCACGCTCATCTGGTTGTACCTGAACTGGCTGGTATTGCTGACCGGCGCCCAGCTCGCGTTCTATCACCAGAATCCGGCGTTCCTGCGCATCGGCAGGCGTGAACCGCGGCTGTCGAACGCGATGCGGGAGCGCCTGGCGCTGAACATCATGATGCTGGTCGGCAAGGCCTTTCGCGGGGGCGAGCAATCGACAATGACTACCGAGGCGCTGGCAAAGAAGCTGAAGATCCCGTCGATCACGCTCACGCCCGTCATCGCCGCGCTGGAAGCCGAGGGCCTGCTCACGTCGACCGAGAGGGAGGACCTGCTGCCGGGCCGGGAGATGTCGCGTATCCGCCTGGCCGATGTGATCAGCGTCGTCCGCGATCATGGCGAAACAGGTTCCTACCGGGACCCGAAATGGGCGCTGCCGATCGATAGCATCGGCGACAGGGTCGATGCAGCCGTCGCCGCGACGATCGGCGACCAGACGCTGGCCGGCCTGCTCGACGAAACGGAAAAACCGGGCGCGGACTAGCTGCCCGCGATCGTCATCTCGTCCACGAGCAGGGAACCGCAGCGAATCCCGCCGCGCAGGTCCCTGTCATCGCCGACCGCAAGGATGCGCGGATAGAGCTCGCGCAGGTTGCCGGCGATGGTCACCTCGTGAACCGGGTACTGAATCTCACCGTTCTCGATCCACTGGCCGACGGCTCCACGCGAATAATCGCCCGTGACCGGGTTGACGCCCTGGCCGATGAGTTCCTCGACCACGATGCCCCGATCGAGATCGGCGATCAGCGACTGCAGGTCGCCGGCGTTGGACGACACGATCAGGTTCTGCGTACCACCCGCGTTTGCCGTCGTCGTCAGGCCGAGCCGCCGCGCCGAGTAGCTGCTGAGGACGTAAGCCTGCAACACGCCGGCCTTGACGATATCGCGGTCATAGGTCGCCACCCCTTCGGCATCATAGGGCGCGCTGGCCATGCCCTTCAGGATGTGGGGCCGCTCCTCGATGTCGAGGAACGCCGGGAAGATGGTCTCGCCTGCCGCTTCGAGCAGGAACGAGGCGCGGCGGTATTGCGCGCCGCCGGCAATAGCCCCTATCGCGTGGCCGATGAAGCCCCGGGCAAGTTCCGGCACGTAAATCACCGGCGCACGCGTCGTCTTGATCTTGCGGGCGCCGAGGCGCCCCAGCGCCCGCCTCGCCGCTGTCTCGCCGATATGCCCGACGTCCTCGAGATCGGCTGCGTCGCGCGCGGCGCTGTAATAGTAGTCGCGCTGCATCTCGTTCCCCTCCTGGCTGAGGACGACGCAGCTGATGCTGTGGCTGGTCTTCGAATAGCTGCCGACGAAACCGTGGGTGTTTCCGTAGGCGCGCGTACCGCGGTTCGTCGTGACGCTCGCGCCCTCCGAGTTGCGAATCCTGGCATCGAATTGCAGGGCGGCGGCTTCACAGGCAATGGCCATCTCGATGGCATCGGCTGCCTCGATGGGCCACGGGTGATCGAGATCGAGCTCCTCGACCGCGTCGCACATCAGGTCGGCGTCGGCCAGCCCCGCGTGCTTGTCTGCGGCAGTGCAGGTAGCGAACGTGCAGGCCTTGTCGACCGCTTCGCGTATTGCCTCGGCACGGATGTCCGAGGTGCTCGCGTTACCTTTCCTGCCCTTGCTGAAGACCGTGATGCCGATACCCCGGTCGTTCGTGTACTCGAGGTTTTCCACCTCGCCCAGCCTCGCCGTCGCCGACAGTCCGACATCGACGCTCGCCGCAACTTCGGCCTGGTCGACACCGCGCGACCTCGCTTCGTCCAGCGCCAGGCCGACGATCGCTTCAAGTTCCTCCGGTCCCATGAGGTAAGCTTATCGGGTGACCGATTCAAAGCCCAGCAAAAGCGAACTCAAGCGGGAGCAACTGGAACGGCAGCGGCTCGGCGAATCGCTGATTGCCTTCGACGCGGCGACATTGGCCGAGCTGCCCCTGGACGAGCGCCTGCGCGACGCCGTCCAGCAGGCCGCGAAGCTAAATTCCCGCGGCGCGCTGCGTCGTCAGAAGCAACTGATCGGCAAGCTGATGCGCGACGTGGACCCGGAACCGATTCGTGCGGCAATCGCAAGACTGACTGCGGACGACGTGGCGGCAAAGCGCCTTTTCGCCGAGGCCGAGCGCTGGCGCGACCGCATCGTTGCAGGCGGCAATGCCGCGTTCGGCGAATTCGCAGCGGCGTCCGGCGTCGACGACACAGAGCTGCAGGCCTGGGTCGCAGAGCTCGAGGTCTGCGTGAACGACCGCAGCGAGAAGACACTGAGGCGCAAGATTTTTCGGCGGGTGCACACTATTCTGGGTAGAATTCGGTGATGAGCATCAAGGTCGGCATCATCATGGGCTCGCGCTCCGACTGGGAAACCATGCAACACGCGAGTCAGACGCTCGAGGCGCTCGGTGTCGAGCACGAAACACGGGTCGTATCGGCGCATCGCACCCCTGACCGGCTTTTCGAGTACGCGGACTCCGCTGCCGACCGCGGTCTGAAGGTCATCATCGCCGGTGCCGGGGGCGCTGCCCACCTGCCCGGCATGACGGCGTCGAAAACGCGCCTGCCGGTTCTCGGTGTCCCCGTGCAATCCCGGGCACTGAACGGGATCGACTCCCTGTTGTCTATCGCGCAGATGCCCGCTGGCATCCCGGTCGGCACGATGGCTATCGGCAAGGCGGGCGCCGTGAATGCCGCACTTCTGGCCGCGGCAATTCTCGCCAACGACGATGAGCGTGTGGCTGCCGCCCTCGAGGATTACCGGCAGCAACAGACCGACGCGGTCCTCGGCAACGACGACCCCAGTACCTGATTCCCGATATGCGCCTCGGCATCATCGGTGGCGGCCAGCTCGGCCAGATGCTCGGAATTGCGGCCCGCGAGCTCGGCCACGAATGCCTGTTCCTTGATCCCTCCGGCGAGCCACCGGCGAGGAAAGCAGGGCCCGTCATCCAGGCCGCGTTCGACGACACGGCTGCCCTCGCGATCCTGGCCGAGAAATGCGACGTGCTGACGTACGAGTTCGAGAACGTGCCCGTCGGGGCGCTGGAGAGCATCGCGGACCTGGCGCCGATACATCCGCCGTTGGGCGCGCTAAACCAGGCGCAGGACCGGCTGGCGGAAAAGCGGCTGTTCGAGACCGTTGGCATCCCGCTGCCCGGCTTTCACACGGTCGACTCCGAGGCCGACCTCGAGGCGGCCGTGGCACGGCTTGGCCTCCCCGTCGTCCTGAAAACCTGCCGGCTCGGCTACGATGGCAAGGGGCAGTATGTCGTCAGGGATGCCGGCGAAATACCGGCCGCCGTCGACGCGCTCGGTGGCCACAACCTGATCGCCGAGGAGTGGATCGACTTCGACTACGAAGTCTCCGCGATCGGCGTACGCAATACCGGGGGCGAGATCGCGACCTACTGCCTGACGCATAACGAGCACGAAGGCGGCATCCTGCGGCGGTCCCGGGCGCCCGTGCCGGAAGCAGGGCTGGCTCGAATTGCCAATGACTACCTGGGTCGAATGCTGGTCCATCTCGACTACGTGGGCGTCCTGGCTCTCGAACTCTTCGTCGTCGGCGATGCCTTGCTGGCGAACGAATTCGCCCCTCGCGTCCACAATTCGGGCCACTGGACGATTGAGGGTGCCGCGACCAGCCAGTTTGCCAATCACGTTCGCGCGATAACGGGCGCGGCGCCGGGGCCGACGGCGAATCGCGATTTTGCGGGCATGCTCAACCTGATCGGCACGATTCCCGACGCGGCGCGCGATGCGGTGCGGCGATGCCCGCAAGCCGTGCTCCACGATTATGGCAAGGCGCCGCGGCCCGGCCGCAAGCTCGGTCATATCACGGTTACGGCTGAAACCGACGCGGTGCGCGACCGGCTGCTGGCGGAAATCGGCGAATCTGTGACGGAATCGTCGGCGGCGACAGGACGCCCGGCGTAGCCGCGCGGCCGTTAAACCAGTTAAACTGATTCAAATCCGCGGCTTAGCGGCCAACGCCCGCAGCAGCGCGGTCATAGAAAAACGACATGTCGTACCTGGAACACTTCGAACTTGATGAGCAGCCGTTCAGGCTGACGCCCGATCCGGACTTCGTCTACTGGAGCAAGCAGCACGCGCGCGCGAAAGCCTACATGGAGTCGACGATCTGGCTGGCTGACGGGTTCGTTGTCATCACGGGCGATATCGGCTCAGGGAAGACAACGCTGTTGCAGTCTTTCCTCTCGGAGATCGACGACAACATCGTCTACGCCGTCGTCTCGCAGACGCAGCTCACCGCGACCGAATTCCTGCAGGCCGTCCTGACCGAGTTCGGCTTCAAGCCGTTCGACAAGCGCAAGGTCGAATTGCTCGACATGCTCAACATGTTCCTGATCGAGCAGTACTCCAGCGGCAAGAAGGTCGTGCTGATCGTCGACGAGGCCCAGAACCTGAATCGCAAGGTGCTCGAGGAAATTCGCCTGCTGTCGGGCATCGAGACCCACAAGGAAAAAGTCCTGCGCATCATCCTGGCGGGCCAGCCCGAACTCAAGGAAACCCTGGATTCGCCGCGGCTCAAACAGCTCGTGCAGCGGATCCGGCTGCGTTTCCACATCGGCCCGCTGAATCGCGAGGAAATGGAGGAGTACATAGAGCACCGGCTGCATGTTGCAGGGCGGGACTCCGACGACCTCTTCGAAGAGGACACGTTCGACATCATCCACCGCTACTCCGGCGGCGTACCCAGGCTGATCAACACGCTGTGCGATACGGCGCTGCTGTGCGCCTTCGCCGACGAGAAAGCGGTTGTGGGCGTGGACGACATCATGAGCGCAGTCGAGGAACTCAACTGGACCGAGCATGAGAGCAATACCGGCCTCTACGATAAGCTGAGACAGATCGAGATGCCGTCGCGGAACGCGTCACACGTGACGCAGATCGAGGTGCGCTCGGACGGCGAGTCGCTTTCCGTGCAGACGTTTCCGCCGGGACGCATTATCGTGGGCCGCTCGCCCGACAACGAGATCTACATCCAGAGCAAGTTCGTCAGCCGCCACCATGCTCAGCTCATCAGCGATGACGGCGGCTGCGTCATAGAAGACCTCAACAGCACGAACGGGGTGTTTCTTGGCGACAAGCAGATCAAGAAGTACCGGCTTCGAAACGGCGACGTCGTCTCCGTCGGCGTACACGAACTCGTCTACACCGACCTTCGCGACGCCGACACCTCGGCGGATGAAACGGGCGAGGTCGAGACGAGCGATATCGCGTCGTCGGACGAGGAAGCGTCAGCGGTCGGGGAATGAGCCGCTAATGATGTGAATGATGCGGCCGCTGTGCGGCCCGGCCGTCGGTGACGCGGTAATCGCGCCGTTTCAACAGCAGAACGAGCCCCATCACGAGGCTGAACAGCCCTGTCACGAAGCAGACCGTGGGCCAGTAATCCCAGTTCACGTACATCGATGCGCCCAGGCAGATGCTGCCGGAGAGCAGATAAAAGTACGGGAGGCTCTCGTATATTGGCTTTGCGACCCACATGTGTCCGGTTCTCCGCCAAGCTCGAAACCCATTCTTCCATGGGTATTGGCGGCGAGTCCAGTGACAAAAGGCTAAAACCCGGCCAGATGGCCGGGCTTCGCGGTCGCTTGGTTCTGGCGGGCTTGCGTTGCCCGGCGAATTCTAGCGCTTCGAGCGGCCCCGGCCGAACAGGCCGAGGAGTCGCGACAAGATGGAGTCGGACAGGCCGTCAACCGCCAGATCCGGCTCGTAGTCATCGTTTTCGGCGTGCAGTCCCTGCAGGAACTGCTGGGAGTTTGCGTCCAGGTCCCGCTCCGTAATCGTATTTTCGAATGCCATCGTCGACTTCCCTGTGAACACGACATAACCGTAGCCAAAACCCGGCGGTAAATCGGTGATGGGGCTCACAGTGCCGGCGGTAAACGGCCGGGACCGTAACTTATGTCAAGTCGAGATCGCTCAGCCGGTGCCGCCGACGGTGAGTTCGTCGATCAGCAGCGTGGGCTGGCCCACGCCGACCGGCACCGATTGACCCTCCTTGCCGCAGGTGCCAACCCCGGAGTCCAGTTCCAGGTCGTTGCCGATCATGGAGATCCGGGTAAGCGCCTCGGGCCCGTCACCGATCAGCATGGCGCCCTTGACGGGCGTCGTCACCTTGCCGTTTTCGATCAGGTAGGCTTCGCTCGCCGAAAACACGAATTTGCCGGAGGTAATGTCGACCTGGCCGCCGCCGAAATTCGGCGCGTAGAGGCCCTTTTCGACCGAGGCGATGATTTCCCCCGGGTCGTGCGGACCCGCCAACATGTAGGTGTTGGTCATGCGCGGCATGGGCATGTGCGCGTAAGATTCGCGGCGGCCGTTTCCGGTGGGCGCGACCCCCATCAGCCGGGCGTTGAGCTTGTCCTGCATGTAGCCCTTGAGGACGCCGTCCTCGACGAGCACGTTGTACTGTCCGGGCGTTCCCTCGTCGTCCACAGCCAGCGAGCCGCGTCGATTCGAGATCGTGCCATCATCCACGATGGTGCAACCCGCGGCCGCGACCCGTTCCCCGACCTTGCCGGCAAACGCCGATGTCCCCTTGCGGTTGAAGTCGCCCTCGAGCCCGTGCCCCACGGCTTCGTGCAGCAGGATGCCCGGCCAGCCGGGCCCGAGCACGACCGGCATCATGCCGGCGGGCGCCGCCTGCGCCTCGAGCAACACCGCCGCCTGCCGGACCGCCTCGCGCGCATAGTCGATGGCCGTGTCACCGGACAGGAAGTAGCGAAGATCGCTGCGGGCGCCGCCGCCCGCGTAGCCGGACTCGCGGCGCCCCGCCTCTTCCAGGATGACGCTGACGTTCAGCCGCACCAGTGGCCGCACGTCAGCGGCAAACGTGCCGTCGGACGCGGCGACCAGGACGAGGTCCTGGGTGCTTGCCAGCGAGATGACGACCTGCTCGATGCGGTCGTCCAGGTCTCGCGTCGCCTCCTCGAGTTCGCCGAGGAATTTCGTCTTCTCGGCATCCGAGAGACTCTTCGTCGGGTCTGCCGACGGATAGCGCAGCGCCGGCTCGCGCCGATCCCAGGCCGGCACCTTCAACGACTCGCCCTTGCGCGCTATGGCCCGTGCCGCCGTCGCCGCGTTCTCCAGCGCGGGCAACAGCAACTCGTCGGAGTAGGCGAGCCCGGTCTTCTCGCCGCTGACCGCACGAACGCCGACGCCCTGTTCCAGGCTGAAACTGCCCTCGCGAATGATCCGGTCCTCCACGGTCCAGCTTTCGCTGCGGCTGGTCTGAAAATACAGATCCGCGTAATCGACGCCGCCGCGCATCATCGAACCGAGCGTCTTGCTCAGCTGCGTCTCGCCGAGGCCGGCGGGCTCCAGCATCCGCGACATGACCGAACTGATCGCGCTGTCATTACCTGGTTTCAATTGACCTTCCGCTCCTTTGTCCTACAGGCGCCGGTTCGCGAGCGCCGGAAATTGCTCGCGCAGCGTGCTGACGCGATCCGGATCGATATCGGCGGCCACCACGCACGCCTCGTCGGGCGCCTCCGCCAGCACGCGCCCCCATGGGTCGACAATCATCGAGTGTCCGAAGGTGGCCCGGTTGTCTGCATGCTGCCCGAACTGGCCGGGTGCGATCACGTAGGCGAGATTCTCGACGGCGCGTGCCCGCAACAATACCTGCCAGTGAGCTTCGCCGGTAGTCCGGGTGAATGCGGCAGGCACAGTGAAGACACCCGCCCCGTCGTCGACCAGCCGCCGGTAAAGTTCCGGGAAGCGCAGGTCGTAGCAGATGCTGAGACCGACCCGGCCCACAGGCGTATCCACGGCGACGGGCTCGTCGCCAGGATACATCGACCACGACTCCTGGTATGCCTCGGCAGAGTCGGGAAGCTGCACGTCGAAGAGGTGAATCTTGCGGTAACACGCCTGCTGTACCCCGTCACTGTCATACACCGGGCAAGCGCCATAGACGCGCTCCGCCTCCGGCGAAACCAGCGGTATGCTGCCACCGATGATCCACAGACCCAGCTCCTGCGCCGCGTCCGCGAGGAACGCCTGGATCGGGCCGACGCCCGGAGACTCGGCATGCGCGGCCTTGTCGCGGCTCTTGTTCGGCATCAACGCGAAGTTTTCCGGCAAGACCGCGAGAACGCAGCCGTCGGCCGCCGCTTGCGCCAGCAGTCCGCGCGCGACCTGCAGGTTCTGGTCCACCACGTGACCACTGTTCATCTGGACGGCCGCGACGCGCATGACCTACTGCTGCTCCGTCCGCGTTTCTTCGGTGATGCAGCCGGATCGCAGACCGCTGGCTGCAAACTCTGCAGCGTCGATTGATGCGATATCCGGCTGATCGAAGGAGCCGCTGACGCCGTAATAGACCTGGCTGACCTCCTTGAGCGGCTTCCTGAAGATCTGCGAGAAGATCAACAGTGCCGCGGCCACTTGCGGACCCGCCACGAGCGCACCGGCGACGGGCAACGCACTGCCGAAGTTGGCGCTGATGACCGCTGCCTGCTCGTATTCGCGGCTGACCAGGCCGGCCCGCCCAACGATACCGATGTCTGCGGCGGGTCCCTCCAGCGACAGGTTGCAGGTATAGGTGTCGCCGTCGACGATGAGGAAGTCGCCCTTGATGCTGTCGAACCCGAAGCCCTTGCCGAACACGTCTCGGAAGTCGAGCGCCAGCCGGCGCGGCAAAGCAGCGACACTCATCAGGCCGAACACCCTGCCTGCGCCCGGTCTGACCTCCGACAGCTGCCCGGCCCCGATCCTGACCTTGACGTTGCCGTCCAGGCTCTCGAGCAGGCGCTCGCTCGGACCTCCCGACCAGCTGATATCGAGCAGCATCGACAGCTCGTCGCTGATGATGCCGGGGTCGTAGTCGAGGCGACGCATGGTGGTCTCAACGTCGGTGCTCGTGATGGTGGCCGTAACGAAGCTGCGGTTGCCGACCGGATCGGTCTCGTCGATAACCCAGCTCGCATTGCCGACGATCTCAAACGTGTCGTCGGTAGCCACGATACCCTCGCCCACCAGGCCATCGGCGGTATGCCTGAACTCCGCCTCGACCTGGCCGAGGTGGCGGTTGCCGAAGGCGAGCTGCCCGGCACTTATCGTAACCGGCGGTAACGAGCGCGGATCCACGACCGGGCCGGGCCGGCGATCATCGTCATCACTGCCCGGCAGCAACAGGCGCTCCGCCGTCACCGCGATGGGCTGGCCGGAATTGAAGTCGTAGGGGATCGAAAACGAACCGAGGATCCGTTCGCCATCGATCTGCACGATCCACTCGCTGGCACCGCGGTCCACCCGGAACCGGTGGTCCACGAGGTGCTGACCCAGCACGTACAGGTCGCTGACAGCCATATCGATCGATCGAACGCGTTCCGCTATGCCCAGCTGTTGATCCGAGTTGCGGGCGAGATCGAACCAGTCCTGCACATACAAATAGTCCGACTCCCCACGCAGGTGGAGTCCGCGCGTCTCGGCCGCTGTCTCGATATCTCCGGGCCCGAATCGGGCGATACCGCGATCGAGATCCCAGGCAGTGTCCTTTGCAAACTCGATTCGCCACGCAAGCAGGTCACCAGCGCGCCCCTCGCTTTCGATTCTGTCACCGCCTTTCGGCATGAAGATAATCGCGCCGACGTCGACAATGTCGTCGGCGCTCTTGCCAAGCGGCGCCGGCAGGTCGATGTCGACCCCGACGAGGTCTGTCGCAAGCTGGATCGTGAACGGCTCCGGCGTTTCCACATTGCCCCTCGGAAACAGCAATCGTGCCGAATATTGCAGCGGTCCGCTCGCCCGGGCGTCGATCGGCATGCCAAGCTCGGTTGCGACCGCCCCTACCGTTGTCGAGCCCGCGGCGTTGGCGATAACCCGGAAACCCGGCATGTCGTCGGGCGCCTGCTCGAGTTCGATAAGCACCGGCTCGCCGAGGAACGTGGCACCCAGGGATTCGCTGCTGACGTCGTCGCGCTCTATATTGATGACACCGCTGATATCAGTCAGCGGCGCGTCGAAACCCTCTATCACCATGCCTGCATCGCTCGTCTGCAGGCGCGCCAGGAATGACATGTTCTTCGCATCCCTGACCGGAACGCGCAACTCCAGGTCGAGCGACGCATCGCCGCTAACGCTGATGCGATCCAGCTGCCCACCGAACATGTCGTTGATCGGGCTCTGCAGACAGAGCTGCCTAAAGTCCTCCATGCTTCCCGCAGCATCGGCGCTGAATGTCATGACAGGTTGACGAAAGTTCGGTATTTCCAGCCTCACGTTGTCTGCCCGGCTGCCCACCGTCACCACCCGGTTGCGTTCGGACTTGAGGCTCATGTTGTCGATGACCACATCGGCCTCGATCACCTCCGCTGCAGGCCAGCGGGGCTGATAGATGATCACGCCGTCCCTGACCGTCCACTCGATACGCATGCGACCTTCGTCGCCCTCGAACGGTATCTTGTCGACGGGGCCGTACAGACGGGCGCGGCCGCCCTCGACGCGCCCTGCGAGCAGGCCGTCACGGAAAATCTCGCTTATCCTCGGACGCTTCTCCATGAACGGCACGTAGTCGCCGGCCGTCGCGACGTCACTGATGCTGAATTGACTGTCGAGATCCACGATCGGCGATGTGCCGTCGTCGGGTATCGTGACCTCGACACTGGTTTCGCTGTCGAGGAACGCGTTGCGCAGCACGATGTTGTCGGACAACAGGGTCGTGCCCTGGTCGCCCCGCCTCCAGATGAAGGTACCGGCCGCGGTGTCCAGGCGAAGGGGCTGGCCCAGGGCTTTCGCGGCCGTGACGACCAGCGCGTCGGAACGCAACTCGAGGCGCCCGCCGGAGGCGTCGGCGCGCAGGCTGCCGGTCAGGCCGCGTACGCCGGGCCGGTCGCCCACGGCGGCGATGCCGAGGTTCTCGAATCGCGCCGACGCGTCGAAGACGAGGGCATCCGTGCCAATACCGCTCACGGTCACGTCCAGGTTGCGAACGACCCCGTTCGGGTTGTATTCCTCCAGCAGCGCTCGCTGCTCGGGAGCAAGCCACGGCTCGATGACCGGCAGATGTGAAAAATCGAGGAACGACGCCTGCGCATCGACCATGACGATCTTGCCCTCGGCATCGGTTCCAACCTCGAAACGCACCGCCGATTCCGGCCATTCCCCGGTGGGTGTGCGCGCCTTGAGCTCGTCAGCAGCCAGCAGCCAGCCATCCTCGTCCATCAGGAACTCGAGCCGGCCGCTCAGCGCCAGGTCTGTCAGGCCGGCGATCGCGATGTCGTCGATGTCGACCGTCGCGGTCGCGCTCTGCACGCGCTTGTCAGCGAATGCGAACGACAGCGTGACATCGCCACGACCGGAATCGAAGCGTGCCGCCTCTGCGGGCTGCATGGCGGTGACTCCGGCCAGCTCGATGTTGTCTATCTCGGCACTGACATCCCAGCGCCGGTCCTCGGGTGCATCGCTCAGGAGCTGAGTGGCGGTCAGCCTGAGCCGGCGACCCAGTTCTTCGGGCAGCTCCACGGTGGCGTCGATAGCGAGCCGGACGTCGTCTCGATTGGCCTCGATGCGGGAGACCTGGAACCTCCTCGGCCTCTCGTCACCCGGCTGCAGGAGTCGCAATTCGATGTCCTCGCCGATCAACCGGATGCGGCCGAAATCACCGCCGGTGCCGCCGCCGCGGCGGGCAGGCAGGAGCTGGTCGATCGGCCCCCCTTGCACCCACCACTCGCCATTCTCCAGCCGTCGAACCTCGATAACGGTATCCCGCACGGCCACGTGGTCTACGACGAACTTGCGATCCACGAGCAAGCGGACGAGCCCGACACCGACGCTGACTTCGTCGGCGGCGATCAGCCGTGTCATCGTGCCGGTCGTCAACAGCTCCGCGTCATAGAACTCGACTTCCGGACCGGAAAGTCCCCAGCGAGCATCCATGCCCGAGAATTCGACCGTCATGCCGATTGCGTCGCTGGCCCAGGCTTTGATGTTCTCCTGGTATTCAGGCAGTTTCGGAAGGAACAGGCGAAACAGCCCCACGGCAATCGCGAGCAGAATCACCAGCCCGCCGGCCGCGTAGGCGACGAATTTGACCAGGCGTCTCAGCAGGTTTTTCATGTTTGCCGGTTTACATCAACACAACATCGAACTGGTCGGGCAGGTACAGTGCTTCGGTCTGCATGCGAATCGGCTTGCCGGTCTGTTCCTCGAGTTCCGCCAGGCCGGGGGCCTGCTCGTCGAGCAGCATCTCGATCACGTCCGGGTGTGCCAGCACCAGCGCCTCGTCGAACTCGAACTGTCGCGACTGGCGGATGATCTCGCGAAAGACCTCGAAACACACGGTTTCCGCAGTCATCACGTAACTCCGCCCCGCACAGGTTGGACAATCTTCGCAGAGGATATGCTGCAAGCTTTCACGGGTGCGTTTACGCGTCATCTCGACGAGGCCGAGCGGTGAAACCGGCGTCAGCTGGTAGCGGGCGTGGTCCTTGGACAGGGCTTGCTCGAGAACCTGCAGCACGTTCTCGCGGTGATCGGCCTCCTCCATGTCGATGAAGTCGATGATGATGATGCCACCGAGGTTCCTGAGCCGGAGCTGGCGGGCGATCGCCACGGCAGCTTCCAGGTTCGTGCGGTAGATCGTCTCCTCGAGATTGCGGTGGCCCACGTAGCCGCCCGTGTTCACGTCGATCGTCGTCATCGCCTCGGTCTGGTCGAAGATGCAGTATCCGCCTGATTTCAGGGGGATACTGCGCTCCAGCGCACGCCGAATCTCGTCTTCGATATCGTGCATGTCGAAAATAGGGCGACGACGCTGGTACAGTTCGAGCATCGGCAGGACGCCTGGCAGGAATGTGGTCGCAAACTCTTGCATCGCCTCGAAATCGGCCTCGGAGTCCACCAGGATGCTCTCCACGTTGCTCGACACCAGGTCCCGCAACACCCGCAAGGGCAACGACAGGTCCTCGTGCACCAGTGTTTTTACCTTGGCGTCCCTGCACCGTTCCTGAACGACGTCCCAAAGCTTGACCAGGAATTCGAGGTCGCCGCGCAGCGCGTCGATGCCGGCGCCTTCGGCAACGGTCCGCACGATGACCCCGCAGCCCAGGTCGAGCGACTGGAGCAATTCCTCCGCCATGGCGCGCAGGCGCTCGCGCTCTTCCTCGTCCTCGATACGTGCCGAAATACCGACGCCGTCGCCGTGGGGCAACAGGACCAGGTGGCGGGCCGGCAGGGTCACGAATGTCGTCAGCCGCGCACCCTTGTTGCCCAGCGGCTCCTTCGCGACCTGGACGAGCACCTCGTCGCCTTCGCGCGTCAACTCGCGGATGTCCGGCAGCTCCTCGTCGGCCTCGCCGCCGTTCCTGCGACGGGCGATGTCGGACGCGTGCAGGAACGCCGTTCGCTGCAGGCCGATATCGACGAACGCCGCCTGCATGCCGGGCAAGACGCGCGTCACGCGACCCTTGTAGATGTTGCTGATCACCCCGCGGCGGGACGAGCGTTCGATATGCACCTCCTGCACGAGACCGTTCTCGAGCAGCGCGGCGCGCACCTCGCTCGGCGTGACGTTGATCAGAATGTCTTCTTTTCGGCTTTCGTCGACCATCTATGCAAATATCCTGAGCCCGGCCTCCCGCAGGAGCGCCGCCGTCTCGAAGACCGGCAGCCCGACCACCCCGGAATAGCTGCCGTCAATCGACTCGACAAAGACGCCGCCCTTGCCCTGGATGGCATAGGCTCCCGCCTTGTCCCTTGGTTCCCCACTTTGCCAGTAAGCAAGCGCCTCGTCAGGACGAATTTCGCGAAACGTCACATCCGTCGTCGACACGATCGCACGCACGCCATTCGCCGAGCGCACGGCGACCCCGGTCATGACCTGGTGCACCTTGCCGGACAGGGCCGCGAGTATCGCAAGGCAATCGTCACGGCCGGCCGGCTTCCCGAACACCTCGTCGCCGAGAACCACGGCGGTATCGGCCCCGATGACGACGGTTCCCGCGCCGGTTGTCGCGGCCTCGGCCTTGGCTTGCGCCAGGCGCAGGACCATCGCATCAGGCGGCTCGCCCGGCAGACGCCGCTCCTCGACGTCGACCCCCGCCGCCGTGAACCGAAGGCCCAGGGCCGCCAGGATTTCCTGTCGCCTGGGTGACTGTGAGGCCAGGTGAAGTGCTGTCATGTCCGTCGCGCTGCCGCTTCTGTCACTCGCGGTGATAAGGATGCCCCGATTTTAACGACCATGCCCGGTACATTTGCTCTGCGAACAGGACGCGCGCAAGGCCATGCGGCAGCGTTAGCTTCGACAGGGACCAGGCCAGGTCGGCACGACTGTTCAGGGTGCCGCCGACACCGTCGGGGCCGCCGATGACGAAGCACAGGTCCCGGCCCGCCTGCTGCCAGTTTTCGAGCCTTCCGGACAGCTCCTGGCTCGTGAACTGCCGGCCGCGCTCATCGAGGAGCACCACGTACTCATCCGTCCGTATCTTCGCGAGAATATCGGCGCTTTCGGCGTCGCGGGCGCGGTTCGATTTGTCGCTCTTCGAGCGCCGCGCCATCGACAAGACCTCGAGGTGGAACTTCCAGTCCCTGGGAAACCGCCCCGCGTAAGCAGCAAAGGCCTGGTCAACCCAGGCGGGCTGACGGTCGCCGACTGCGATCAGCCGTAAGTGCACGGCTCAATGGTCGGTGGCCGCACGATCGTTGGGCGTTACCAGCGACCAGAGTTTCTCCAGGTTATAGAACTCACGCACCCGGGGCAGCATCACATGCACCAGCGTGTCCTGCAGGTCCAGCAGGACCCACTCGCCGCCCTCCTCGCCTTCGACACCGATCGGTCGGTGACCGGCTTCCTTTGCCTTCTCGGCGACGTTGTCGACGAGCGCCTGCACATGCCGGTTCGACCTACCGCTGGCGATTACCATGAAGTCGGTCACCGTGGTCATGTCCCGGACATCGAGCAGGGTAATGTCCTGCGCCTTGATGTCGTCGAGTGCATCGACGACGAGTGTGCTCAGCTGCTCGCTGTTCATGCGTGGTTCTCTGCAATAGTCAAATCAACACCCCTTTTGGTAACAATTACTATCCAGAATAATGTCCCGAACGCCGTCCGGTATCAAAAACCGCGGGTCTCGTCCTGCCGCGACGAGATCGCGAATCTCCGTCGACGCGATTTCCAGCTGCGTCACCGCGTGAATATGCAGCCGGCCGCACGGATCGGCATGCAGGTCTTCGACCCTGTGCGTCCCGTATTCCGAAATTAATTCGCCCAGTGGACCGATGTCGGGCGCTTTCCAGCCCGGCCGGTGCGCGACGACCAGGTGGGCGTGGTCGAGGATTTCTTCCCAGCGATGCCAGCTGGTCAGGCCCAGGAACGCGTCCATGCCGATGATCAGACCCAGCGGAACCTCGCTATGTTCCTCCCGGAACGACACGAGCGTGTCTACCGTGTAGGACGGTCCACCGCGCATGAGTTCCCTGTCGTCGACGACGAAACCGTCCAGACCGGCCGTGGCGACTCGGACCATGTCCAGGCGCAACCGCGAGTCGGCATAGGTCTCGCCGCGATGCGGCGGGTCGCCGCTCGGAACAAACCTCACCTCGGCGAGGTCGAGCGCCTGCAGCATTTCGAAGGCCGTCCTCAGATGACCGTAGTGAATTGGATCGAAGGTGCCGCCGAAGATCCCGACCGGCCTCATGCAGCCCGCCTGCCCGCCAGCGCAATGCCGAGCACGATATCCGTGAGCACCTGCCAGGGATCCTCGCGCAGCTGGCCCTTCGCCGCCTGGTCTGCGCGGCTCGCCAGCCTGAGCAGGCGGTAGAAGTCCCGGTGCTGGTGCCGGCTCACGCAGCTCCTTACCAACCCTTGCCGGCTGCGCCAGACCCCGGCCTTCTGCATCGCCTGGCCCAGGTCGCCACCGGCCGCAATCGCATCGGCAAGACCGGCCAGGGTCCGCAAGTCGCGAGCCAGCGCCCAGATGATAATCACCGGCTCGACGCCCTCTGCGGCGAGGCCCGACAGGATGCGCAGCGCACGCTTCGCGTCCCCGGCCAGCGTTGCGTCGGAGAGCTTGAAAACGTCGAAACGGCTGCTGTCAGCGACGGCACGGCTGACATCACCCGCGGTTACCTCGCCTTCGCCGAGCAACAGGCGAAGCTTTTCGATCTCCTGTGCCGCGGCGAGCAGATTGCCCTCGACGCGATCCGCGATCAGCGCCACGGCATCGCGATTCGCCTGCAGCCCCGCGCGGCGCATGCGTGCCGCGATCCAGCCAGGAAGCTCGCGCTGCTCGACCGGCCAGACCGGCACGCTGACGCCGCTGGCGTCCAGCGTCTTCACCCACTTCGAAGACTGCGCACCACGGTCGAGCTTCGGACCAGAGACGACGAACATGAGGTCGGGCCCGGTCTGTGTGACGAAGTCGACGATAGCCTGTGCGCCGGCGCGACCGGGCTTGCCCGTCGGCAGGCGCAGCTCGACAATGCGCCGTTCGGCGAATAATGACAGGTTGGCCCCTGAGTCCCGGAGCTGCGCCCAGTCGAAACCGGCAGTGGCGACGTGCAGGTCGCGGGCAGTAAAGCCCTGCTCCCGGGCCGCGTCGCGGATTGCATCGAGGGCCTCGGCGACCAGCAGGTGCTCGTCACCCGTGACGAGGTAGCAGGAAGCGACGGTTTTTTGCAGGTGGGCGGTGAGCTGGCTGGCGTTGATCTTCAACCGAGCTGCTCCATGTTGACGGACTCCCCCTCGAGCAACACCGGGATGCCGTCACTGACGGGATACAGGACCTTGCCGTCATCGGTGACCAGTGCCTCGGCCAGGGGCTCATCGAGGACCCGGCCGTCCCGGTTGCTCAGTGTTCCGGACTTGATCGCGTTATTGACGGCGTGTAGGGTCGCGCTCTTAGCGAGCGACAAGCCTTTGTGAGTCACCGGGCAACGCAGAATTGTCAACAGCCTCTTGTCCATCATAATGGTGGGGGCGGCTCGAGCCGCGATTCCCTGGTGGATAGCATAACGGCATCTCCGCACGGATCAAAGTATGCCTAAGCCAAGCAACTGGCTCGATTGGGCCGCAGTCGGCTTATCCGCACTGTGCCTGGTCCATTGCCTAGCGCTGCCATTCGTCGTGGCGGGCCTGCCGCTGCTCGCGCAATTTTCCGAGGGCCACCTGCATGCGCAGATGCTTGTCGTCGTGCTGCCCCTTAGCATCGTCGCGCTGGGCCTCGGTTTTCGCCGCCATCGCAGTTCCAGGATCGTGCTCGCCGGCACCATCGGAATGCTGACGCTCATCGTCGGCGCGACTGTCGCCCACAACCAGCTGGGCCTTATGGCAGACAGGGCTTTCACGGTAACCGGCGCCCTCGTACTGGCCGGCGCGCATTACTTCAACAGCATTCGGTCCCGGCAGGCCTGCGCCTGAGCGCGCGCAGGGCTCACAAGGTCCGGACCAACTCCCCTGCGCCGCAGTGTTCCGCCGCCTGTCGCGCGAGTTCGCGATCGTCGGGCAGCGGCTTGAAGGCCTCGTTCTCGAGCCGGCAGCGGGCGATCAGCTTGACTGCCGCTACCTGGTCGCCGCTTCGTAACAGCCAACCCAGGTACTGCTGGCCGAAATGCAGTGCGGCGTCGGTCACCTCCCAGCGCAGCATCTGCTCGAAGAACCAGCGCCAGGCGGCGCCAGGATCCGGGTCGCGCTCGATCCAGTCACGGACGTGGCGCAGTCCGCCATTACGGTTACCGCGGCTGACCAGGCCGTAGGCGTGGTTGAGCACCGCGGCACGCTCGCTCATCAACCGGGCCGCCAGCTGCTCCTTGCCGGGCTCGACGGGCCGATGAATGTCCACCTGCTCGTGTAGTCGATGCGGCCGCACGATGCCCCCAACGAGGGTATAGAACGCGAACAGGAGGAACAGCGCGAGCAGCTCCGTCAGCCAGTCGGGCGTGCGGGAGCTGCTCAGCACGCCAACCGCTGCTATCGCGGCCAGCGCATACGCCGGCGCGATCCAGTACGCCGCGCCGCAGCGCGCGATCAGCCGGCCGATAGCCTTCGGATTGACGCTCTCCAGCGGCGAATGCGTCAGGGCGAGTATGGCCAGTGACGCGGGCAGAACAGCCGCAAAGCCCAGCAGCACGGCAACAAAGACCGCGGCGTTGAAAAGACTTCCCAGCAAGTAGGCGGCGTAGACCAGCACGACGAGGTACAGCAGCTGTAACAGGCTCCAGGCGCTGTTGAACCACTGCAGGTGCTCGATGGACGGGGGTGCCGGCGCCGCGCCCCGCGCGCGCGCATCGAGGACATCCATCAGGTAGACGCACAGGGCAGGCAATACGAAGGCCGCGAAGATCAGCGCCGAAACCAGGAACTGCGGACCGCCGGAGGCGAGCCCGATGATCAGCTCGATCGCGAGATAGAAGATAACGAACGCAAGCAGCAAGGTCGCATCGCGAACCGGATAAACGAGCTCGGCGAGGAGTTCACTTGCTCGGCCCATTGTCGTCCTCCGCGTCCTTGTCCGGGACCGGGTCGTAGCCCGAACCGCCCCACGGGTGACACCGCGCTATGCGTTTCACGGTTAGCCAGGTGCCTCGAAACGCGCCGTGCTCGCGCAGCGCCTGCATTGCGTACTCGGAGCAGGTCGGCTGGAAGCGGCAGTTGTTGCCGAGGAAAGGAGAAATGGTATGCCGGTACAACCAGACCAGTGCGAGCAGTGGCCAGGCCAGCAGCTGTCCCAGCGCCCTGAGCATCAGGCCTCGTCGAGCGCCTCGGAGGCGAAGTTGCGGATGGCCTTGAGCATCGACGACAGGCCGTTGCTGCGGGTCGGGCTCAGGTGCTGCTCGAGCTGCAGGGCCTCGATGAAGCTCGGCGGCGTGTCGAGGATGTCCCGCGGGCTCCGGTCGCTGTAGATACGCAGCAACAACGCGATGAGGCCGGAAACGATTGCCGCGTCGCTGATCGCGCGGAACTGCAGCCGATCGCCATGCCTGTTCGCGACGAACCATACCTGCGACTGGCAGCCGCGTATCTTGTTGGCGTCCGTGCGATCTTCTGCGGGGAATTCGGGCAGGCGGCGGCCGAGATCGATCAGGTACTGATAGCGGTCCATCCAGTTGTCGAAGAACCGGAGTTCCTCGATCAACTCTTCCTGCGCGGCCTGCGCTGCGTTAGTCACTGCGCCTCCACGTCGTGCCGTCCGGGCCGTCCTCGATCTGGACGCCTGCGGCCGACAGCTCGTCCCGGATCGCGTCGGCGGCCGCAAAGTCCTTGTCGGCACGCGCAGCACGGCGTTTTTCGAGCATGGTCTCGATGTCGCCAGCCGACAACTCACCCTCGACGTGCCCGGCAAACCAGTCGTCGGGATCGCTTCGCAGCAGGCCCATGAGGTCGCCCGCCGCATACATCTGCGCCGCCAGCTGCCGGCGTTCCTCGGGGTCGGTCGCCTTGTTGAGCTCGCGCGCGAGACCGAAGAACTCCGCCATCGCCTTCGGCGTGTTGAGATCGTCCTCGAGCGAATCGACGAGCGCCTGCGGCGGGGCGGCCTCGGACCTCGCGGCGGGCGCAACTTCGATACCGCGGACGGCGCCGTACAGCCTGTCGAGCATGCGGCGCGCGGAGTCGAGCGTTTCCTTCGACCAGTCGAGCGGCTGGCGGTAGTGTGCGCTCAGCAGCGCCAGCCGGATCACCTCGCCCGGTATCGACTTGATCAGGTCGTGCACGAGGACGACGTTGCCGAGCGACTTGGACATCTTCTCGTGGTCGATGGAGAGGAAACCGTTGTGCACCCAGTAGCGCGCGAAATCCTCGCCGTCATGGGCGCAGCGACTCTGTGCGAGCTCGTTCTCGTGATGCGGGAACACCAGGTCCTGGCCGCCGCCGTGGATGTCGATAGTGCGGCCGAGGTGCTTTGCGGCCATCGCCGAGCACTCGATATGCCAGCCCGGGCGGCCCACGCCCCAGGGAGAGTCCCAGCCCGGCAGGTCCGGCGTCGACGGCTTCCAGAGCACGAAATCGTGTGCCGCCTTCTTGTACGGCGCTACCTCGACACGCGACCCGGCGATCATTTCCCGGAGGTTGCGCTTCGACAGGCTGCCGTAATCCTCGTAGCTGGATACGTCGAAGAGGACGTGGCCATCGGCCTCGTACGCATGTCCGCCATCCACCAGGGCCTGGATCATCGCGATCATCTCGGCCACGTGCTCGGTCGCGAAGGGCTCGATATCGGGCGGCAGAACGCCGAGTGCGCCCATGTCCTCGTTGTAGGCCTCGATGTACTGCGCCGTGATTTCGTTGATCGGCTTGCCGGTCTCGATCGACATCTTGTTGATCTTGTCGTCGATGTCGGTAATGTTGCGCGCAAACGTCAGCGTGTAGCGCCTCCGCAGCACCCTGGCCAACAGGTCGAAAACGACGGCCGGGCGCGCGTTGCCGATGTGCGCGTAGTTGTAGACCGTCGGGCCACACAGGTACATCGTCACCTCCTCATTGTGAAGAGGCTCGAACGGCACTTTCCTGCCCTTTCTCGTGTCGTACAACCGGATCGTCATGGCTCGAGCGTGTCAGCGTGCCGAAAGGCCGCAATAATAACAATATTGCCGCAGAGAGCGGTGCTTAGTATTCTCCCGTGCCCCATGGCAAAACCCGAGGATTCCCGATGTCCGGTGCAGCGGTCAAATTCCAGGCTCGACAGACGATCGAACAGGTGGAAGAAGGCAACGACCTGGCACCCAGGTTCGACGATCGCGGGCTCATCACCGTTGTCACGACGGACGCCGATACCGGGGAGCTCCTGATGCAGGGCTACATGAATGCCGAGGCGCTGCAGCGCACGATTACGACCGGCGAGGCCCATTATTACAGCCGCAGCCGGCAGGTCCTCTGGCACAAGGGCGCAACCAGCGGCTTCGTGCAGAAGGTCCGGGAACTGCTCGTCGACGACGACCAGGATTGCATCTGGCTGCGGGTCGAGGTGACCGGCGGCGCCAGCTGCCATGTCGGCTACCGGAGCTGCTTCTACCGCCGGGTGCCGATCGGCGAGGCTTTCGAGCAGCAGCAGGCGGACGGCCGGATCGACCTCGAGTGGACGGACACGGAAAAGGTCTTCGACCCGCAAGACGTCTACGGCGACGCACCGAACCCGACCATCCTCTAGGCGTCAGTACCTGCCCTCGTGGTTGCGGCGGCGCTTCTGCCGGAGCCGCTGCGCGGCCGGCTTCGGTTCCCGGTAGGCAATGGCGCGGGCCTGGTAGACATATTCGATCGTGCCGACCAGCCAGATGAAATACCCCAGCAGCTCGATGAACTCCTCGACCGCGAGCTTGGCGACCCGCTGGTAGTCGGCGCCGAGCAGCGCTACCCAGAGTCGCTCCTGGCCAACGAACTGCACGAAGACGAACACGGTCAGCGCACCGGCGAACCATAGTGCCAGCCCCGGCGACGGCCAGATCCGGGCCCAGGCGATTCGCAGGCGGCGGCGATGCCGGTAGGTGTAGGCGATCAGCAGCGCGAGCGCGACCCCAACCAGCGCCTGCCACAAATTATCGATCAGGAAGCGGTCGAGGAAGTAGTCGCATTCCCGAATCAGGAAGACCAGTGCCAACCCGCCGAACAGGATCGCGAGCGGCCGCTGCGACGGGCAGTAGTGCGCCACCCACGCGAGCAGCAGTCCGCAGACACCGAGGATGAACGGTTGCATGATCTCGACGGCGGAGAATTCGCTGGTTCCGAGCGGGTCGCCGGGATAGCCGGGCACGTGCAGCCGGAGAGTGCCGGGGTACTCGATCTCCAGGTAGGTCAACATCCACGTCACGAGCGTGACGGCGATGAAGTAAAGGACGTAGCGCGGCCAGACCATAAGCGAATATACACCAGCTTAGGCGCGTAACTGGAATAGGGGTCTGCCCTCATGGCCGACCAGTCTCATATCAATCAACCAGTTACGAGCATCTTCGGCGTCTTTGGCGAACCAGCGGGCGGTGCTGCCAAGCCTAAAACTGTAGCCCCAGGCATCCATGTCGCGCATGAGGCGCTCCCGCCCGACGCCCGGGATCTCGTCCGCGAGCAGCACCTGCAGGTAGCAGACGGCCGCCTCCTCGAGATCGTCGCCGCCGGCATCCCGATCCAGGTCGGCGCGGCGATCGGCGCTCATGCAGATCGTGTGGCAGGCCTCGTGCAACACGGAGTGCAACGGCGTGTCGCGGCGCGCGAAGACACGGCGCCCGACGATGCCGGCCTCCTCGTCACCCCAGTAGCTGCCCGTGATCGGCCGCCCGTCAGCTTCAACCATGAGTTCGAGATCGAAGCGCTGCAGCAGCGCCTCGACCGCATCGCGCGGCAGGTCCGCCAGCCGGAGAACGCCTGGTGCCCGGTGCCGCAGCTGCCTACAGCGATGATATCTGCTTGAGGACGATGCGAACGAGATCGTTCACGAGCGCCTCGCGCAGCATCGCTTCCTCGCGCTCCTTGCCGAGCACGAGCGTCGTGTCATAGGTGTAGTCCCGTGTCAGCGTGACGTCCTGCGAACTCAGCAGAACGCGCTGGCCAGCGGTTATCGTGTACTCGACGGTGTAGTAGACCTCGTACTCCGTCGGCACGTTGCGTGCCGAGACGGACAGCACGCGCTGGTCCGTGCGGTCGGCAAGGATCGACAGGATCGCCGTCGCCTGCTCGGGAGAATCGACGAGCTCGACGCCCGCCGCCCTGAGTTCCTGCCCGAGTTCACGGTAGAACAGGCTGTACTCGTCGATCGCATCGACGTACGTGCGTTCCATCAGCGGCGGTACCGTGATCGCGTTCTGCAGGTGAAACCCGCAGCCCGCGAGGATCACCGTCGCGCCGATCGCCAGCAGCCTAGACAACGATATTCACCAGGCGTCCGGGCACGACGATCGTCTTGCGAACCTCTTTGTCGGCGACGAAACGCTGCACGTTCGGATCCTGCAAGGCCTGCGTACCGACCGTCTCGTTGTCCGCGCTCGCCGATACCGAGATACGGCCGCGCAGCTTGCCGTTGACCTGGACCACGATCTCGACCAGGTCCGCCTCGAGCGCCGACTCGTCCACGGCGGGCCAGCCTTCGTTGACGACGGCCGTGTCGTGGCCGAGGGCCTCCCAGAGCGTATGGCAGATATGCGGCACCATGGGCGAGAGCATCAGGACGACGGCCTCGAGGGCCTCGTGCTTGACTGCCCTGCCCGCTTCGCTCTGATCCTCTAACTTGTTGATCGCGTTGAGCAATTCCATCGACGCGGCCACCGCGGTATTGAAGGTATAGCGGCGGCCGATGTCGTCACCGATCTTGGCGATGGTCTGGTGCGTCTTGCGGCGCAGGCCTTTCTGGGCGGCATCGAGCGCGCCCGCGTCCAGCGCGGCGACCGGGCCGCCGTCCAAATGCGCCTGCACCGCCTTCCAGAAGCGCTTCAGAAATCGAAAGCAGCCCTGCACACCCTCGTCGGACCACTCCAGCGCCTGCTCCGGCGGCGCCGCGAACATCATGAACAGGCGCACCGTGTCGGCGCCGTATTTAGCGATGAGTTCCTGCGGATCGACGACGTTGCCCTTGTTCTTCGACATCTTGGCGCCGTCCTTCAAAACCATGCCTTGCGTCAACAGGTTGGTGAATGGCTCCGAATCGTCCAGCAATCCCTCGTCGCGCATCACGCGCTGGAAGAATCGTGAATACAGCAGGTGCAGAATCGCATGCTCGATACCGCCAGTGTACTGGTCGACAGGCATCCAGTAAGCCGCTCGCTCATCGACCATCGCGTTGTCGCTGTCCGGACAGGCATAGCGCGCGAAGTACCAGGACGATTCGACGAACGTGTCAAAAGTATCGGTCTCGCGCCGTGCGTCCTTGCCGCATTGCGGGCACTTGACGTCGACGAACCCGGGCATGTCCCTGAGCGGCGACCCGTGCCCGGTAAACTCGACGTCCTCCGGCAGCACGACGGGGAGGTCCTCCTCGGGGACCGGCACGGACCCGCAGTCATCGCAATAGATGATCGGGATCGGCGCACCCCAGTAGCGCTGCCGGGAAACGCCCCAGTCGCGCAGCCGGTAGTTGATCGTGCGGCGGCCACGCCCGGTCGCCTCGAAATGATCTGCGATAGCGTTGAACGCGCCGTCGTAGTCGAGACCGTCGTAGGCGCCGGAATTGACCAGCACGCCCTTATCGACGAACACGGCCGCGTCGATGTCGATGTCGCTGCCGTCGGCGGGCGCGATGACCTGCCTGATCGGCAAGCCGTGCTTCTTGGCGAACTCCCAGTCGCGTTCGTCGTGACCCGGAACGGCCATGACCGCGCCCGTGCCGTAGCTCATCAATACGAAATTCGCGACCCAGAGCGGCACTTCCTCGCCCGTCAGCGGGTGCACGACCTGGATGCCGAGCGGCATGCCCTTTTTTTCCATGGTCTCGAGCGCCGCTTCCGCCGCCGCCATCCGTTTGCACTCTTCGATAAAAGAGGCCAGCTCGGCACTGCCCGCCGCCGCTTTTTCAGCCAGCGGGTGCTCGGCGGCCACCGCCATGTAGGTCACGCCGAACAGGGTGTCGGGCCGCGTCGTGAACACGGTCAACGGCTCGTCTTCGCCGACCACGTCGAAGGTCAGCTCGACGCCCTCGGAACGCCCGATCCAGTTGCGCTGCATCGTCTTGACGGAATCCGGCCAGCCGGGCATGCGCTCCAGTTCGTCCAGGAGTTCGTCCGCGTAGGCCGTGATCTTCATGAACCACTGCGGAATCTCGCGGCGCTCGACGAGCGCGTCGGAACGCCAGCCGCGGCCGTCGATGACCTGCTCGTTCGCAAGCACGGTCTGGTCCACGGGGTCCCAGTTGACGATGGAGTTCTTGCGATAGACCAGCCCCTTCCTGAACATCCGCGTGAACAACCACTGCTCCCAGCGGTAGTACTCGGGCCTGCATGTCGTCACCTCGCGCGACCAGTCGTACCCGAATCCCAGCCGGTCCATCTGTGCCCGCATGTCGGCGATGTTCTTGTAGGTCCACTGCGCCGGCGGTACGCCGTGCTTGATGGCCGCGTTCTCGGCCGGCATGCCGAAGGCATCCCAGCCCATCGGCTGCATCACGTGCTTGCCCTGCATGCGCTGGTAGCGGGCGATCACGTCGGAGATCGTCAGCACCCTGACATGGCCCATGTGCAGCTTCCCGCTCGGGTACGGGAACATCGTCAGGCAGTAGAATTTTTCCTTGTCGGCGTCTTCACCGACCTCGAAGCAGTTGGTCTCGGCCCAGAATTCCTGGGCGGCCAATTCCACTGCTTCCGGCTGATACGCGGTGCTCATCGGGCTGTCGCTATTGCGTTTGGGGTAAACCCGCAAGCGTACCTCAAGACGGGCGGGATCGCAGCCAGAACCCGACGAGGATCAGGGCGCACAGGACGACGATCGGCGTGTTGCCGATCTGCACGTACGGCGTGGCCCCCTGGCGAGGCTGCACGCGTTGCGTCAGCACGACCGGCTCGAACTGCGGCCCGGCATCGACGATCTTGCCATCGTGGCCGATGAATCCGCTGATGCCGGTGTTGGCGGCTCGCAGGGTGACGCGCCCGAACTCCAGCGAACGCATCCTCGCGATCTGCAGGTGCTGATGCGGCGCTATCGAGTCGCCGAACCATGCGTCGTTGCTCACATTGATCAGCAGAGCGGCGTCCGGCAGCGCATACAGCTGCTCCGCGGGGTAGGCATCCTCGTAGCAGATCGCCACCGCCAGCTCGAGACCTTCGCGGGTCCTGATCAGCGGCTGCTCGTCCGCGCCGGCCGAGAGATCCCGGTGCGGCAAGCTCAGCATCCGCATCCATTCCCGCACCCGCGGCGGGACCGGGAAATACTCGCCGAAGGGCACGAGATGCTGCTTGCGATAGCTGCCCCGCGTGTCGCCGCCCACCGCGATCACGGCGTTATAGGTCTTCGCGTCCCCCGCCGGATCCGCAACCCGCTCGAGTATGCCGAACAGCAGGGTCTGCCTGCTGCGCCTCGCATCCGCCTCCAGGGTAGAGATGTAGTCCTCGACGAGATCCGTCACCGACGGAATTGCGACCTCCGGCCACAGCACGATATCGCTGCGGGCGGCCGCCAGCGTTTGCCCCCGGTAGAAATTGAGCGTCGGCCAGAACTGCTCCGGCAGCCACTTCCTGTCCTGCGGAATCCCGCCCTGTATCAGCGTTGCCGTGACCGGGGCGCCACGGGGCTCCGTCCAGTCCACCCCTTTCAGCACGCCCCCCGACACCCAGGGCAGCACCACGACGCCGAGCAGGATCAGCCGGGCCCGGCCCGGCATCGCGATGCTGGCCAGCAGCGCGGCGATACTCAGAACCACCAGCACGGACACCCCGTAGACGCCGATGACCGGGGCCCAGCCTGCGAGCGGCGAATCGATCTGGCTGTAGCCGAGCGCCAGCCACGGGAAACCGGTCAGCACCCAGCCGCGCAGCCACTCGATGAGCACCCAGGCAGCCGGCGCGACGACGAGCAGTCGCAGTGGCTCTCCGCTGGCCAACCTGCTGACGAGCCAAGCGGTGAGCCATAGCCAGGCGGACATGAGCAGCACGAGGCCGATCATCAGCAGCAGCGCGATCCAGGTCGGCGCCTGCCCGAAGACGACCACCGAGATGTAGATCCAGTAGGTGCCGGTCAGGAACAGCCCGCAACCGAACCAGAATCCGTGCTTGCCGGCGTCTCGCGGCGAGACCGCGAGACAGACATGGAAAAACGGCAGCAGCGCGACGGGAAGCAGCAGGTACCAGCCGAACGGCGCGAACGCGGTCGTGGTCAGGCAGCCGAGCAGGAAGGCGATAGCCTGGCTGATGCGCGGCCTGTCCGCCGCCAGCGAAAGAAGCGACGACTTGCGCGACACGCCTCAGCCGTTCCGTTGCACTTGCAGCGAATCGATTCTGCGCCTGTCCGCCTTGACGACCAGGAAACTGAAACCGCCGAAATTGATGGATTCGCCGCGGCGCGGCAGGCGGCCGAGTTCATGCATCACGAGGCCACCGACCGTGTCGTACTCCTCGTCTTCGAGTGCGCACTCGAAATACTCGTTGAAGTCCTCGATCCGTGTCAGAGCACGCACGGCGTAGCACGGCTTGCCGTGGCGTTCGCCCTCAGGCCGGATGAACGCCGCCTCCTCGGGGTCGTGCTCGTCGTCGATCTCGCCGACGATCTCCTCGAGCACGTCCTCGATCGTCAGCAGCCCGGCAACCCCGCCGTATTCGTCGACGACGATCGCCATGTGATTGTGGCTTGCCCGGAACTCGTTGAGCAGCGCGTTGAGGCGCTTGGACTCGGGTATGACGGCCGCTGGCCGCAGCAGCTTGCGCAACGGCACTTTTTCGGCGTCGTCGGCGCCGAAATAGCGCAGCAGGTCCTTGGCCAGCAGGATACCGAGCACCTCGTCGCGGTCCTCGCCGATGACGGGGAAGCGCGAGTGACCCGATTCGACGATTACCCTGAGAATGGCATCAAAATCCCCATCGATATCGATGACGACCATGTGCGATCGCGGCACCATGACGTCGCGGACCTGTGTCTCGGCTACCTCGAGCACACCGGAGAGCATGCTCTTCTCTTCGGCGTCGAGGTCGGTTTCGGATTGCTGAATGAAGTCCTGGATTTCTTCGCGGCTCCAGGGGTCACCCTTGACCGCACGCTTGATGCGCGCGATGAGTCCGGTGCCTCCTGTGCCGCCGGTACTTGGCGGTTTGTCGTTCATTGAACCCAGTTTGACGTAGCGTCGGTTAGTTTTCTTATTGTAGCAGCTTGTGCTCAGGACCTGCGGTAGGGGTCCGCAACCTTGCCGGCGGCCAGGATGCGGGTCTCGAGGGCCTCCATCGTCTCGGCCTCGGCGTCCGTCACGTGGTCGTGCCCCAGCAAGTGCAGCGTACCGTGTACCAGCATATGCGCCCAGTGCGCCTCGAGCGGCTTGCCCTGCTGCCTCGCCTCGTCGGCCACGACCGCGGCACAGATGACCACGTCACCCAGGAAGCGCGGCATGCCTGCCGGCAGTCCCGCGATGTCGCCCGCGTCGAAAGACAGCACGTTGGTAGCCTTGCCCTGCTCGCGGTACTGGCGGTTGAGCTCCCGCATCTCGTCGGCCGAGACCACGCGCACCCCAACCTCGATGTCGGCATCGGACGCGACTCCGGCGCCGCGGACCGCCGCACTGATCCACTCCCGGATCAGGGCTGTCGAAGGGATGCCCTCGGCGTCGCAGGCAACGTGTATGTCAGCTGTCACTGACACCATTGCTGTCAGCTTCGTAGGCCTCGACGATGCGCTGCACGAGCGGGTGTCGAACCACGTCTTTCGGGGAGAAAAACGTAAACCCGATATCCGGCACGTCCTTCAGAATGCGCATCGCGTTCTTGAGCCCGGACTCCTGCCCGTTCGGTAAATCGATTTGCGTGATATCGCCCGTCACGACCGCGCGGGAGCCAAAGCCGATGCGAGTCAGGAACATCTTCATCTGCTCGACGCTCGTGTTCTGCGCCTCGTCGAGAATCACGAAGGATTCGTTGAGCGAGCGGCCGCGCATGAAGGCCAGCGGGGCTATCTCGATCACGTTCCGCTCGATGAGCCTGGTTACGCGCTCCGCTCCCATCATGTCGTAAAGGGCGTCGTACATGGGGCGCAGGTAGGGATCGATCTTCTGCGACATGTCGCCCGGCAGGAAGCCGAGGCGCTCACCCGCCTCTACGGCCGGCCTGACGAGGATGATACGGCGCACCTGCTCATTCTCCAGTGTATCGATCGCGCAGGCGACGGCGAGGTAGGTCTTTCCCGTGCCGGCCGGACCGATTCCGAAAGCCAGGTCGTGGACACGGATATTGCGCATGTACGCCGTCTGGTTGGCGCCGCGCGGCCGGATCAGCTTGTGGCGCGTCTGCACCGACAGGCCACCTGCCGCGTCGGTATCGGCTTCGATATCGCCTGTATCGGCTGCATCGTCTCGCATGGCGGTTTCCTGCAACAGCATGTGTACGCGTTCGGGATCGATGCGCTCGCTGCCGCTCAGTTCGAACAACGAGAGCAGCACGGCACCGCCGGCCTCCGCCGCACCCGGCTGGCCGGTGACCCGAAACCGGTTGCCGCGACTGGAGATCTCCACGTCGAGTCGGCGCTCTATCTGTCGGAGGTGTTCGTCGAACTGGCCACAGAGATTGGCCAGTCGAGTGTTGTCTGCGGGCTCGAGGACGACGTCCCGAGAAATCTGGATGGCGTTCAAAGTAAGTTTAGGTTACCGCGATGATTTTGGATTGGAAAGCCCGTCATGCCGCGATATGTTGAACGGCGCGGCCGCGCAGCGAATTCGGCAGCGCTTCCGTGATCTCGACATCGACGAACCGGCCGATGCACGCCAGGCTGGCATCGAAATTGACCCAGCGCATGTTCTCGGTGCGCCCGGCAACCTGGTTCGAATCCTTTTTCGACGTCTTCTCGACCAGCACGCGCTGCGTCGTGCCGACCATCGAGCGCGAGACCTCGAATGCCTGCTGATTGATGCGTTGCTGCAAGATGGCCAGCCGCTCTTTCTTGACCTCCATCGGCGTGTCATCCTGCAGGCTGGCTGCCGGCGTGCCCGGCCTCGCGCTGTAAATGAAACTGAACGACTGGTCGAAGCCCACCTCGGCGACCAGGTTCATCAGCGCCTCGAAGTCGGCATCGGTCTCGCCCGGAAAGCCCACGATGAAGTCAGAACTCAGCGAGATATCCGGCCGCACCTCGCGCAGCTTGCGTATCTTCTGCTTGTACTCGAGGATCGTGTGGCCACGCTTCATGCGGGCGAGGATGCGATCGGACCCGTGCTGCACCGGCAGGTGCAGGTAATTGGCGAGCTTGGGCACTTCGGCATAGGCCTGGATGAGGCTGTCCGTGAACTCGACCGGGTGCGACGTCGTAAAGCGTATCCTTTCGACGCCGTCGACGGCAGCCACGTAATAGATGAGCGTGGCGAGGTCCGCGATCTGGCCATCATGCATCGGACCTCGGTACGCATTGACGTTCTGGCCGAGCAGGTTGATCTCGCGGACTCCCTGCCCGGCGAGCGCCGCTACCTCCGCGATGACATCATCGAAGGGCCGGCTGATCTCCTCGCCACGCGTGTAGGGCACGACGCAGAAGCTGCAGTACTTGCTGCAGCCCTCCATGACGGACACGAATGCGGTCGGTCCCTCGGCACGCGGCTCGGGCAAACGGTCGAACTTTTCGATCTCGGGGAACGAGATATCGACGACACCGCGCCTGTTGCCCTGCGCTTCGTCGATCAGCTGCGGCAAGCGGTGCAGGGTCTGCGGGCCGAACACGACATCGACGAACGGGGCGCGCCGGGTGATGCCCTCGCCCTCCTGGCTGGCGACGCAGCCGCCGACCCCGATCATTACGTCGGGCCGGCGTTCCTTGAGCTGGCGCCAGCGGCCGAGCTCCGAAAACACCTTTTCCTGGGCCTTTTCGCGGATCGAGCAGGTATTGACGAGCAGCAGATCGGCCTCGTCCATGCTGTCGGTGAGCACGTAACCGTGCGACTCACGCAGGACGTCCGCCATCTTGTCCGAGTCGTACTCGTTCATCTGGCAGCCCATCGTCTTGATGTATAGCTTCTTGCTCATCTCCTCTACCGGCCGTGGGAGCGGCTTTAGCCGCGACAGTCGCGGCCACGGGCCGCTCCTACTTGATGAAGCCCATCGCCTCCAGCTTGACGAGTATACGGTGTGCCGCAAGGTCCGGCGTGATGTCGGCCGTATCGATCACCATCTCCGCGTTCTCCGGTACTTCGTACGGGTCCGAGATGCCGGTGAACTCCTTGATCTTGCCCGCGCGGGCAAGGGCATAGAGGCCCTTGCGGTCGCGCTGCTCGCAGACCTCGAGCGGCGTGGCGACGTGGATCTCGATGAAACCACCGACCGGGCTGATCGACTCGCGCACGGCGCGGCGGGTCGCCCCGGAGGGGGCGATCGGCGCACAGATGGCGATGCCGCCGTTCTTCGTGATCTCGCTCGCGACGTAGCCGATGCGGCGGATGTTCAGGTCACGATGCTCTTTCGAGAAGCCCAGTTCGCTCGACAGGTTCTTGCGCACGATATCGCCGTCGAGCAGGCTGACCGGACGGCCGCCCATCTCCATGAGCTTGACCATGAGCGCGTTCGCGATGGTGGACTTGCCCGAGCCGCTGAGGCCCGTGAAGAACACGGTGAAGCCCTGCTTGTGGCGCGGCGGGTGCGTGCGCCGCAGTTCCGCAACGACCTCGGGGAACGAGAACCACTCGGGAATCTCCAGCCCCTCCTGCAGGCGGCGGCGCAGCTCCGTTCCGGAGATATTCAGTACGCGATCGTCATCGGCCTTCTCGTCGATCGGTATGTACTGGGCCTTGTTCTCGGCGTAGACCATGAGCCGGAACGGCACCATCGAGATGTCCAGCTCTTTTTCGTGCTCTTTCAGGAGTACCTGGGCGTCGTAGGGGCCATAGAAATCGTTGCCCTTGCTGTCCTTGCCCGGGCCGGCGTGATCGCGGCCGACGATCAGGTGCGTGCAGCCGTAGTTCTTGCGCACGATCGCGTGCAGGAGCGCCTCGCGCGGCCCGCCCATGCGCATCGCGAGATTCAGCAGGCTGAGCGTGGTGGTCTGCTCCGGGTAACGTTTCAGGATCTGTTCGTAGCAGCGCACCCGCGTGAAATGATCGACATCGCCGGGCTTGGTCAAACCCACCACGGGATGGATCAGCAGGTTGGCCTCGACTTCCCTCGCGGCGCGCAGCGTCAGTTCCTGGTGTGCGCGGTGTATCGGGTTGCGCGTCTGGAATGCGACGACCTTGCGCCAGCCGAGTTTCTGGAAGCGCCTGCGCACCTCTCCCGGACCCTCGCGCAGGTGCTTGAAATCGTAGTGAGTCGGCGGCTCGATACCGGACAGCTTGCCGCCGACATAGACGGGGTTGCCGATGTTCTTCAGGTAGTTGACGGCCGGGTGGGCGTCATCCGTGGTGCCGTAAACGCCCCTGGCTTCCGCGTCGAGGTCCGGCGTCCAGACATCGCCGACCTCCAGCGTCGCGAGGATGACGCCCTCGAGATCGCGCAGCGCGATCTTGTCCCCGCTGGAGAGTCCCTGCGCGAATTGCTCGGTCACGTCGAGGGTGATCGGGATCGGCCAGAGCACGCCGCTCCTGAGGCGCATCGTCGCGACGACGGCATCGTAATCGTCCTTGCACAGAAAACCCTCGAGCGGCGAAAACGCGCCGCTCAACAGCAGCTCGATATCGCACAGCTGCCGTTCGGTCAGGTCCCATGACGGGTACTGGCCCGCCGCTTGCTTCTCCGCCTCCGCCTTGTCGGCCGGCAGGTAAAGTTCCCTGAGTTCGCCGCCATGCGGCTCCTTGAATGCGCCCATCTTCTGAAGTCCTGAAAAGTCCTGAAATGAGCGCGCGGCACAGGCCCGGCTCGGGCCTGCCGCGCGCAAGGTGAAAACTACCGATGCTGTCGGTCAGAACGGAATGTCGTCGTCGAAGTCATCCGGGCCCGCCGGCGGGGGCGGACTCGATGGGCCGCTGTCCTGGCTCATCGGCATGGAGCCACCACCACCGCCGCCGCGGCCGCCGAGCATCTGCATCTCGTCGGCGATGATTTCAGTCGTCCAGCGGTCGTTGCCGTCGCGGTCCTGCCACTTGCGGGTACGCAGCTTGCCTTCGATGTAGACCTGCGAACCCTTGCGCAGGTACTCCGCCGCGATCTCGGCGAGCCGGTTGAACATGGCCACCTTGTGCCACTCGGTCCGCTCCTTCTGCTCGCCAGTCTGCTTGTCCTTCCAGGTTTCACTCGTCGCAATCGAGAGATTGGTAACGGCCGAGCCGCTCGGCATGTAGCGGGTCTCCGGATCCGCACCGAGATTGCCGACGAGGATGACTTTGTTTATTCCGCGGGCCATAGCTGGTCCCCTGTATTCATGATTTGTCGTGGTCACCCGCGGCCGCGGGTGAGGGTGGCCTATTGTAGAGCCTGAGGCCCCAATTGCCACCCCGATTTCTTCAGGTTTTCTCCCGGAACAGGCCCGAGCCGGCCAGCCAGATCGCCGCCAGCAGCGCGCAGACGAAGAACACGTCGCCGGGCCGGCCCTCGTGCAGGAAGCGGCCGCCGATCAGCCCCCCCGCGAAGGCGCCGAGGAACTGCGCGCTGGCAAACACGCCCAGCGACGCGCCTCTCGACTCGTCGTCGGCCAGCAGGGACAGGCGCGCCGGCAGGCCTGCCTCGAGGAAGTTGAAGCCCGCGAAGAACAGCGCCAGCGCGGCGAACACGGGCACGCTGCCGAAGCCGGCAAAGCTCAGCAGCAGCTCGCCGACGAACATCAGGGTCACGGCAATGCGAATCGTCGCCGTCTTGCCCTGCCGCTCGTCGTAGAGGATCAGCGGCACGGTACCGAGCAGCGACACCAGGATCGCGCCGACGTACATCTCCCAGTGCTCGGTCACGGGCATCTGCAGGCGGTTGGCGAGCAGGAACGGCAGCGCGACGAAACTGGCGGTCAGGATCGCGTGCAACAGGAACACGTAGAAATCGAGCCGCAGGAGCTCGGGCCGAAACGCCGGCCGCAGCTGCCAGCGCCCGGTGACGGCTGGCCGCTCGACGCCGCCGGGCAGTGCGAGCAGGGACAGGCCGGCAACGACGGCCAGCGCGGCGGCGATCCAGAACAGGCCGGGCACGCCGATTCTCGCCGCGATGAACGGCCCCGCGATCATCGCCACGATGAAGGATGCACCGATGCCGATGCCATAGACGGCCATGGAGCGGGTCCGCACTGCCGGGCTCGTGGCGTCGGCGATCAGCGCGGTCAGCGTTGCGGAGATGGCGCCCGCGCCCTGCAACAGCCGCCCCAGGATCACGCTCCAGATCGTGTCGCCCGTCGCCGCTATGACGCTCCCCGCCGCGAACAGCCCGAGGCCGCCGAGCAGCACCGGGATACGGCCGATGCGATCGGACAGCGCGCCGAAAGGAATCTGCAGGCCGGCCTGCGTCAGGCCGTACGCGCCAACGGCCAGGCCGATCAGCAGGGGCGTCGCATTGTCCAGCCGGGCAGCATAGATCGCGAGCACGGGCAGCAGGGAGAACAGCCCGAACATCCGCAGCATGGCGATCATCGCGATGATGCCGACGGCGCGGCGCTCGCCGGGCAACATCCTGGCAATCGGGCTGTCAGGGTCTGTGGCCATTGTGCTCGTCTTTGCGCCGAAGTCTGCGGGCGGCGTATATTAGCAGGTTGGTCGGCGTTTACAGACTTTGCAATGAAATCCATCGATATCCGCGGCGCACGAACGCACAACCTCTGCAACCTCGATCTGAGCCTGCCGCGCGACAAGCTGATCGTGCTGACCGGGTTGTCGGGGTCCGGGAAATCCTCGCTCGCTTTCGACACGATCTATGCGGAGGGACAGCGGCGCTACGTCGAGTCGCTGTCCGCTTACGCGCGGCAGTTCCTGTCCATGATGGAAAAGCCGGATGTCGATCACATCGACGGGCTCTCGCCCGCGATCTCGATCGAACAGAAGTCCACGTCGCACAACCCCCGCTCGACGGTGGGCACGGTGACGGAGATTCACGACTACCTGCGCCTTTTGTATGCGCGTGCCGGCATACCGCGCTGCCCCGATCACGGCATGGACCTCGAGGCCCAGACGGTCAGCCAGATGGTCGACCAGGTGCTGGCATTGCCCGAGGGCACTCGGCTCATGCTGCTGGCGCCGGTCGTCGCTGACAGGAAGGGCGAACACGTCAAGCTCATGCAGGACCTGTTGGCGCAGGGCTTCATTCGTGCCCGCATCAACGGCGAGGTCTACGAGCTGGACCAGCCGCCGACGCTCGACCTGCGCAAGAAGCACCGCATCGACGCGATCGTCGACCGGTTCAAGGTCAAGGAAAACACCCGCCTGCGCCTTGCCGAATCCTTCGAGACCGCGCTGCGCCTGGCCGATGGCGTGGCGCGAGTCGCGTTCATGGACGGGCCGGACCGTGACGAACTTGTCTTTTCGGATCGCTTCGCCTGTAACGTCTGCGGCTACTCGCTGACCGAGCTCGAGCCGCGGCTGTTTTCCTTCAATAATCCGTCCGGCGCCTGCCCGGGCTGCGACGGCCTCGGCGTCAAGCAGTTTTTCGACCCCAGGCGGGTCGTGGTCAACGAGGACCTGTCGCTGGCGGGTGGCGCGATCCGCGGCTGGGACCGGAAGACCACCTATTATTACCAGATGATCCGGAGCCTCGCGGCTCACTACGATTTCGATCTCGAGACACCGTTCCGGGACCTTGGCAAGAAGCTCCGCGACATCGTGCTCTACGGCAGCGGCGGCGAGAAGGTCGAGTTTTTCTATGAGAACTCACGCGGCATGCAGGTCAAGAAACTGCACCGCTTCGAAGGCGTGATCCCGAACCTCGAGCGCCGCTACCGCGAGACCGAATCGGGCGCCGTGCGCGAGGAACTCGCGAAGTTCCTCAGCAGCCAGGACTGCCCCGACTGCGGCGGCACCCGGCTCAACCGCTCGGCCCGGCATGTATTCGTCGCGGAACGCTCGCTACCGGAGATCTCGTCATTGTCCGTGGGTCACGCCGTCGAGTTCTTCGACAGCCTCGCGCTCGAAGGCTGGCGCGCGACGATCGCCGAGAAGATCATCAAGGAAATCGCCGACCGGCTGGGCTTCCTGTCGGACGTGGGCCTCGACTACCTGTCGCTGGACCGCAGCGCAGACACGCTGTCCGGCGGCGAGGCGCAGCGCATCCGGCTGGCCAGCCAGATCGGCTCCGGGCTCGTCGGCGTCATGTACATCCTCGACGAACCGTCCATCGGCCTGCACCAGCGCGACAACCAGCGCCTGCTCGGCACGCTGACCCACCTGCGCGACATCGGCAATACCGTCATCGTCGTCGAGCACGACGAGGAGGCCATCCTGGCGGCGGACCACGTCGTCGACCTCGGCCCGGGCGCCGGCATCCACGGCGGCAAGGTCGTGGCCGAGGGAACGCCCGAGGAAATCAAGAACAGCCCGGAATCGCTGACCGGCCAGTACCTGTCGGGCAAACGCCGCATCGCGATGCCCGACGACCGCGCCTTGCCGGATCCCGAGCGCCAGCTGACGATCGTCGGCGCGTCCGGGAACAACCTGAAGGGCGTGGACGTCTCCATTCCGGTGGGACTGATGACCTGCGTGACCGGCGTCTCGGGCTCAGGCAAGTCCACGCTGGTGAACGACACCCTGTTCAAGGCCGTGGCCGACACGCTGAACCGCAGCAGCCGCAACCCTGCGCCACACTCGGAGATCCGGGGGATCGAGTTCCTGGACAGGGTCATCGACATCAGCCAGAGCCCGATCGGCAGGACGCCACGCTCCAACCCGGCGACCTACAGCGGGCTGTTCACGCCGATCCGCGAGCTCTTCGCCGGGACCCAGGAGGCGCGCTCTCGCGGTTACCTGCCCGGCCGCTTCAGCTTCAACGTCAAGGGCGGCCGCTGCGAGGCCTGCCAGGGCGATGGCGTCATCAAGGTCGAGATGCACTTCCTGGCCGACGTCTACGTGTCCTGCGACGTCTGTCGCGGCAAGCGCTATAACCGCGAGACGCTGGAGGTTCGCTACAAGGGCAAGAACATTCACGAGGTGCTCGAGATGACGGTCGAGGACGCGCTCGAGTTCTTCCGGAACGTGCCGGTGGTCGCGAAGAAGCTGCAGACGCTCATGGACGTGGGCCTGTCCTACATCCATCTCGGACAGAACGCGACGACTCTCTCGGGCGGCGAGGCGCAGCGCGTCAAGCTGGCCAAGGAGCTTTCAAAGCGCGATACCGGCAACACGCTGTACATCCTCGACGAGCCGACGACTGGCCTGCACTTCCACGACATCGAGCACCTGCTGCACGTTTTGCATCGCCTGCGCGATCGCGGCAACACGATCGTCGTGATCGAACACAACCTGGATGTGATCAAGACCGCTGACTGGATCATCGACCTCGGCCCCGAGGGTGGCGACGGCGGCGGCGAAATTGTCGCAACGGGCACACCGGAGGCGGTGGCCGCCAGCGGGGTGTCATTTACCGGCCAGTACCTGAAACCGCTGCTCGAAGGCGCCGGCGAAACGCGCGGCGGCGCGGTCGTCGGTTCTCAGGTATAGCGACGGCTCGATCAGCTCGAGCTCCATCAACAGGAAGCGATCGCCCCGGTCGCGGACGAAATCGGCCCGCGCATAGACCGGCATCGGCTCGACGAGCGCCATGATCCGGTCGCCGGCCGCGCGCAGCCCGGCCGGCGGTTCAACGGGCAGAATCTCGGCGCCGTGTTCTTCCTGGGACCGGAAATCACCCTGTGCCGGCACCTTGAGTATCGCGTGGCTGTAAATGCCGTCGAAATAAAACAGTGAGTACTCGCCTTCGCTCTGCACGCTCGGCATGAACGGCTGGATGAAATGCGGCCGTCCTGCGAAGGTCCCGGCAAGCTGACACCCCTTGTCGCCGGGCACCGGTTCGTGCAGCACGAAGGTATCCGTGGCGTTGGCACCGACCTGCGGCTTGATCACGACGCTCGCAGCGTCGAGCCTCGAGAAGCTCGCTGCCAGCTCCACCGGGTCGAAGTCGTCGTACCACAGGCTGGGCACGATAGGGCCGCCCCGCTCCTCCAGGTCGCGCAGGTAGGTCTTGCGGAGGTTCCAGTTGACGAGCGACAGGTCGTTCACGAGATGCGCCGGCGACCGGTCGATAGCCGCGAGGACCTCGAGGAATCGCTGCAGTTTTTCCGGGTAATCCCAGGGGGTGCAGATGTACACCGCGTCGAAACGATCCCAGCTGATCGCAGGATCGTCCCAGGCCACGGTCTCGACCTCCCAGCCGAGCGACTCCATCGCGGGGATACTCACGTCGTAGTCCGTGACGAAGTCGCCGGGTTCTCGCATTGTCAGGTAGGCACAGCGCTTCACCCGCGGCATGGTACAAGAATTTGCACCGATTGAAGCGCCCGGATGGCCGGTGCTATCGTGGCGCAATCGGTTCCCGCTATCTCGAGAGTCCGGATTGAGCCAGCACCGCAGCATCGCGCTATTCGTGGCGCTCGTCTTGTCGGCGAGCAGCGATATTCTTGCCGAGGAGACCATGCCCGTGAAGATGTACACCGAACAGTCGAACGGGCTCGTCCTCACCGCCGAGGGCGCTGCGCACTTTGCGCACCTCGCCCTCGACTGTATTCACAGGGAATATCCCAACAAGCTCAGCCAGACCCTGGAAAGCGCCGAGTTCCTGCTGCCGCCGACGGAGCTGCATCCCGCGTTTTACGGCTGCTACGACTGGCATTCGTCGGTGCACGGCCACTGGATGCTCGTGAAGCTGCTGAGGGAGTTCCCGGGCCTGGCGCAGCGCGACGCGATCGTCTCCGGCCTCAGGGCATCGATCAACCCGGCCAACATCGCCGGCGAGGTCGCCTATTTCGCTCACGAATCTGGCAGCTGGGAGCGCACGTACGGCTGGGCCTGGCTGCTGCAGCTCGCCATGGAGGTCGAGGCCTGGTCCGATCCGGCCGGTGAGCAGCTCGCGGCCAGCCTGGCGCCATTGACGAGCCTGATTCGCGACAAGTACATCGAGTTCCTGCCGCGCCAGGAATACCCGATTCGCCACGGTGTGCATCCGAACACGGCCTTCGGGCTGGCCTTCGCACTCGACTACGCGAGGGCCGCCGGGGATACCGAACTTGCCGCGGCGATCTCGTCGGCCGCACTGCGCTACTACTCGGATGACAGGGACTGCCCACTGGGCTGGGAGCCCAGCGGCGCGGATTTCCTGTCGCCGTGCCTCGAAGAGGCCGCGCTGATGGCGCGGGTCCTCGAGGGCGATGCCTTCCGCGGCTGGCTCGAGGCGTTTCTGCCGGGCCTTTTCGGTCGCGGCGAGCTGACTCCCGCCAACGTCAGCGACCGCTCGGATCCACAGATCGTCCATCTCGACGGCCTGAACCTCAGCAGGGCCTGGGACCTGTATACCATCGCCGATGCGCTGCGCGGCGACGAGCACACCCCGCGGCTGCGCAACTGGGCGGCTCAACACCTGCAGGCGTCGTTACCCTACGTGGCCAGCGAACACTACGAGGGCTCGCACTGGCTGGGCTCTTTCGCGGTCTACGCGCTCACCCGCAACCGCGGGGGCTGATCGTTATCGAGACTCGTCGCCGGCGTAGCCCGCCCGGCGCAGCTGACGGTCGTGCCAGGGCCCGAGGGCGATCAGCGCGACCGCGCAACCGAACAGCGCCCAGGCCATGTCGGACTGCGTGTCCCACGCATAGCCCTGCGTGCCGAGGAAAGACTCGGCTGCCTCATCGGACAATAACGCTACCCACCACTCGATCAGCTCGTAAAAAGCGCTGACCGCCAGACACAGGCACACGATCAGGAAGTCTCGCCAGCCCGGCCGGGGGACGATCTGCAGCCGGATGAAGAGTTCGCGGGCGATGATCGCGGGCACGAAGCCCTGCGCGAAGTGTCCCAGCTTGTCGTAGTTGTTGCGGGTCTGGTCGAACAGCTCGCTGATCCAGTCGCCGAGCGGCACCTCGGCATAGGTGTAGTGCCCGCCCACCATCAGGATGACGCAGTGAACCAGTATCAGCAGGTAGGTCATCCGCGTCAGCGGGAAACGGTCGCGCGTGAACCAGAGGATCCCGGCGCCGATCAGGGCGGGTGCGACTTCCAGCCACCAGGTCGGGTAGTCGTGCGGCTCGATGCCGGACCAGATGAGCACGGCAAGAAACACGATGATCCAAAACGCTCGCATCAGCTGCATGATTCCCCCCGTTGCGGCTGAAGCCGCTCCCGCGTTCTTATTCGGCTCTGGTACGTGCGCGCCAGTATCCCTCACTCGAGAAGCAGCGCCATACCCACGGCAGCCAGCGTATCAGAGCGAAGCTCAACCACAAGGCCCAGCCGAGGATCAGCGTCTTGTAGACCCACAGCGGCAAGGTCCATGCACTCGCCGTCGGCAGCACGCTCTGCGAGCTGTCAGCAAACCATTTCAGCGAATTGCCGTAAGAGCCATTGCCCGTCACGTGCATGTCCGGTGTGCCGAGCAAGCCGATCGGCAGGCTCGAGACGATCGCTATGAGCGCCACGATGGTAGCGCCGGCGACCATGACCTGCAGCAGGTTGAAGCGCCACCAGGCGGTCACGCCGGTCCATGTGGCGCGGGCGCCGGTGATCAGCAACCAGGCGACGATCATGCCGAGCACCGGCCAGCTGAAGGTGCTGAAGCCGAGGCCGAGTAACAGCCAGTGCCGCGCCCTGAGCGGCGTCAGCTCGACGCGCCCCAGTATCAGCGCGAACACGATCAGGACGGCCAGCTCCGACCAGTACAGTACGGCCGGTCCCAGCTTCGGCCCGGACGTGCCCAGCAGCCAGCGATTGAGCGGCAGGTCGGATGCCAGCGTGATGTTGCTGGATGCCGCGCCGATGTCGACGGCGGGCGTCTCCGTGCGCACGCCGATGTCGCCGACCTCGCGCCACTCGATGCGGATCTTGTGTTCCCCGGGCAGTATCGGCACCGTCAGGATGCCGGCTTCGGCTCGCAGCGGCTCGAGTTGCTGGTCGATGAACACGGCCGTGACTTCCGCGTTGGGCGGCAGGGTAATGACATGTTGCGCGCCGCGCGTGCTGCGGTAAGCGAGCTCGAGAGTCGCTGTCCGCGATCGACTGCCATGCTCGACCGCCAGGCGCACCGCATCGAAGGCCAGCGTGGCCCCCTCGCTCGCTTCGGGCCGCGTGGCTGCGATCGTCAGGGTCTCGCCACCGCGGGGATAGAATTCGGCGGTGCGCGCATCCGGCGGCGCATCGGGGTTCTCGCTTTCCGGCACGCCTGCGAAATCGACGTGCCAGATGCTGCCGATGCCGACCCACCAGATCTCCTGCCAGGGAACGCCGGCGTCGGCGGACAGCACCAGCGGCGATACGCGCGGCAGGCTGGAGCGCCAGGCTACCGACTGCTGGTTCGGATTCATCGATACCAGCGCCTTGCCGTCCTCGACCGTGACAGCTTCCGTCAACACGGTCTCGCCGTCGAGGACGGGCACTTCGAGCGTCAACGCACCCTGCACCGGCGCGACCCGCATGACCGTGGTCGTAACGCTCCAGTCCAGGTCGAGGTTGACGGCCCGTTCCACCCTGGCAAAGGCCGGGAAACGGCTGCTCTCCCAGCGCGGCGTCGAGTCCTCGTCGCCCTCGGCCTGCAGGCGTGTCAGCTGCAGCGAACCGGAGAGCAGGCGCCGGTCCTTGATGCCGGCGATATACCAGCCTTCGCCGCTGGCCTCCACCACGCGCGGCGGCGCCGGGAACGGGACTTCCAGGCTGTCCACGACGGGTATCGCGCCGCTGAGGCTGATGCGGTGCTGACCGGCCGCCAGCCGGGCCCAGAGCCACCGATCCTGGCCGCGCATCACCTGCCCGGCCTCGGCACCGTCTATCGCGATCGCGGTCGGCCTCCAGCCCTGCGCAGATCCGGGCAACGGGATGGCCACCTCCTCGAGCGCGTGCACCACGAGAGTCATTCGCAGGTTGTCTCGCGACACGTCGACCTCTGCGGCGACCAGCTCGGCGCAGCGCGGCACGCATTCGGGCGCCCTGGTCAGCCGCTCTTCCAGCTCCTGTAACAGGGCCGGGTCCGGCGTCTGCGCCTCGGCGACCGGGCTGACCGCGAGCGACGCGCCCAGCAGGCCGGCCGCGAGCAGCGCGCTGGCCGGCGCCCTGCCGAGCCTGAGCCCACCCGGGAGCTCGAAGCGCCTGTGGAAGATCTCGGCGGCAAACACGGCCGCGAACAACAGCAGCGCCGCTATCTCGACGAAGCGCAGGATCGAGACCAGCCAGCGCGGCATGATGATCAGCCGCAGCGTCTGTTCGGCATCGACCGGGCCGCTCCAGCTAAGGCGGTAGGAGTTCCATTCCCAGGACGGGATGCCGGCCCCGGCCTGGACGATCGCGTTCGGCGCATAGCGCGCGTATCGGCGCGCAGCAACGGAGCTGACCTGGATCTCCTCGAGGCGTGCCGCCGGCGCGATATCCAGCCGCCCCGCCTTCTCCATCTCGTAGGCATCCGCGGCCACCTCTGCCGCCGGCCGCGGCGCCATCAGCGACACGCCTGGCCTCTGCAGGCCTGGCGCGGCTGCGCCGAACTGTGGCTCGAGCTGCGGGTAAATCGCAATGCGCAGCTGACCGGCCAAAAACGGCACCAGCACCAGCAGCAACGCAAGCGCGCTGAGCGCCTGGTAAGTCCTCACGCCCTGGCGCAACCTGCCTTCGGGCGCGACGCGCAGCAGCGCCACGGCGACCAGCAGGTTCAGCCAGAGCCAGCCGGGCGCATTGAGTTCATGGAAGCTCAGCACCAGCGCGAGCAGCGCGACGACCCCGGCTGTCGAGCCGAAAAGCCGCCATGCGGCGATCGTGATGATCAGCACGAGGAAGAAATCGAGGAGTTGCCAGCGGCTCACCCAGCTCCCCGGCGCCCGGTCCACGCCCGGCGCAGCCAGCAGCTTGCTGCCCGGCGGCAGGTGCAGCACCGTCGCCACGCTGGCGAAGCGGGCATCCCATCCCGTGACCGGCATCGTGGCCCGCGTTGCGGCCTGTCCCAGCGCCTGGAGCGCGACGTCGCGGCGCCGGATCTCGACCCCGGTCTCGCCGTCATCGCCCTCCGTTACCAGCAGGTTTTCGCCGAATTCCGCTGCGCTGAGCAGCGTAAAGGGCTCTGCCATGTCCAGGCGCCAGGCATTGCGCATCTCGCCACCGACCGCATCATTGACGACGAATCCGCCGCCGTCGAAGTCGAGCCACATCTGTCGGTCCAGGCTCAACTCGTTGTCCGCCGCGACGATGCCGCGGCTGCGTTCCTCGATGGCCAGCGCCTGGCCCGGCTCGACGCGGAACGCCGGCAGGGAACGCCAGTCGCCGGGAACCTGCGCCTGTACCGGATCGACCGGCGGCACGCCCGCCGCCGCCGTTACCCGCAACCGATCATTCGAGCGATAGCTCCAGATCTCGGTCCCCGGCAGGTTGGCCTCCGGCACCGGCAGCGTTACGGCATCGAGGACCTCCGGCCCCCTGGCCCGCAAGCTGATCGTCCAGCGGCCCGGCCTGACCTGCACACGAAGGCGTCCGTCGGGCTCCAGCCGCGCGGGCAGCGGGCTGTCCATCGCGAGTGGCACGAAGCCCGCGGGCAGTATCGGGCCGAACAACTCCTCGCGCACGCCGCCGGCAACGTCGATGCGCAGCTGGGTGATCAGCCGGGTCGGCACGTTGTCGGCAACGAGGCGGTAAACCTGCGTCTCCACCGCGTCACGCGCCTGCTGTTCGCGCTCCCGCTCGCCGAGGAAGATTCCGCCTTCGTTGCGTTCCGGGCGCGCAACCGTACTGCCATCTACCACCAGCGTGACGAGTCCGCTCGCGTCGGGGATCGCCAGCACACCTGGTCTCTCGTCCCACGCAAAGCGTCCACTGAGGCGATAGCTGCCTCGCGGCAGGTAGGTCCCGGGCTGCTCGCCGCGAGCGACGACGGCCGCGCTGCGCCCGTTGACGGTCACTTGAGACGGCCAGTGCTCGGCACTGCCCGGCAGCGGGATCCACTGCTGTTTGCCGTAGACGGTCCACGGTTGCGTAAAGCGGCCCCCGTCGGCATCGACGCTGAGCTCGAGAGAGCCCGGCCAGGCGCAGATGAAATCGTTTCGGCCCCGCGAGGCCGCGTTAAAGAGGAAAGGACACTCGAGGTGCTCCCGGCCGTCCAGGACCCATTGCTGCCAGCCCTGGAGTTCCTCGGGGACGTAGGTGTCTGCGGCCTGAATGGTCGCGGGCAGGAGCATCGCGACCAGGGCCAGCGTGCGCATACCGGACATTGCTGTCTCCCAGTATCGTGGCTTCTGTCACTATAGTTCAACGCATCGGCATTGCCATTCGGGTTTGCCGTACTCAGTAATGCGGTGGCCGCTCGTCCTGTTCGGAGTCGGCCGGCAAGGACTCGCTGATCGAGCGCAACCTCGAAACGAGAATCTCATAGCGTTCCTCGAGTCGCGTGATGGTTGACTGTTGCC
>JBFFSI010000008.1:0-56526 GCA_041572475.1 Woeseiaceae bacterium
CGCACATCGCCCATCGGAACCGGTACATTGACGGTGCCAGCTTGCGGCCGATGGGTGCGGGGCTGGAGCTCATCGGTCGGCGCAAGGACGGCTCCGAGTTTCCGGTCGAAATCAGCCTGAGCCCGGTACAGACCGAAAAGATCCGCTTCGTTTCGAGCGTGATTCGTGACGTCACCGACCGCAAGCGCATGGAGCAGCAGATCATCGCCGCGCAGGAGGCTGCGGAGCGCGCCAACAAGGCGAACAGTGCTTTTCTCGCGGCGGCCAGTCACGATTTGCGGCAGCCGGTTCAGGCATTGAGCCTGCTGAACGGTGCCCTGCGGCGCACGGTGACCGACGAGCGGGCACTGGAGATGATCAGGAGCCAGGAGCGTTCGCTGACGGCGATGACGAACCTGCTGAACTCTCTGCTCGATATCAGCCGCCTCGACGCGGGCGCAGTGACGCCGGAATTCGAGGAATTCCCGATGCAGCGGCTCATCGACCGGCTTTCGCCCGAGTTCGCGCGCCAGGCGAAGCACAAAGGGCTCGAGTTCGTGTCCGATCTTTGCGGTGCAGCCGTGCGTTCCGATCCCAACCTGCTCGGCGAGATCGTCCAGAACCTCGCATCGAACGCGATCCGCTACACCGAATCCGGCCGCGTAAGCATGACCTGCAGCCAGCAAGATGGCTGCTGCCGGCTGACGGTCGAGGATACGGGTGTCGGCATCGAGGAGGACCAGCTGGAGGCCATATTCCAGGAGTTTCACCAGGTAAAGACGCCGGGCGCCAACAGTGAAGGCTTCGGATTGGGCCTCGCGATCGTCCGGCGACTGGCGGATCTGCTGGACCACACGATCGACGTGCAGTCGGAGCCGGGCAAGGGTTCGCGCTTCTCGGTTCGCATTCCCCTTGCCGAAAGCGAATTCGCCGAAGACGAGGCAGGCGAGGATACGCCCAGGCTCGAGGCAGACACGGCGTCCGGTCTCGTCATCCTGATCGAGGACGATGTCCGCGTCGCAGAAGCCTGGGGTCACTTGCTCGAGGCCGAGGGATTCAAGGTTGCCACGGCGGCGTCGGCGACGGAGGCGCGCGCCCTGCTTAGCCACATCGAGGATGTGCCTGCGCTCATCGTGTCCGATTTCAATCTGCTGGACGGCTCCACGGGCGTCGAGGCGGTGAGTGAGATTCGTGAGTATTACGACGTCAACATCCCGGCCTTCATCGTCACGGGTGACACCTCGAAGGTCGTAAAGGAGACACAGCCTGTCGAAAACAGCACGCTGATGAACAAGCCGGTGAACACTGCCCGGCTGCTTGCTGCGGCGCGCTTCGCAACGCGAACCGGGGAGGTTCCAGCCGACTGATGAGGGCTGGTAAGACACAGCAGCTGACCGTGCCGGGCCTGCTTCTTGCCGTGGTGGCACTGTCGCTGACCGCGTGCACCGGCCCCGCCGGCCAGGCCCTGGAACGGCCGGACGATTCCGACGTCGGCGGCCTGGCGGTCAGCGGCAAGCCCGACGTCGACCCGTTGGCCTTCGGCAAGTCCGTCTACCTGCGCAACTGCGCGGCCTGCCATCAGCCCGACGGCCAGGGCGTCCCGGGCATGTTCCCCGCGCTTGCCGGGCCCGATTTTCCGCAGGGGGACCGGCGCGCTCTGCTCTCGGCAGCCCTGTTCGGCGTCCCCGGCCCGGTCACGGACAACGGCGAGAAATACGCCGGCGTCCTGCCGAATCTCGGCCATCTGAACGATCGGGAACTGGCGGCCGCTGTCAGCTACGTTTTTACTTCCTGGGGTAACGACCTCGCGCCCGCCACCGAGGCAGAGGTAGCGGCGTTACGTGCAATGCTCGGCCAGGCCGACCGGGCGGCCGGGCAGCGTCATCCGGGTGCGACCGAGGGCGAACTGACCCACATCGGACGCGCGTCACCGGTGCCGCTGGAAGGTTTGCGCCAGGTTCCCGGAGTCGACGGCAAGAGCATGGCCGCGGTCGAATTCCGGACCGCGGCGAAGCTTTATTTCGAGCGCTGCGCGAGCTGTCATGGCGTGAACCGGAACGGTTCAGTCGGCAGGCCGCTGACGCCCGACATCACGGCAGCAAAGGGAACTGACTACCTGAAGGCGATGATCACCTTCGGTTCGCCCGCCGGCATGTCGAACTGGGGCACCTCCGGCGAAATATCGGATATCGAAATAGAGATTCTGGCGGAATACCTGCAGCAGCCGGTCCCGGTGGCGCCGGACTTCGGCATGGCCGACATCCTGGAGAGCTGGGACGTGTTCGTGGCCCCGGAGGCCCGACCGGGCACGCCGCAGCACGACAGGGACATCGACAATTTATTCGCGGTAGCCCTGCAGGGCCCGGGCGGCGTCGCCATCATCGATGGCGACACCAAGGAACTCGTCACGGTGATCGAGACCGACGGCGACGTCGAGGTGCTGCGTGTGTCCAGCACGGGTCGCTACCTCGTCACGATAACGCGGACCGCGGCGGTCGACATGATCGATCTGTACATGGACCCGCCGGCGAGGGTCGCGACCGTGAAAACAGGGTTCGAGGCCCGCGCGGTCGACATCGCCAGGCATGCGGATGGCGCAGACAGCGTCGTCGCGGCCGGCACTTACTGGCCACCTCAGCTCGTACTGCTTGATGGCGCGACGCTCGAACCGTTGCGACGGGTGTCGACTCGCGAGCTGCCGGGAAGCATGTCGCACCCGGAACCCCGCATCGCCGCCATCACTGCCTCGCACGTGCGCCCGGAGTTCCTCGTGCAGGTCAAAGAGACAGGACAGGTCATGTTTGTCGACTACGGCGATGTCGACGAGCTGGTGGTCGAGGCCGTGCCCGTCCTGCGCATGCTCGATGCCGGCGGCTGGGATGCGAGCCGGCGTTACCTGATGATGGCCGCCGACCTGTCGACCGACGTCGCGGTGCTTGATGCCGCACAGCGCAAGCGCGTGGATGTCGTCGAGGTTGCCCGAACCTCGAACCCCGGCCGCGGCGCCAGCCTGAACGACCCGGAATTCGGGCCGGTCCGGGCGAGCAGTGCCATCGGCAGCGCGACCGTGACGCTGATTGCGGCCGATCCGGCCGGGAACGCCGCGCGAGCATGGCAGCCCGTGCGGGTGTTCGAGAGCCTCGGCGGAGGCTCGCTTTATGCTCGCTCGCATCCGGATTCGGGCAACCTTTGGGTCGACGCGCCGCTCAACCCGGACCCATCGATCAGCCAGAAGGTGGCCGTCTTCGCGATTGACCAATTCGACGCCGGCTTCGAGGCCTTGCCGATCGCCTGGTGGGCGAGACTCGGATTCGGGCCCAAGCGCGTCCTGCAGCCCGAGTACAATGCTGCAGGCGACGAGGTGTGGTTCTCGGTCTGGAACGGTCCCGGCGAGCCGGGGGCAATTGTCGTCGTGGACGACAGGACCCGCACGCTGAAGGCCGTCATCAAGGATGAGCAGCTGACGGCGCCGAGGCAGAAATTCAACGTCCACAATACGTTGACCGGTGCCCACTGACGGCGCGCCAGGCATTTACGAGATCGTTACATGAGCGAGACCGGCGACAATAGCCTGCTCGAGCGGCGGCGCGCCCTGATGGGCAGCGCTTACCGGCTCTTCTACGACGAGCCCGTGCACCTGGTCAGGGGCGAGGGTGTCTGGCTCTGGGACGCGGCTGGCCGCAAGTACCTCGACATGTACAACAACGTGCCCCACGTCGGACACTGCCACCCGCGCGTCGTAGAGGCCATCTGCAGGCAGGCGGCCTTGCTGAATACACATACCCGCTATTTGCACGAGCATGTCGTCGGCCTGGCCGAGCGCCTCACGGCCTTGTTGCCGGCCGATCTCGACACCGCCATGTTCTGCTGCACGGGTAGCGAGGCGAACGAGCTGGCCCTGCGGATTGCGCGTACCGCGACCGGCGCGACCGGCATCATCGTCACCGACTTCGCCTACCACGGCAACACCCAGGCGATCTACGAGATTACGACCGAGAGTTGCCCGCCAGAGAAACGCCCGGAATACGTGGTCACGGTGCCCGTGCCCGATACCTACCGCGGGCCGCACAGAGGCCCGGAAGCGGGCGAGCAGTACGCGGGCCACCTGCACGAGGCGATCGAGCGGCTGGCGAAGCGGGGGCTCAGGCCAGCTGCTTTCGTCATCGACACGATCGTGTCCAGCGGCGGGGTCGTGACGCCGCCGCCCGGCTACCTGCGCATGGCCGCCGAGATCGTGCGCGAGGCCGGGGGGCTGTTCGTGGCCGACGAAGTGCAGCCAGGCTTCGGACGCACCGGCAGTCATTTCTGGGGCTTCGAGGCCGACGACGTCGTGCCCGACCTCGTGACGATGGGCAAGCCCATGGGCAACGGCCACCCCGTCTCGGCCGTGGTCGCCCGGGGCGAACTCGTGGCCGACTTCGCTGCACACGGGCGCTATTTCAATACCTTCGGCGGCAACCCGGTCTCGTGTGCCGCCGCGCTGGCGGTGCTCGACGTCCTCGAGGAGGAATCACTGGTGCAGAACGCACTCGATGTCGGCGGCGTTCTTGCGGCCGGCTTGCGACACCTGGCCGGGTCTCATGACTGCGTCGGTGATGTCCGGGCGAACGGGCTGTTTATCGCCGTCGAGCTGGTGACCGACCGGGATCAAAGATCACCGGCCACGCAGCTGGCGGGGAGGGTGGTCAACGAACTCCGGAACCGGGGCGTGCTGACGGGCTCGATCGGCCCGAACAACAACATCCTCAAGCTGAGACCGCCGATGGTGCTGAGCGCCGGCGACGCCGAAGTCTTCCTCGGCGTGTTCGGCGAGGTACTCGCGGAACTGGCCTAGCTGCGCGGCCCTGCCGCCGGGCTCAGGCGGCTTCGTGCGTCGTGAGTTCGACGGGCGTCTTGAACCAGTCGGGCTTGACGATGAGCAGGTCGCAGGGCAGGTGTTCGAGGGTCCGCTCCGCCGTGGCCCCGATGAACAGCCGTTTCCAGCGGTTGCGAGCGACGGCTCCCATCACGACGACATCGGCATTGAGCTTCTCGGCGATCAGCGGCAGCTCCTCGTGCGTCAGGCCGGCGACCAGGTGGGCGTGGTCGTCGCCGATATCGTGGAACGAGGTGATCTCGGTGAAGCGCTTCTCGTGCTCCTCGTGCATCTGCTGCTCGATCTCGTCGAAGGGCAGCGACACCGGGATGTAGGCGTTTGCAGTCGCGGTCGCAACCGCAATGCGAGGATCGTAGGAATGGAAGGCATGGACGTCGCCGCCCACGTTCTCGCCGAGCGTCTTGCTGATGCTGAGGATTTCGTCATCGAGCGCCGCGGGTTTGTCGTGCTGATTGAGCGGATCGATAGCGGCGACGAACACCGGCGACTTGTCGAGGTCGTGTGGCTTGACCAGCCACAGGGGCGTCGGGCAGGTCCGGATCAGGTTCCAGTCTGTATTCGTCAGCAGGGCGCGCGCGACGGCCGAATGATGGTGCGTGTCCTTGAACACGATGTCGGCGCCACTCTCGACAGCACGCCGAACGATGCCCTCGTGCAGCGGGTGGTCCCACACTGCGCTCGTTGTCACGACAATGCCGGTCTGGCGGATCGGTTCAGCCAGTTCTTCGAGGTGCTTCTCCTGGTTGGCGATGACCTCGGCACGGGCCTTCTCGAGTGACGGCGAGTCGAAGAGACGGTCGCCGCTCAGGTACTCGTTGTAGTAGCAGACGAGCAGCTCCAGTTCGGCTCCGGAAGCCCTGGCGAGCCAGGCGGCCCGGAGCATAGCCGGTTGTGCCTCGACCGTCGGATCAATAACGGACAGGATCTTCTTGATTTCACGCATGGCACGTACTCGCGGTCGAAGATGGCTTACTGAACCCTTACCTACGCAATATAGAGCCTTGCACGGCAGATTCCATAAGGCCTGATGCCTAGCTAGTCGTGGATTTTACCTATCGATGCGTAGGTGGATTTACTGATTACTCGGAGGCTGGCTCTGTGTTTAAAGTGTGGTTCAACTCTAGGCAAGGACCCTGAGATGCCCGCGTACGATGAATTGCGGCAGAGGCTCGAAAAAAAGAAGGCGGAGCTGAGCGCGCGGCTCGCACGCATCACCGCCAATCTGCGTCGTGGGTGCGAGGCAGATTCAAAGGAGCGGGCCCAGCAGTTCGAGAACAACGAAGTCGTCGACGCGCTCGGCAACGAGGCGCGCGAGGAGATCGCCAAGATCTCGGCCGCATTGCGGCGGATGGATACCGGCGAATACGGGATGTGTGTCGAATGCGGCGACGAGATCGCCGGGAGCCGCCTGGAGGCGTATCCCTACGCCGAAGAGTGCATCGATTGCGCCGAATTCCAGGAGCACCGGCGTCGGCACATGTGAGGTCCTGATCGACGGCGCGTCTATGCCGTCATGTGCATCTTGACGAGATCGGCAAGCGACCGCGCCTGCATCTTCTCCATGACCCTGGCGCGGTGGATCTCCACCGTGCGCTGGCTGACGCCCAATTCATAGGCGATGACCTTGTTCGGCTTGCCGGTAACGACCAGGTCGAAGACTTCGCGCTCACGGTTGGTCAGGCGGGCGAGCCGCTCGGCGACCTCGGCATGAGCCTGCTGCTCCTGTCGCCGCTCCTGGTCGGTCTTGAGCGCCTCCCGAACCCTGTCCAGCAAGTCCTGGTCCCGGAACGGCTTCTGGATGAAATCCACGGCGCCCTTCTGCATGGCCTCTACGGCCATCGGCACGTCGCCATGGCCGGTGATGAAGATGATCGGAATCGTGCTGCTGCGGCGCAGCAGTTCTTCCTGGAGTTCGAGCCCGCCGAGACCCGGCATCCGGATATCGAGCACGAGACAACCCGGCCGCTTGTCGTCAACGTTCTCGAGAAACTCGTCACCCGAGGCATAAATCTCGTGTGACACGTTCACCGAGTCCATAAGCGCCTGCATCGCGAAGCGAATAGCCGGGTCGTCATCGACAATGAATACGGTAGGTTTCTGGTCTTTGCTGGGGGTCATAACTCTCGGTTAATCGCGGAACGGTGCAAATTGGAACAGAATGGGCGCCATTTTGCGAGTCCCCGGGCGGGGTTTTGGCCCTTGCGACGCCATTTCCGGTCAGTCGAGCCGTTTCGAGAACCTGAGAGCGGCCGCGAGCATTGCGACAACGGCAAATCCGGCGAGGTAGATCAGCGCGAAGGGCTGGTCCCCGAGGGCGGCCTCGCGCAGCATGATGCCGCGGGTCAGGCGGATGAAGTGGGTAACTGGCAGCGCCTCGCCGAGCCACTGGGCGATGAGCGGCATGCCGTCGAACGGGAACACGAACCCGGACAGCAGGATCGAGGGCAGCATCAGGAAGAAGGTAATCTGGATGGCCTGGAACTGGGACGAGACGGCGGTCGAAAAGAACAGGCCGAGGGCCAGCTTGGCGGCGATGAACAGCCCGGCCGCCAGGTACAGGTCGATGATGCTGCCGCGCACCGGCACATCGAAAAGCAGCCGTCCGATGACCAGGATGACGGCCAGCTGGACGAGGCCGATGCCGATGTATGGCAGGATCTTGCCGATCATCAGCTCGAGTGCCGTGACCGGTGTATTGATCAGCAGTTCCAGGTTGCCGCGTTCCCGCTCGCGGACGACGGCGACGGCCGTGAACATCATCATCGTCATCATCAGGATCACGCCCATCAGGCCGGGAATGACATTGACCGGCGTGCGTCGCTCCGGGTTGAAGTAGTTGCGCACCTCGACGAGCTGCTCGCGGCGCTGCTGCGGCCGGGTGTCAAAAGCCAGCGGCACGTTACGCAGCTTGTCGGCGACACCCGCGATCGTCGGGTCGCTGCCGTCGACGAGGATGTGGACAGCCGCGCGGGTGTCGTCGGCGACGCGCCTGTCGAAGTCCGGTGGAATCGCGATGCCGATGGAGATCTCGCCGGCGCGCAGCAGGGCTTCCAAATCCCGCGCCGTTGCCGCCTGCAGCCGGATGCTCGTAACCTGGGTCGCCTCGAGGCGTGCGATGAAGTCGCGCGACAGGTGCGTCTGCGCCTCGTCCGCCACGGCCGTAACCAGGTTGCGCACGTCGGTATTGATCGCGTAGCCGAACAGCAGGATCTGCATCAGCGGTATGCCGAAGATCATGCCGGCCGTAAGGCGATCACGGCGCAGTTGGCGCACTTCCTTGCGCGTCACCGCGAGCAGCCTGCCGAGCCGTTTCATGCGGCTTCCTCCCGCGGGTCGAGCGTCACGGCCACGAAAACGTCTTCGAGGGTGGCCGAGGAGAGGTGCGTGTCCGCGGTGATCCCGCGGTCCGACAAGACTCGTTCCACGAGCCCGCAGGCATCCGGCACGGATTCCGGGACCAGCACGCGCAGCCGAATGCCGAGCTGGGTCACGCTGGCGATTTCGCGCAGCGTGCTGATGGCGGTCTGTGCGTGGTAGGGGTCGTCGGCGAGCACCTCGATGACATTCATTCCGGTCGCACCCTGCAGTTCCTGGGGCGAGCCGTCGGCGACCTTGACGCCATGATCCAGGATGGCCAGCCGATGGCAGCGCTCCGCTTCGTCCATGTAATGTGTCGAGACAAGGATGGTGGTACCGGCATCGGCGAGCCGAAACAGGTTCTCCCAGAAGTCGCGGCGGCTCTGCGGGTCGACCGCACTGGTCGGTTCGTCGAGCAGCAACAATTCGGGCTTGTGCAGCACGGCGCAGGCCAGCGCCAGCCGTTGTTTCTGCCCGCCACTCATCGTGCCGGCAAACTGCTTGCGCTGCTCGACCAGGTCGTAGTGCTGCAGGACTTCCTCGATACGCGCCTTGCGCCGTGCGCCGGGAATGGAATAGATCTCGCCGATGAACTGCAGGTTTTCCGCCACGGTCATGTCGCCGAAGAGGGAAAACTTCTGGGTCATGTAACCGATCCGCGGCTTGAGATCCTGGGAGTGGCCAGGGACCTCGATCCCGAGTACCGCTGCGCCGCCTTCGCTCGGTGTCAGCAGGCCGCAGAGCATTCGAATGGCCGTGGTCTTGCCGGAGCCATTGGGCCCGAGAAAGCCGTAGATCGAAGCGCGGGGCACGTCGAGGTCCAGGCGGTTGACGGCGCGAAGCTGGCCGAAGTCCTTGCTCAGACCGCGCGCGCGAATGGCGAGCTCACCGTTCACTCACCTGCTTCCGAGTAATAAGTCGACCTGGACCGGCACCCCGTCGGGCAGCCGTTCGCGGTCTTCGAGGATGTCAATCTTGGCGAGGTAAGTCAGGTGACCACGGTCGCGTTCGGTGAGCGCGTAGTACGGGGTAAACGCCGCTTCCGCGGCTACCCAGCGGACGCGCCCCGGCAGGCTCTCCGCGAGCCCGTCGACATGTATCGTCGCGCTGACCCCCGGCGTCACGCCGACGCGCAGGCGCTCGGGTACGTAGACGCGCGCATACGGCTGGGAGCCCGACAGAAGGACTATCAGCGTCTGCCCCGGGGCCGGCCGCTCGCCGATCTCGAACAGGCGGCTGTCGACGATACCGGCGACGGGCGCGTGGATATCGTGACGGTCGAGGTCTACCGCAAACTGGTCGCGCCGTGCCCGCGCCTGCTCGACAGCGTATTCCGCCTGTGCGAGTTCCTCGACCGTGGTCCCGGTCAGCAGTTCCTGGAGCTGGGCCCGGCGGACCTCGAGGCTGGCTCTCGCCGCATCGAGCGCCGCCCTGGCCTGGTCCAGCAGCTCCGGTGAGGCGAGCTTGCGGGCATGTACCTCCTTGATGCGCGTGTAGTCGGCTTCGCGGAAGGCCAGCTCGTCGGCGGCGCCGGCGACCGCTGCCCGCGCGGCATCGATCAGTTCGCTGCGTGGGCCGCGAACCAGTTCGTCGAGGCGGGCACGGGCCTGTCCCAGTGCCGCGTCGGCCTCAGCCAGTCGCGCCCCGGCCCGGGCGCGATCCTGCCGCATGAGCAGTTGACCGGCTGCTACCGACTCGCCTTCGGCCACCAGGATTTCGACGATGGGTTCGGCAGCTTCCGCCGTCAACTCGATCCGGTCGGAGGCGAGCTGCCCGACGATCTGGCGATCGTCGGAGCTGCCGCCGCAGCCGGCGAGAAGCAGCGAGAATACGGCCGCAGCCGGGATCCATCGGGTGCTCATGACGGGGCTCCTTGCATATGCTGGACGAGCACATCCAGCTGGGTTTCGATGATCCGGTTCGTCTCGGAAGACGGCGCGTCGAACAGCATGTGAAAGATCATGCTGAAGACGACGGGCATGACGAACAGGTGTGGCAGCTCCGTCACGTCGGAGCGGCGAAATTCACCAGCGCTGACGCCGCGCTCCAGGATCTCGCGGATCGCGCCGAGCCCCCGGGACACGACGTTGTCCCAGTAGAACTGCCGCAAGTCGGGGTACTTGGGGCCCTCGGCGATCATGAGACGCACGACGACGCTGACTGGCGAGCCCGGCAGGGTCTTGACGAAGTCGAGGAACGGGCCGCGCAGGAAATCTTCGCTCGACATGTCCGAGCGATCGATCACGGCGATCAGGGAGTCGATCCGCGGCACGACGAAACTCCGGATCACGGCCTTGAAGATTTCTTCCTTGGTCCTGAAATACAGGTAGACGAGTCCCTTGCTGACGCCTGCCCGCTTGGCGACTTCCTCGACCCGCGTCGCGGCATAGCCTTTCTCGGCAAACGCGGCGAGGGCGGCTTCCGTGATCTCCTGCGGCCGGTCCTCCTTGCGTCGGCGATAACGCGGTTTCGACATGACTCCCGTCTCTTAATGACCTATGAGTCAGCAAGTATAGTTAATGACCTTCGGGTCAGCAAGCAAAATCGATCACGGTTCGCGCTATTCGTTCATAATGCGCCCCCATGTTTACCTACATTGATCCCTCGGTTCGCGAGCGCCTGCTCGCACAGGGCACGCTGGTGCGTATCGACCGCGATGGCCAGAGAATCGGGCCGGACGCCGATGGCGGCGGCGGCTCGATCAGCATCCTGGGGCCGATTCCGCTGCCGCTGCAGTTCGGCGACAGGCACTTCGACGTGCAGTGGTACGCCTGCGTGCGGAACACCGAGCTGTCGAAGATCCAGGAGATTGCGGACGACCTCGTGGCGCAGGACGCGCAGCGCTCTTTCGCGACGCTGGCGACCTCGATGGCCGTCAACAGCGTGCTGGTCATCGGCGACCGCGAGAGCTGGACGAATCCGCTGGTCCGGGTGCACTCGAGCTGCCTGACAGGCGATGTTTTCGGCTCCGAGCGCTGCGAATGTGGTCCGCAGCTCAAGTCGGCGCTCGAGCTGATCGACGCCGAAGCCGAGGGCGGCATGCTGATCTACATGTCCGGGCACGAGGGCCGCGGCATCGGCCTGTGGGCCAAGGCCGCCACCTACCTGCTCCAGGACGGCGGCGAGGACACCTACCAGGCGAATCGCTCGCTGGGCTTGCCCGACGATTCGCGGGACTTCAGCGACGCTGCCGCCTTGCTCAAGTACTTTCGTGGCGGAGGCCCCTTCAGGCTGCTAACCAATAACCCGAAGAAAATCGAGGACCTGTCAGCCGCGGGCCTGTCACAGATCACCCCGCTCAAGCACGTCTTCGGCGTGACGCACGCGAACCGGCGCTATCTACAGGCGAAAAAAGACTGGGGCCACAAGCTGTCGCCGGAAGATTTCGGTGATTAAGGCGCGTGGGAGGGGTGCTTGTCGACCGAAGTAAAGCGCAGCGAAGCGAGCCATGAGGGAGACAAGCACCCGGACCGCGTGCCTATTGTCTCCAAAGTCGCGTGTTCGGCACGTCGGCCTCGAAGTTGGAGCGGAACGGATTGATGTCGATGCCGCCGCGCCGCTGGTAGCGCGCGTAGACCGTCAGTCTCTCCGGGCTGCACTGCTCCAGGATATCGACAAACATCCGTTCGACGCAGCTTTCGTGGAAGTCCTCGTGCCGGCGGAAAGAGACGATGTACCTGAGCAGGCCTTCGCGGTCGATGCGCGGACCGGCGTAGGTGACGAGCACGCTGCCGGAATCCGGCTGATGCGTCACCGGGCAGAGGCTCCGCAGGAGATGGGTGTACAGGTCCTCGGACACGGCCTCGCCGGACTCGCAGCGCAGCAGTGACGGGTCGACCGTGTCTGCGTCGCAGTCCACCTGCAGCGAGTCGAGGCAGAATCCGGGCAGACGTGCTATCCGGGAGCCGCCTGTCGACGAGGCCCGGCGCAGGTTGACGCTGACGTCCGCGCCCGTGCAGTCGCTGAGGTCGGCCTCCACGGTTTCGGCCACGTCCTCGGCGGACGCGTAGCGAGACATCGCGAACGAATTCAGGTACAGCTTGAGTGACTTGGATTCGATGATGTTCGGTGAATCGAACGGCACGCGAACCTCGGCGGTCGCGTAGCGGGGCATGCCGTTCGGGGCGAGCCAGGTCAGCTCCCAGGCATTCCAGATGTCCGTGCCGTGGAACGGCAACCGGGAGCCCAGACCCAGCCGCGCACGCTGAGCGGCGCGGGGCACCGCGTACAGCAGTTCAGGCGAGTATTGCTCGGGGTAGGGGACTTCCCGGCCGAGCGGCATCTCTTCAGTCATGGCGCCTTGAATCCGTGTTATTCCGGACAGAGTTTATCGGGAGTGTCATGTACAATACCGGCCTTTTTGGGGCCTTCGCTACAAGATTCAATCCCATGAGCCCAGCCAACAAAGATGCCCAGCTCGACCGGGGATTCATCATCCCGATCGGCGGCGCCGAAGAGAAATTCCACAACCCGGAGATCCTGGACCGCTTCGTGACCATCTGTGGCGGCAAGGAGGCCCGAATAGGGATCATTCCGACCGCATCGGAACTCGAGGAGACGGGCCGCAACTACGAAAAGCTGTTCCGAAATCTCGGCATCAAGCATGCCAAGGTGCTGCCGTTCGATGCCCGCGAGGACTGCGATAGCGGCGAGGATCTCGAATACATCGAGAGGTGTGACGGCGTGTTCCTGACCGGCGGTAACCAGTTGCGTCTGTCGACGACGCTGGGAGGGACCCCGGTTGCCCAGCTCATCAGGCGTCGCAACGCGGCTGGTATGCACGTGGCGGGTACCTCGGCTGGCGCGGCCTTCATGCCTGAGCACATGATCGCAGGTGGCATGGAAGGCAGTACCCCGAGCCCGGACATGGTCACGATGGCGCCCGGCCTCGGTCTCACCAACAAGTTCATCGTGGATCAGCATTTTCGCGAGCGCGACCGCCTCGGCCGGCTGCTGACGGCACTCGCCTATAACCCGTTCGCCGTGGGACTGGGCCTCGACGAGGACACGGCGGCCTTCATTCGCCCCGACGATACGCTCGACGTGGTCGGCAGCGGTGGCATCACCGTCATCGACCCGCGGGATCTGAGCTATTCTTCGATGAGCAAGGCTCGTCGCGGCGACCCGGTAAGCCTGATCGGTGTGAAGTTGCATATACTGATCGCGGGTGGCCGCTTCGAGACAGCGAGCAGAGTCGCAGCGCCGGAATAGGCGACCACAGGAAAAGAACAATGAAAATCGTCAGTACCAATGTTTACGTTGGGCCGAATGTCTTCGCCCATTTCAGGGTTATTCGGCACATCCTCGACCTGGGCGAACTCGAGCACTGGCCCACGCAAAGACTCGGCGATGCCTTCGTGCAGCCGATGCTCGACATGTTGCCCGGCCTGCACGAGCACGGCTGTTCGTACAAGGAGCCCGGCGGCTTCGTGCGCCGCCTGCACGAAGAAGAGGGCACGTGGCTCGGGCACGTCATGGAGCACGTAGCCATCGAACTGCAGAACGTCGCCGGTTCGCCGGTCACCTACGGACGCACGCGCTCGCTCGACGGCCAGCCGGGGCACTACAACATGGTGTTCGAATACAAGGACGAGGCGGTAGGACTGGAGGCCAGCGCGCTGGCGCTGAAGTTCATCCTGAGCCTGCTGCCCGACGAGTTGAAGACCGAGGCCGCGCCGCCGCCGGACTGGGACTTCGAGGAGGAACGCGACCGCTTCATCCGCTACGCGCAGTCGCGGGCACTGGGCCCGAGCACGGCCTCGCTGGTGCGTGCCGCGGAAGAGCGGGAAATCCCCTGGCAGCGCCTCAACCGTTACAGTCTCGTCCAGTTCGGGCACGGCCGCTACCAGCAGCGCATTCAGGCGACGACGACCGGGTTTACCGGCAATATCGCCGTGGAACTTGCCGGCGACAAGGAAGAAACCAACGGCATCCTTCGCGACCTCGGCCTGCCCGTGCCGGAGCAGCGCATCGTGCAGAGCTCGACGGATGCCAAGCGCGCGGCCAAGCGCATCGGCTTCCCGGTCGTCCTCAAGCCGCTTGCCGGCAATCACGGACGCGGTGTGTCGATCAACCTGAAGTCCGATGAGGAGGTCGAGGTTGCCTTCACCAAGGCGCGTGAGCACGGCCGCTCGATCATCGTCGAGAGCTACATCGAGGGTTACGACCACCGTCTGCTCGTCATCAATGGCGAACTCGTCGCGGCCGCGAAACGTGAACCCGGCCACGTGATCGGTGACGGCAGGCACACGATCGAGGAACTGGTCGACATCGTGAACCAGGACCCGCGGCGCGGCGTTGGTCACGAGAAGGTACTGACCCGCATCGAGTTCGATCACCAGGCCGAGCGGCTGCTCGCCAAGGTCGGCTACGACCGCAGCACGGTGCCTGCAGAAGGGGAAAGGGTCTACCTGCGTTCGACGGCCAACCTGTCCACGGGCGGCACGGCGCTGGACGTCACCGACATCATCCATCCCGACAACCGGGACATGGCGATCCGTGCGATCAAGGCGATCGGCCTCGACATCGGCGGCGTCGACTTCCTGACGAACGACATCGCGTTGTCGTATCGCGAGGCCGGCGGGGCGATCTGCGAGGTCAATGCGGGCCCCGGGTTCCGCATGCACGTCGCGCCGAGCGAGGGCACGCCGCGTGACGTGGCCGGACCGGTCATCGACATGCTGTTCCCGCGCGACTCGCCGAGTCGCGTACCCATCGCGTCGATCACGGGCACCAACGGCAAGACGACGACGTCGCGAATGCTTGCGCATATCCTCAAGATGACGGGCTATACCGTGGGCATGACCTCGACGGACGGGGTGTACATCGACGGCAAGCTCACAGTGCCCGGCGACATGACCGGGCCGACGTCCGCCCAGATGGTGCTGCGCGACCCGGTGATCGACGCGGCCGTCATGGAAACGGCGCGCGGCGGCCTGCTGCGTGGCGGTCTCGGGTATCGGCAGAGCAATGTCGCGGCCTGCCTGAACGTCGCGGGGGACCACCTGGGCCTGCGCGGCATCGACACCCTGGAACAGCTCGCCCAGATCAAGCGCGTGCCGATCGAAGTGGCCAAGGATGCCGCCGTCCTCAACGCCGACGATCCGCTCTGCCTGCAGATGGCCGACTACACGGAGGCCGAGAAGCTCTGCTACGTGACGATGAACCCGTCGCACGCGCTCGTGAAACAGCACATTCGCGCCGGCGGCCAGGCCCTGGTGCTCGAGCAGGCGATGAACGGTCACATGATCACGATCTATAACGGCGAAGCACACACGCCGCTGCTCTGGACACACCTGATCCCGGCCACGATCGAGGGGCGCGCCATGCACAATGTGCAGAACGCGATGTTTGCTGCGGCACTGGCTTACAACATGGACGTGAGCATCGAAGACATCCGCCACGGCCTGCGCACCTTCGACTCGACCTTCTTCCAGGCCCCGGGCCGGATGAACATCTACGACGAGCATCCGTTCAAGGTGATACTCGACTACGCGCACAATGCGGCAGCGGTCAGGGCAATCTGCGGGCTCGTCGACCGCTTCGAGATCGATGGCCGGAAGATCTGCGTGCTCGCCGCCCCGGGAGACCGGCGCGACGAGGACATCCGCAATATCGCCAAGGAGGCGGCCGGACATTTCGATCACTACATCTGCCGCTGCGACGATAACCGCCGCGGCCGCGGGCATGACGAGGTAGCAGTGATGCTCAAGGATGCGCTGCTCGCGGAAGGCATCCACATCGATGCGATCGAAGTCAGCCCGGACGAGCAGGAAGCGACGGCGCGTGCGCTCGAACTTGCGCAGGCCGGTGATCTCGTCCTGGTGCTCGGCGACAACGTCAAGCGCAGCTGGAAGCAGATCATCTACTTCAATGCCGGTGCCCACATCGAGAACGGCGTGGCCAAGGTGCCGGCCGCTCTCGAGCTGCCCGAAACCGAAGACTTCCAGTTCAGCGACGACGTCGAGATCATCAGCGACGAGCGCGGGGTCAGGATCGCCCGCGGCGAGGACGCGGACTAGAACGCCACGGGGCGAGGCGAATGGAATTCCTCGACGCGCGCAGACTGACCGGTCCCAGCCTCCTGTTCGATGCGCCGGGTTCGATCCTCGACGTTCGCTGTGACCAGGCCGAGGCGCAGCGCCTCATCCCGGTATGGAGGAAGCACGTGCAGCGGATGCTGCGCGCGCTCGGATGGCCCGAGGAGCGCGACTACGCCGCAAAGACCCTCATCGGCGGGGTGAGCCTCGGCTTCACCGCGTCGATCGATGCCCTGTATGCGGCCTCGGAAATCAATGAGTGGGCATGGGCGGCCTGTGATGCCGAGCTCAATGGCGCGGACGAGCCCGACTTCGACGAGGCGGTAGCGCGGCTTGCCGCGGCCGCGGCGGAGGAGGCGAACCCGCACCTGCTGGCGCTGGAGTCAGCGGCGTGCGAGCACGGCGTGACGATGCTGTGGGACGACGACGAGGCCTCTGTGGGTCTCGGCCGCCACGCGCTGACCTGGCCCGTGCGGGAGCTGCCGCAAGCCGAGACGATCGATTGGTCCGAGCACGGCGACATTCCGCTGTGCCTCGTGACCGGCACCAACGGCAAGACGACGACGGTCCGCCTGGCGGCAAAAATCCTGAGCACCGCCGGTCACAGCGTGGGGCTGAGTTCGACCGACTACATCGCCATCAACGATCGTGTCGTCGACCGTGACGACTGGGCGGGCCCCGGCGGCGCGCGCAACGTATTGCGACAGACCGAGGTCGATGCGGCGATCCTCGAGACGGCCCGCGGCGGGCTGCTGCGCCGCGGCCTCGGTGTCACCAAGGCGGACGCTGCGCTCATCACGAATATCGCCCGGGATCATCTCGGCGATTTCGGCTCGCGGGATCTCGATGAACTGCTGGACTGCAAGTGGATCGTCAGTCGCGCGGTCGTGGAGGGCGGCCGGCTTGTGCTTAACGCTGATGACGACCGGCTGGTCGACAAGGCGCGCGCCTACCCGGGCGCGCTGGTGTGGTTCTCGCTCGCGGCCGACAACCCCGTCGTGCAGCGCCACGTCGCGAGCGGGGGCGCCGCCTTCGTGCTCGACGGTGACGAGCTCGTCAGGCTGGAAGCGGACGAGCGCGAGGCAGTCTGCCGCGTGACGGATGTCCCTATCGCGATGCACGGCGCAGCCCGGCACAACGTGGCCAACGCGCTGGCGGCATCTGCGCTGAGCTGGTCGATGGGCGTGGCGACGGCGGACATCCGTCGCGGCCTCGAGTCGATGTCGCAGGATGCAAATCCCGGCAGGGGCAATCTCTACGAGATCGAAGGCTTCAAGGTGCTTGTCGATTTCGCACACAACCCGCGGGCGCTGCAGGCCCTGCTGGAAACGGCAAACCGGCTGGAGCCGAAACGCAAGGCGCTTTGTTTTGGCCAGGCGGGAGACCGCCCCGACGACCTGATCCGGGAGCTGGCCAGGATTGCCTGGGACTCCGGTCTCGACCAGGTGTTCGTGTCGGAACTCACGAAGTATCACCGGGGCCGCGAGCACGGCGAGGTCTACGCGGTGATTCGGGACGAGATGACGGCCTGCGGCGCGCGGGCGGAACAGGTCGCACACTGCGAGCAAGAGATCGAGTCGCTCGATTCAGCTCTCGCCTGGGCCGAACCGGGCGACCTCGTCATCATGATCGCACTCGAGCGCTCTGCCGAGCTCTACGACAAGCTGAAGCGGCTGTCGACGTAGCAGCGCCCCATGGGCCCGATCGCGGGCATGGGGCGCTCCTGCAGGCCGTCAATTCAGGCCTCTTTTCTCCAATAGCGGCCCAACCTCGGGATCCCTGCCGAGGAAGTTGTGGTACAGCTCCATGCCCGGGCGTGTGCCGCCCTTGCTCAGGACATGCTCGCGATAGGCGGCGGCCGTTGCCTGGTCGAACAGGCCGTTTTCCTGGAATGCCATGAACGCGTCGGCGTCGAGCACTTCCGACCAGATGTAGCTGTAATAAGCGGAGGAATAGCCGCCGGCGAAAATGTGCGCGAAGTACCCGCTTCGGTAGCGGGGGATAATCTCCTCGATCAGGCCGATGTCGGTCATCGCCGCATTCTCGAAGGCGCGCGGTTCGACGGTTTCTGCCGAGGCCTGTGCGTGGTAGGCCATGTCGAGGAATGCAGCGGCGAGATACTCGACCGTCTTGAAGCCCTGATCGAATTTGCCCGTGGCGATGATCTTGTCGATGGTTTCCGTTGGAATCGGTTCGCCCGTCTCGTAGTGCTTCGCCAACATGTTCAGCACTTCCGGCGTGCGCATCCAGTTCTCCATGACCTGCGACGGAAACTCGACGAAGTCCCTCGGTACGGAGGTGCCCGCGAGGGACTCGTATTTCACGTCGGAGAGCATGCCGTGCAGGGCATGACCGAATTCGTGGAAAAAGGTCTCGGTCTCGGTCAGGCTCAGCAGGGACGGCAATTCTGCGGTCGGGGCAGGGAAGTTGAAATTGTTGGTCACGATCGGCGTCACATAGCCGTCGAGATTCGACTGCGGCCGCAGGTGGTTCATCCACGCGCCGCCACGCTTGGACTCGCGCGCGTAGTAGTCGAGGTACAGGATCGCGAGGTGGCTGCCGTCCGCGTCCTTCACCTCGAAGACCTGCTGGTCGGGGTGCCACTTCGGGAGATCGTCCCTGGCTTCGAAACTCAGGCCGAACAGCCTGTTGGCGAGCCCGAACACGCCCTCGCGTACCGCGTTGACCTCGAAATAGGGCCGCAAGGCATCTTCATCGACGTCGTAACGGGCCTTGCGTAGCTTTTCCGTGTAGTAGCGCCAGTCCCAGCCGCGCAGCCGGTCATCGATGCCATCGGCTTCCAGCATGGCCTGCAGGTCGGCGCGGTCGGCCTTTGCGACACCCAGCGCCGGCTCCCAGATCTGCTCGAGCAGGCCATAGACGTTCTCGGGCGTCTCGGCCATGTTGTCCGACAGCACGTAATGAGCGTGGCTGTCGTAACCCATCAGGTTGGCACGCTCTGCCCGCAGCTGGACCGTGCGCGAGATGATGGCCTTGTTGTCCTGCTCGTCGTCATTGTCGCCACGCATGGCGTAGCCGTCGAAGATTCTCTTGCGCAGCTCGCGGTTCGGCGAATACTGCAGGAACGGGTTGATGCTGGGCCGCTGCAACGTGAACGCCCAGCATTCGCAGTCGTGGCCGCGCCGCGTGGCCTCCTCGGCGGCGAGTGCAACGAGACTGGCCGGCAGGTCACCGAGGTCGGCCGGGTCGGTCACGAGCAGTTCGAATTCATTGGTGTCGTCGAGCAGGTTCTCCTGGAACTGCTGCGAAAGCTCTGCGAGTTCGGTATTGATCTCCCGGAGCCGCGCCTGGGCGTCGTCCTCCAGGTTGGCGCCTGCGCGCACGAATTCCTTGTGCGTCTCCTCGAGCAGGTGCAGCTGCTCGTCGCCGAGGTCCAGATCATCCTTCCGCGAATAGACGAGCGCGACGCGGTCGAACAGACCCTTGTTCAGGAACACATTGTCGTCGTGAGCCGCCAGCTCGGGCGCGATGGTTTTGGCCGTATCCTTGATGACGTCATCCGCGTGGGCCGAATTCAGCGCCAAGAAAACGCGCCTTACCCGACTCAGCTGGCCGCCGGAACGCTCGAGCGCTTCGATCGTATTTGCAAACGTCGGTACGTCCGGGTTGCCTACGATAGCTTCGATCTCAGCGTCCTGCGCTTTCATCCCGGCGCGCATTGCGGGGAGGTAATCCGCGGAGCCAATGCGGTCGAACGGCGGTACGCCGAATGGCGTGTCCCATGCTTCCAATAACACGCTGTGCTCCGACATGGAGGCGTCCGTGGCCGCTTCAGCGGCGGTTTCCCCGGCTTCGGGCGCCGGGCTCTGCGAACACGCAGCGAGGGCCGTGCAGGCCAAGGCAGCGAGAATTAAAGGTAACTTCATGATTTACACCCAGGTAGTCGTGTTCTTGCCGTGTCCCGCTACGTTGCGGTAGCGCGCTGACACTCACTCGGCGGCCGGCAGGGACAGAACAAAGTCGATGACGATGTTCGTGATCCTGTCCGTGCTTTCCGGTGATAGGATGTCGCCGGCCAGCAAATGGTTCATGCGGTCGCCGACCTCACCCACGTCGATGACTTCCTTCATCGGCGCATCGAGTGAATTCAGAGCCTCCAGTGTCGCTGCGGGTGATACGACCAGATCATTCGCAGAGTACAGGGTCAATAAGGGTTGACCGAAGCTGAATGGGAGTTTCGCGTCGACGAAATCAACGAGGCGCATCATCTCAACGATCGCCGTGGCCGGGTAGGTGGTTGTCCAGAAACGGGCCTGCTGATCGTTGGCAGGCTCGAAGCTGTGAGAATCGCCGATTAGCATGCGCAGCAGCCACGGCCCACCCGGCCGCGTGATCCACGCCGATGTCGGGTCGAACGGCCGGAAGTTGGGCGAGACCATGATGATGGCGGCGACGTCCGCCATCGCCGGCTCGTCGGCCATGGCCATCGCCAGCGTCGCGCCCGTCGAGGTGCCCAAGACAATGACGCGGTCCCCGAGCCGTGAACCGATGGCCAGCGCCTCGGCGGCGTCCGCGAGCCAGTCCTCGGCGCGCACGGCCTCCAGGCCTCCGCTGGCCCTGCCGTGCCCGGCCAGGCGCGTCTCGAAAAGGTTCGCGGACAGGGCGTCCGCCAGCCGGTCGGGCACCGGTGCCAGCCCTTGCCTGGTGCCCGAAAAGCCGTGCAGGTAGACGACGGCGAATTCAGTCTTCTGGCCGGGCGTTTGCCACCGGATCCGCTTTTCGGTGCCCGGGATAAGCGGGTATTGCTCGCTTGCCCGGGTCTCCACGGCCGCGATATGGGCGTCGAGGTCTGCGGGCAGCGCGGGGGAAGCCGGTATGCGTTCCACCCGGGGTGGCATCGACAGAAAAGCCGCCGCTACTGCAGCGATCAGGGCGCCAGCGACGACAATCTTGCGCGACGGTTTCACTCGAGCCCGAGAATCAGGTCCCAGTGATCCTCGCTGACCGGCATGATGGACAGCCGGTTGCCGCGGCGCAGCAGGATCATGCCCTCGAGGTCCGGGTGTTCCTTGAGTTCTGAGAGCGTAATCGTCCGCCCCAGCTTGCGTAGGAAGTCGACATCCCTCAGCAACCAGCGTGGATTGTCCTCGGTACTTTTCGGGTCGTAGTACTTCGACTCGGGATCGAACTGGGTGGGATCGGCATAAGGCTCACTGGCGACACGGGCAAGCCCGACGATCCCGGGTTCTTTGCAATTCGAATGGTAGAAAAACACGTCGTCGCCGACACGCATGTCGTCGCGCATCATGTTGCGCGCCTGGTAGTTGCGGATCCCGTCCCACATCTCCCGGCCATCGCGCTCGAGGTCGTCGATGCTGTACGCATCGGGTTCGGACTTCATGAGCCAGCGCGCCATTCCCTTCCTGTCTCCGGAGTTTCGGTTTCCACGGGCTGCGGAGTTTAGCACGAGGCTGATATTGTCGGACCGAGGCGTGCTAGCATTGCGCCACGAGTCCATGCCAGCAGGACAGAATAATGCCAAACGTGATGGCGAATCTTTTCGGCTCTTCCCCGGTGATGCCGGTCGAAAAGCATAGCGATATCGTCTACCGCTGCGCGAAACGCCTGAGGGCGTTTTTCGCGGCTGCTATCGAGGGAGACTGGGGCACGGCGGCCAAGGTGCGCGGCGACATCGAGGGACTGGAGAACGAAGCGGACGAAATCAAGAAAGAGATCCGTCTCCACCTGCCGAAGAGCCTGTTCATGCCCGTGCCGAGGGAAGACATACTCGAGTTACTGCTGGTGCAGGACAAAATCGCCAACCGTACGCGGGACGTCTCCGGCCTCGTGCTGGGCCGCAAGATGCAGATCCCGCTTGCCGTTTCCGAGCAGTTCCTCGAATTCGTGGACCGCAATATCGACGCGGCAAAACAGGCGCGCAAGAGCGTGCGAGAGCTGGACGAGCTGTTCACCGCGGGGTTTCGCGGCGCCGAGGTCGAGCTCGTCGTTGGGCTCATCGAAGAACTCGACAGGATAGAAACCGAAACGGATACACAGCAGGCGGCGCTGCGTGCCGCTCTCTTCGAAATAGAAGGCACCCTCAACCCTGTCGATGTTGTTTTCCTTTACAAGGTCATCGAGTTAACAGGAGAGATCGCTGACATGGCCGAGCGGGTTGGCCGGCGACTCGAACTGCTGCTGTCTCACTAAGCAAGCAAACAATAAATCCAAGCGCTTCGACGGGGCAGGATTAATGGAAGCACAATACGTCTACATTGGCCTGGCGGCCTTGTTCGGCCTGTTCATGGCCTGGGGTATCGGCGCCAACGACGTTGCCAACGCGATGGCCACTTCGGTCGGCTCCAAGGCGTTGACGATTCGACAGGCTATTGTCGTCGCCGCCATTTTCGAGTTTCTCGGCGCTGTGCTCGCCGGCGGCGAGGTCACATCGACCATACGGAAAGGCATCGTCGATACGCAGCTGCTGGAGGGCACGCCAAAGCTCCTCGTCTACGGCATGCTCGCCGCGCTTCTTGCCGCCGGCACGTGGCTGTTGATCGCATCCAGGAACGGCTGGCCCGTATCCACGACGCACTCGATCGTGGGTGCCATCGTCGGCTTCGCAGCCGTAGGTATCGGCGTTGACGCCGTTCACTGGGGGCAGGTTGGCACCATCGTGATGAGCTGGGTCGTCTCGCCACTGACGGCGGGGATCGTGGCGTTCCTGATCTACATGAGTGTGCATCGGCTGATCCTGAGCCGCGATAATCCTCTGGAGAGGGCAAAGCGTTACGTGCCCGTGTACATGTTCCTCGCGGCCTTCACGATCACGCTCGTGACCATTCTCAAGGGCCTGAAGCATGTCGGTCTGACCATCAGCCTGCGGGACAGCTACCTGCTCGCGATCGCCATCGCTATCGGCGTTGCGATCATCGGCAGCCTGGCAATCCGCCGTATCCAGCCTGATCCCAAAGTCGATAAGAAACAGCACTTCTACACCGTCGAGCGCGTGTTCGGCGTGCTCATGGTCGTCACCGCCTGCGGCATGGCCTTTGCGCACGGTTCCAACGACGTCGCTAATGCGATCGGACCCCTGGCGGCCGTTGTCAGCGTTGCCAAGAACGGTATGATCACGGCGAAGTCGTCGCTGGACTACTGGGTGCTGATGCTCGGCGGCGTGGGTATCGTGATCGGCCTTGCCACCTTCGGCAGGCACGTCATTGCAACCGTGGGTCGCAAGATCACGCAGCTGACGCCGTCTCGCGGCTTTGCCGCCGAACTGGCGGCCGCAACGACGATCGTTATTGCCTCGGGAACCGGCATGCCGATCTCGACGACGCACACCCTGGTTGGTGCCGTGCTCGGCGTCGGCTTGGCGCGCGGCATCGAGGCCATCGACCTGCGTGTCGTCGTCCGCATACTGGTCTCCTGGGTCATAACGATTCCGGCGGGTGCGGTTCTTGCAATCGGGTTTTTCTTTGTGTTCAAGTCCGTATTACCCTGAGCCGCACCGGAAATAACATGCGTGTCCTGATTTTCCTCGCAGCGGCGCTGCTGGCTGCCGCTGTTGCGGCGCCCGTTGCGGCCCAGACCCGTCCAGCGATTGCCCCCTACCAGACGGTGCATCATCCGGTTTACGGCAGGGCAGGCATGGTCGCCTCTCAGAACGCCACCGCCTCGCAAATCGGCGCAGACGTGCTTGCCGATGGTGGCAATGCTGTCGACGCGGCGGTTGCAGTCGGCTTTGCACTCGCCGTGACGGTGCCACGGGCGGGCAACATCGGGGGCGGCGGCTTCATGCTTGTGCACGACGCGGAATCCGGCGAAACAAAAGCGATCGACTACCGCGAGACGGCGCCCCTCGGCGCGAGCCGTGAGATGTTTCTCGATGCCGAGGGCAATGCGGATCCACAGGCGTCCCGGTTCAGTCACCGGGCGGCCGGCGTGCCGGGCACGGTCGCGGGTCTGTTTGCCGCACACGAGGCGTTCGGCCGCCTGCCCTGGAAGCGGCTGGTGACGCCTGCCGCCAGGTTGGCCCGGGATGGAATCCTCGTCACCAAGGATTATGCCGACCAGACCGCGTTCTACAAGGAGCGCCTCTGTCGCCAGCGCGCCAGCTGCAATTACTTTTTCAAGGATGGCGGCGAAGCTTACGCGTTCGGCGAGCGCCGTGTGCAGGCCGACCTCGCGTGGGCGCTGGAACTGATCGCGGAACAGGGCGCTGCAGCGTTCTACGAGGGCGAAATTGCCGACAAGATCGTGGCCGAAATGGAAAATGGTGACGGCCTGATCGACAGCGCGTCGCTTGCCGCATACACACCCGAGATCCGGGAAGCGCTGCGCGGCGAGTACCGGGGTTACGAGATTGTCGCCATGCCGCCGCCGAGCTCAGGAGGCGTGGCCATCCTGCAGATGCTGAATATCCTCGAGCACTTCCCGGTCGGCGAGATGGGCGCGGGCAGCGCCGACAGCGTGCACCTGCTGGCCGAGGTCATGAGGCTCGCCTACGCGGATCGGAGCAAGCACCTCGGTGACCCGGACTTCTATCCGGTGCCCCTTACCTGGTTGACGAGCAAAGCCTATGCCGCGCAACTCGCCGAAACGATAGACATGCAGCGGGCGCGCCCGTCCGCCGAAGTTTCGGCCGGGGTAGCACCGGCGCCCGAGAGCATGGATACGACGCACTACACGGTCATCGACGCCGAGGGCAACATCGTCTCGAATACCTACACGCTGAACCTGTCGTACGGATCCGGTATCTCCGTCAGCGGGGCCGGTTTCCTGCTCAACAACGAGATGGACGATTTCGTGTCCAAGCCCGGCGTGCCCAACGCGTATGGCCTGGCCGGCGGCGAGGCAAACGCGGTAGAGGCAAGGAAGCGGCCGCTGAGTTCGATGGTGCCGGTCATCGTTCTCGACGAGGGCCGCCCGTGGTTCGCGACCGGCAGCCCCGGCGGCTCGAGGATCATCACGACGGTCCTGCAGATGATCGTCAACATGATCGACTACGGCATGAACCTGGCCGATGCGACCGATCAGCCGCGCATGCACCACCAGTGGTATCCCGACCGGCTGTTCCTCGAGACCGGCTTCGGGCCCGACACCATCAAACTGCTCGAAGAGCGCGGCCACATAGTCAATGTGCAGGGCTCGGTAACAACGAGTCTGCAGAGCGTTGCGTACAAGGACGGCCTTTTTCGCGGCGCGTCGGACCCGCGCCGCCCGAATGCGGCGGCCATTGCGCCGCCGGCCGCCGATGCAGCCGCCGACTGAGGGCCGGCCGGTCACTGCCGCGATGCGGCGTTACACGATGGTCGTGCTGGCCGTCGTGTACATGTTCAACTTTATCGACCGCTATATCCTCGCGATCCTGCTGCCGGCGATTCGGGAGGAGTTCCAGGTCGGGGACACGCTGCTGGGGCTCCTGACGGGCACGGCCTTCGCGCTGTTCTACGTCGCGGTCGGCATCCCGGTGGCGAGGCTTGCCGACAAGGTGAACCGGCGCAACCTGATCGCCGTTGCCGTTGCCGTGTGGAGCGGCATGACGGCCCTGTCGGGCCTTGCCGCCAACGTCTGGCAGCTGACGCTGGCCCGCATCGGCGTGGGTATCGGCGAAGCGGGGTGCAGTCCACCGGCGCACTCGATGATCGCCGACCTCTACCCGCCCGAGCAGCGCTCGTCGGCGATGGGTTTTTACACGCTCGGTATAGGGGCGGGCATCATGCTGGCGTACCTCGCCGGTGGCTGGGTCGCGCAGAACATCGGCTGGCGCGAGGCGCTGTTCATCGTCGGCCTGCCGGGCCTGCTGCTCGCGCTGATCGTACGTTTCACACTGGCCGAGCCGGCACGCGGCGCCTCCGAAAAACGCCGCGACAGCGGCCGCCAGCCTGCCTTCCGGCTTGTCATGCGCTTCCTCGTCTCGCGGCGCTCGTTCGTCTACATGGCGGTCGGAGCCGGCCTGATTTCTTTCGTCGGCTACTCGATCGGCAATTTCATGCCGAGCTTCATAGAGCGCAGCTATGGCATGGAACTCGCGGCTATCGGCCTGTGGCTCGGGCTGATCAACGGGACGGCGGGCGGCTTCGGCTTCTTCCTCGGCGGTTACCTCGCAGACCGGGTCGGGCGTGCGGGGCAGGCCAGGGCCGTTCGATTTCTCGCGTTGGCATCGATCTTCACCGCGCTGCTGCACGTAGGGGTCTTCGTCGCGCCGACCGCCGGCTGGAGCCTCGTGTTGTTCGTGCTTCCCGCGCTGACCTCGAATTTCTACCTGGCGCCGGTGCTCGGCCAGACACAGAGCCTCGTGTCCCTGCGCATGCGTGCCGTCGCGTCCGCGATCATGCTGCTCGTCATCAACGTGATCGGACTCGCGCTGGGCCCGCCGGTCACCGGGCTCATCAGCGACCTGTTACTGCCGCGCTTCGGCGATGATTCGATGCGCTACGCGCTGCTGATCGTGAGCACGATCCTGCTGCCGCTATCGGCATGGTGCCTGCACCGCGCGGGATGCTTTATCGAAAACGATCTCGGCCGCGCCGACGAGCACGACTGATCACAGCGCTCGAAGGTACCAGTCGAAGTCGAGCGGGTTGACCTGCTTGCGAAACTGGCGGCTCTCACCTCGCCGGTGCTCGACATAGCAGTCGACGAAGTCCTTGCCGAGATATTCGGCCAGCACCTTGCCCCGGGCGAGCTTGTCGAGCGCGTAGTCCCAGCGATCGGGGATGCGGGTCTTCAGCTGCACCGACTCGCCCTGCTTGATCATGCGCCCCGGGTCGAGCTTGTTCTTCAGGCCGTAGTGCACGCCCGCAGCAATAGCGGCTGTCACCAGGTAGGGATTGGCGTCTGCGCCGGCGACGCGATGTTCGAACCGCAGGTTCTTCTGGTCGGCCTGCGGGATGCGCACCGCCACCGAGCGGTGATTGACACCCCAGTTGGGATCCACGGGAGCGAAGATCTCGGGCCGCAGCCGCCGGTAAGAATTGGCGTTCGGTGCGAACAGGGCAGTGGCCTCAGGCATCGTCTTCAGCAAGCCACCAACGGCGTGTCGCAAACGCGCCGAGAAAGGTGGCGAAGCGAGACTCTCGCGCCCGTGCGAGAAGTAGTTCCTGCCGTTCCTGTCAACGAGGCTCATGTGGATGTGCAGGCCGTTGCCGGCGTCATCGGCGAACGGCTTGGCCATGAAGCAGGCGACGTAGCCGTGCTTGCGGGCCGTCGCCTTGACGGCGCGCTTCAGCAAGACCGCGTGGTCGCAGGCCAGTACCGGGTCGTCGACGTGCACGAGGTTGATCTCGAACTGGCCCGGTGCGAACTCCGATGTCGCGGTGTCTGCCGGAATGCCCTGCGCCTCGCAGTAGGCATACAGATCGTTCAGGAAGTGCTCGACTTCGAGCAGGTCATCGGGATGATAGACCTGTGGGCCGATCTGCGGCCGGCCGATGCCGGGTACGGGATTGGGCAGCGGCGAGGGGGTGTCCGAGTGCGCATCGAGCAGGTAGAACTCCAGTTCGGTCGCCATGACGATCTTCAGGTTCATATTGCAGAGCGGCTGAACGGCACGTTCGAGCACGGCGCGCGGGTCGGCAAAGAACGGTTCACCGTCGGGTTCGAGAATCCTGAACAAGGCCTGCGCGGACGGCCGGCCGAGCCACGGCACCGGGACGATGCTGCCCGGCACGAGCGCGCAGAGCGTATCCGGATCGCCGTCACTTTCGCCGATCATCCCGGGTACGAAGTCGCCGATTGCATTCATCAGGATCGCGCCCCGGGGAAACCAGAAACCGGCATCGCAGGTCTTCTCGAAACTCTGCCGACGAATGCGTTTGCTGCGCAGCACACCGCTGATGTCGGGCACCAGCAGCTCCATCGTCGCCGTATCGGGCTCCTTGCGCAGCAGCTGCCGAAGTTCCGCAAGCAGCGGTTTTCTGTTGGATTGCGCCATAGCTGGGCTATTGTACCGCGTGGTAACATGCCGCCAAGCAAAACGGCAGGAAGAACAAGATCAATAAGCCTTGCGTCGCAGTCTCGAAGCGCCTCATCGTCATGGTCCTGATGCTGTGGCCGTTCACGGCCTCGGCTATCGAACTGGCCGTTCCGCCGGTGGGGCTGCATTCGGTGCCCCTCGAAATCGAGGTCAATGGTGTCGTGCCGGGCTCCGATGTTGCGCTCGACGTTGGCGGAGCGCGCTACCTCGCCACCGCCGACGACAACGGTGCAGCGAGCTTTCCGGACGTCAGCGTTTCCGAGCTGGGCGTCGTGACGATCGCGGCGTCGGCGGCGGGCGAGTCGGCTGCGGCCGACCTGCGCGTCCTTCCCGGCTGGGTCTCGTTGCTGCCGGCGTTTCTTGCGATTGCCGTGGCGTTGCTCATCCGCAACGTCGTGCCGGCGCTGGTGCTCGGCCTGTGGGTCGGGGCGATGGCGCTGCGCGACTTTACGCTGCCCGGGGCCGGCAAGGGCCTCCTTGACGTCTTTGCCGTCTACATCAGCAGCGCGCTCTACGACACTGACCGCGTCGCGATCATCCTGTTCACGATGATGATCGGTGGCATGGTCGGTATCATCACGCGCAATGGCGGCATGGCGAGCATTGTCCAGGTCGTCGTGAGCAAGGCCCGTACCGCGGTCGGCGGCCAGGTGTCCGTCTGGTTGATGGGCCTGATGATCTTCTTCGACGACTACGCCAATACGCTGGTGGTCGGCAACACGGCGCGGCCCATAACGGACCACCTGCGGATCTCCAGGGAAAAGCTCGCCTACATCGTGGACTCGACGGCGGCGCCCGTCGTCTGCCTGTTCCTCGTCACGACCTGGATCGGCTACCAGGTCAGCCTGATCGACAGGGCCAAGGCCGACATCGACGCGCTGGCAGACACCACCGCGTATTCGCTGTTCCTGCACTCGATCCCCTACAGCTTCTACCCGATACTCGCGATCGTGTTCGTGCTGGCCGTCGCCGTGACGGGGCGCGACCTGGGGCCGATGTACAAGGCCGAGCTGCGCGCGCGCCGCGGCTCGGTGCGGCCGGAGCTGGGCGAGGAGCTGCCGGCGATGGAGGCGGACAAGCTGGAAGCCAAGCCCGGCGTGCCCATGCGGGCGCTGAATGCGTTCCTGCCCATCCTGGTCATGATTGCCGCGCTGGCCGCCGGCGTGGTCATCACCGGGGAAGGTGAAGGCTTTACCGAGATCGTCGGCTCCGCTAACCCGTACCTGGCGATGATGTGGGCATCTTTCGTCGGCGCCTTGACCGCGGCCGGCCTCTCAATCGGACAAAGGATCCTGAGCGCACACGAGACCGTGGATGCCTGGTACGGGGGAGCGCGGGCGCCGCTGTTCGGGATCATCGTGCTGGTGCTGGCCTGGTCCATGTCCGATGTCACGGGTGACCTGAATGCCAAGGGCTACCTGATATCGATACTCGGCGACGCGCTGCCGGCCGCGTTGCTGCCCGCGGTGGTATTCGTGCTTGCGGCCGTGACCGCATTTGCGACCGGCACGAGCTGGGGCACGATGGGTATCCTGCTGCCGCTGGTGCTGCCGCTGACCTGGGCAGTGATGTCGGTCAGCGGTGTCGCGGATGCGAGCGGGATGCACATCATGTACTCGGCCATCTCCTGCGTGCTCGCGGGAGCCGTATGGGGTGATCACTGTTCGCCCATCTCGGACACGACCGTGCTGTCATCCATTGCGAGCGGCTGCGACCATATCGAGCATGTCCGCACGCAGATGCCCTACGCGATGATCGTGGGCGCAGTCGCGATCGGGATCGGCACGATCCCGGGCGGGTACGGCCTGCCGCCGTGGGTCTCCCTGCTGGTTGGCGCAGTCCTGCTGGTAGCCCTGTTGCGTTTCTTTGGCCGCAATGCGGACGAATCTGTAAACTAGCCGCAGTCTGTCAGCGGCTGCTCTATGTATGAGTTCGAAACCGATCATCGGCGTGCCGGCCTGCCGCAAGGGCATCAATGGCCAGCCGTTTCATGCCGTTGGTGAAAAGTACCTGCGGGCGCTGATCGATGGAGCCGGCGCACTGCCGCTGATCATGCCCGTTATGGCGGAGCACCTCGGTATGGACGAGTTGCTTGCCGAGGTCGACGGCGTTTTCCTGACGGGCAGCATCTCCAACGTCGAGCCGCACCGTTACGGCGGCGGGTCCAGCGACCCGGGGACACCGCATGACCCGGCGCGAGATGCGGCGACGCTGCCGCTGACGCGACGGGCGCTGGAGACAGGTGTGCCGCTGATGGCGGTGTGCCGGGGGTTCCAGGAGGTCGTCGTCGCGCTGGGCGGTTCGTTGCACCAGAAGGTACACGAGGTTCCGGGTTACCATAGCCACAAGGAGGATCCGGACGATCCGCTCGACGTGCAGTACGGACCCTCGCACGAGGTCAACCTGGTGGAGGGCGGGGTGCTCCACGGGCTTGCCGGTGGCGGCAAGGTCATGGTCAATTCTTTGCACTCGCAGGGTGTCGCACGGCTGCCCGACGGCGTCACCGTCGAGGCCGTCGCAGACGACGGTCTGATCGAGGCATTCACGGTCGACAGCGTGCCGGGTTTTTCGATGGCGGTGCAATGGCACCCTGAGTGGCAGGTGACGAAGAACCCGTTCTCGATGGCGATCTTCAAGGCATTCGGCGACGCATGCAGAGCATTTGCAAGCCGCAGGCAGGTGTAAGTTGAGTATGGACGATGTGTTTCAGCCCTGGCTGAAGGAACGAAAGATAGAGGATGTCGAAGCGTTCGTGCCGGATATGGCCGGCTCGGCGCGCGGCAAGGTCGTGCCGGCGGACAAGTTCGGCTCGGGGCCGATGAAGATGCCCGAAGCCGTATTCGCGCAGACGATCTCCGGCAGCTACATTGCGAACAAGGACAACAAGGAAGACCGGGACATGACGCTGGTTCCGGACCCGACGACCCTGCGGCCCGTGCCCTGGGCGACCGATCCGGCGGCGTCGGTGTTCCTCGACTGCTACCACAACGACGGCTCACCCGTGGAGACATCGCCGCGCGGTGTGCTGCGCCGTGTGCTCGGCAAATACGAGGCTAACGGCTGGGTGCCGGTGGTCGCGCCGGAGGCGGAATTCTACCTGTTGAGCGCGCACTCGGACCCGAATGCCGAGGCTGAGCCGCCTTATGGTCGGCTCGGCTGGCGCCAGGGCGCGCGGCAGCCCTACAGCATAGACACGATGAACGACTTCGACCCGTTCATTAACGACGTCTACAAGTACTGCGAAGCGCAAGGCATTCGTATCGACACCTTGTCGCAGGAAATGGGCCCCGCCCAGTTCGAGATCAATTTCCTGCACGGCGATGCCATCGAGCTTGCAGACCAGGTGTTCCTGTTCAAGCGCACGGTGCGCGAGGCAGCCATCGAACACGAGATGCACGCAACTTTCCTGGCCAAGCCCATGGAAGAAGAGGCGGGCAGTGCGCTGCACATCCACCAGAGCGTCGTCGACAAGGACGGGAAGAACATTTTCTCGACGGTGAGCGGCGAGCCCAGCGAGTTTTTCTACAATTTCCTCGGCGGCCTGCAGGCATACATGCCCGACGCGATGTTGATCTTCGCGCCGTATGTCAATTCGTATCGCCGTTTCCTCAACCCATGGTCATCGCCGGTCAATCTCGCCTGGGCGATCGACAACCGGACGGTAGGCCTGCGGGTGCCGGACTCGGACCCGGAGAGCCGGCGCATCGAGAATCGGCTCGCAGGTTCCGACGTGAACCCGTACCTGGTATTGGCCGCGACACTGGCCTGCGGATACCTCGGAATGGTCGAGGGGCTCAGGCCCACCGAGGAGGCCGAGGGCAGTGCGTACGGCGGCGACTACGGCCTGCATCGGCACATCTACGCCGCCCTCGAGGCCCTGCGCGGCAGCAACGCGATGCGCAGCATCCTCGGCGACGGCTTCGTCGAGTTGTACTGTGCCCTCAAAGAAGACGAGTATCGCGAATTTCAGGAGATCATCACGCCCTGGGAGCGTGAGATCCTGATGTTCAACGTATAAGGCGACGTATGGCAGCTATCGAAAAACGCAGTCGTGAGGACTGGCAGGATCTGGACAGGCAGCACCACCTGCATCCATTCACGGACCACAAGGACCTGCACGAGAAGAAGTCGCGGATCATCACGCGCGCCGAGGGCGTCTATATTTACGACGCGGACGACAACAAGATCCTCGACGGCATGTCGGGGCTCTGGTGTGTCAATGCCGGCTACGGGCGCGACGAACTCGTGGATGCGGCCGCGCGGCAGATGCGCGAGCTGCCGTACTACAACAACTTCTTCCAGTGCGCGCATCCGCCGTCCATCGAACTGGCATCGCGCCTGTGCGAGGTCGCACAGCCGCAGTTCGGGCACGTGTTCTTCTCCGGTTCCGGCTCCGAGGCGAACGATACGGTGGTGCGCATGGTGCGGCGCTACTGGGACCTGATGGGCCAGCCCGGGCGGCACACGATCATCAGCCGCGAGAACGCGTATCACGGTTCTACCGTGGCCGCGGCGAGCCTCGGCGGTATGAAGCCCATGCACCAGCAGAGCGGCCTGCCGATTCCGGGCATCGAGCACGTCGAGCAGCCCTACTGGTTCGGCAGCGACAGGAGCCTGTCACCCGATGACTTCGGCATCGCGGCGGCGCGCTCCATCGAGGCCCGGATCAACGACATCGGCCCCGACAGGGTAGCCGCCTTCATCGGCGAGCCGGTGCAGGGTGCGGGCGGCGTCATCATTCCACCGGATACGTACTGGCCCGAGGTCCAGCGGATCTGCGACGAATACGGCATCCTGCTCATTTCCGACGAGGTGATCACGGGCTTCGGGCGTCTCGGCGAGTGGTTCGGCGCGGACTACTACGGGACCAGGCCGGACCTGATGTCCTTTGCCAAGGGGGTGACCTCGGGCTACCTGCCGCTCGGCGGCGTCATGGTCGGCAGTCGAGTTGCCGACGTGCTGATCGACAAGGGCGGCGAGTTCTTTCACGGCTACACGTATTCGGGCCACCCGGCAGCCTGCGCGGTGGCGATCGGGAACCTCGATATCCTCCAGCGCGAGGACCTGATCGGGCGCGTCAGGGAAGATATCGGCCCCTACTTCCAGGAAGCATGGCGCAAGCTGGGTGAGCATCCCCTCGTTGGCGAGGCGCGCGTCGTCGGCCTGATGGGGGGGCTGGAGCTGGTCAGGGATAAGCAAACACTCGAACGCTACGACGAGAAACAGGGCGCCGGCACGGTTTGCCGCGATATCTTTGTTGCTAACGGTCTCGTGATGCGCGCTGTTCGCGACACGATGGTGGCTGCGCCGCCGTTCGTGATCTCGCACGCCGAAGTGGACGAACTCGCCGACAAGGCCTGGAAGTGCCTCGATCTCACGAAGCGAGCGCTCGATGGATAGGCGCGGGAATGACAACGCGATTACGCGTGAGAACCTGTACGGGACCACGCCGGAACCGACCTATGCCGGCGCGTTGTCGTTCATGCGACGTAAATACACGCGGGAGCTCGATGGCGTCGACGTCGTTGTCACCGGGGTGCCGCTCGATACCGCGACGACCAACCGGCCCGGTGCGAGGTTCGGCCCGCGCGCTGTTCGTGCGGCGTCCACAATCATGGCCTGGGAACGCCCTTACGGTATGGCATTCGACCCCTTCGAGAAACTGGCCGTGATCGACTATGGCGACTGTTTCTTCGATCATGGCCGCCCGGAGACGATACCTGGCGCGATAGAGGCGCACGCATCGAACATCATCGGGCAGGGGCCGGCACTGCTGGCCATCGGTGGCGACCATTTCGTCTCGTACCCGTTGCTGAAGGCGCACGTTGCGAAACACGGCGGGCCTTTATCACTCGTTCATTTCGACGCTCACAGCGACACATGGCCGGACGAGGGCGGCCGCGTGGATCATGGCACGATGTTTCACCACGCGGCGAAAGACGGCCTGGTCGACCCGGCGGCTTCCGTGCAGGTCGGGTTGCGCACGACGAACCATGACACGATGGGCTTCAATGTCATCGACGCGCCACGGGTGCACGAGCACGGTATCGAGGCGGTCGCGGCGCGCATCCTCGAAGTCGTGGGCGACAAGCCGGCGTACCTGACCTTTGACATCGATTGCCTCGATCCGAGTTGCGCGCCCGGGACCGGCACACCCGTCTGCGGCGGCCTCACCAGCTACCAGGCAATGGAAATTCTGCGGCGGCTGGCCGGCATCGACGTCATTGGCATGGACGTCGTCGAGGTGGCGCCGGCTTATGACGTGGGAGAGATTACCGCGCTCGCGGCCGCTCATCTCGCGATGGAAATGCTGTACCTGTATGGCTCCCGGCCCGGGGCCTGACCGCGTCTAGGCAAGCACCCTCTCGAGGCTCGTTTCGTAGTCGGCCTTCGGACGCACCCCGATGAACGTGTCGACAACCTGCCCGTTATCGAAGAGCATGACTGTCGGGATCGAGCGAATGCCGTACTGCATTGCGACCTGCTGGTTCGCGTCGACGTCCAGCTTGGCGACAGTCACCTTGCCGTCATAGTCGGCGGACAGCGACTCGATGATCGGGCCCAGCGCACGGCACGGCGCGCACCATTCTGCCCAGAAATCGACGAGTACCGGCTTGTCGGCCCGAAGCACCTGGTCGGCAAAGTCCTGGTCGGTCACGGCTATCGGTCGGCTTGCTGTTTGGTTCATAATCCGTCTCCTTGTCCAAGAGAACCGATGTGGGACTGCCCCGGTGTGTTTCAAGGATTGGACAGCGGCGGGTCGCCCGCCCGTTCAGAGCGAAACGCTATTTCGATATTCCAGGAAAGCCGTATCGTGAACCCTTCGAAACTGCTCGAGTTCTATGACGATTACCGCCGGCGCGGGGAGCCCCTCGTGCTCGTCACCGTCATCGAGACGCGTGGTTCGACCTACAGCAAGGCCGGGGCGCACATGCTCGTCGACGCCGAAGGCGTCTTCCGGGGCATGCTGTCGGGCGGCTGCCTGGAGGGCGACCTCGCCGAGCGGGCCCGAGATGTGCTGGCGTCCGGAGATCCGCAGACGGTCAGCTACAACCTTGCCGAGGACGATGAACTGTGGGGCATGGGCGTCGGCTGCGACGGGCTCATGCGGGTGCACCTGCAGCCGCTGAGGCCGGACTCGGCTTACGTACCGTTCGCCGAGGTGGCCGAGGTTCTGCGCGGCGGCGCAGCGAGAGAGGTTCGCATCCCGCTCGCCGGCGACGACCTCGGCGAACTGGTCTACGTCGCGAAGCCGCCGCCACGACTGCTGGTACTGGGCGGCGGGCTCGATGCAGAGCCTGTCGTCAGGCTCGCGGTGCTCATGGGCTGGCGCTGCGCGCTGGCGGATCATCGCCCGGCTTATATCGAGAAGGGGAACTTCGACGGCGCCGAGTCAGTGAACTGCGTACCCGCCGCGGAACTTGCAGAGATGCTGGACCTCGATCACTTCGATCTGGCGATCGTCATGAGCCATCACCTGGAATCCGATCGGGCCTACCTGCGACAGCTCGCGTCCAGCCGCGTCGGCTATATCGGGCTGCTCGGGCCTGCGCAGCGCCGGCAGCGCCTGCTGACCGACCTCGGGGAGCTGGCGGGTAACCTGGAGCCGCGCCTGCACGGCCCGGCCGGACTGGACATCGGCGGCCGTGGTCCGGCGCCGATCGCGCTGTCGATTATCGCGCAGATGCAGCAGTTCCTGGCTTCGCGTTAGGGGTTGGGCCGCACTTCGCCCGGGAAGAAGACGCGGATGATCAATTCGGCGAGTTCGTCGATCTGCGCGTCCTCGTCGAGGTCGATTCCGCTCGTGCCCTTGAGCTCCTGCTTCAGCGCTATCAGGCCACCCGCCGCAACGCGGATCATGTTGAACAGCATGGCGGCATTGCCCTGTGGCGCGATGCCGAGGTCCTGCAGCTCGAGCAGCGACTTGTGGACCTCGTCGAACAAGGGTCGCAGGTGATTCTCGACCAGCCAGTCGAGCCGCTCGCTCCGGTGCCCGGCCTCCTGCAGGATGATCTTGTGCAGGGCGGGCTGATGCCTTGAATAACGCACATACGTGCGCACGAAGGCCTTGGCTCGCCCCTTGGGATCCACGGCTTCTACCTCGGCCATGGCTTTGACGAGCGAGATGTTGAATTCGCGGAATATGCGATCGGCCGCGGCCCGCCAGAGCGTGTCCTTGTTCTTGAAATGGTAGGTGATCAGCGGATGGTGGACGCCGGCACGCTCCGCGATGTCGCGGGTCGAGGTTCCCTTGAAGCCGCTCTCCGAGAAGGCCTCGAGCGCCGCGTCCAGTAGTTTTTGCTGCGTGACGACGCTGCGCTGTTGCTGCTTGCGTTGCGGTTTCTGCGTCTCGGCTGCCTGTGCGTCGCTCAAGCGCTGCCCCTCCGGCGTACTCAGGACAGCAACAGACTAGCTGGAAATCACAATCTAGTCCAATCTGGATTATTTTACAGCTGGTCCGGCTTTGATGATCACTCGATCGCAAACATCAGCCGCACGGCCGCCCGCTTGCTGACGGCGACGCCATCCTCGATGATCGGTTCGAACTCCCAGCCTTCGACCGCCTTGGTAGCCGATGAAACGAACAGGTCGCCCGGATTCGAATCCCGCACCTCGATATTGCTGACGGTCCCGTCGATGCCGACGGTGAACACGACGTCCACCCAGCCCGAAACGCTGCGGCGCTGCGCTGAACGCGGGTACTTGGGCGCGACGTACTTGATTCGATCGAGCGAGCTGACTGAGACCGGCTGCGTGTCGGCCGGGGGCATCGCCGATCCGGCTTCGCGAGCAGCGGGCCCCGCAACAACGGCATCTGCTGCCGGCCCACTCTGACCTGCAGCCTGCTGCGGCGTCGAGTCTTCGCCCTGGACAGCCATCGCCACTGGCGGTTCTTCGGGTTCTGCGGTGGCCTGTTCGGCCGCGGCGCGCTCGGATGCTGCCCGCTCCGCCGCCGCTTGCTCGGCGGCAGCGCGTTCGGCGGCGGCCCTCTCGGCGGCGGCCCTCTCGGCGGCAGCTTGTTCGGCGGCGGCCCTCTCGGCGGCAGCTTGTTCGGCGGCCGCCCGCTCGGCGGCAGCGCGCTCGGCAGCTTCTTGCGCTTCTCGCTCCCGCTGCTGTGCTGCGATGCGTTCCTGCTCCTGCCGGTCACGAGCCGCCTGCACGGCGCTTATTGCAGCTGCGACTTCGTCACTCGAGGGGTCGAGCCGGCGAGCGTCGGCGATCAGGTCCTCGGCGAAGGATAGATTACCGGCGTCGATCTCGGCGCGGGCCTGCAGCACCAGTTTGCTGGCAACGGTGGTCAGCCCCTGGCGGGCGACCGCATTGCCGGGATCATTGCTCAGAGCGAGCTCGTAGTAATAGCGAGCGTTGTCGTTGCTCGGCGCTATGAGCTTGCCTTCCTCGAGGCGAACCGCGCCTTTTGCCAGGAGTCCGTCGACCTCTTGTGCACCGAGTGCGGCAGCCAGTTCGTCGGCAACGAGATCGATCTCCGACGCGTCGCCGACTGCCAGGTTTCGCGCGCTGTCCAGTGAAGCGCTTGCATTCTCGTAGCGGCCATCGCGTATCGCGGCACGGGCTCCGTCCAGGAATTCCCTGAGCTGCAGCTGGGAGAGCTGCGTCGCGAGGAAGGGGAGGCGAGAGTTGTCGGGGTCGGCCGCCGCGACGCGGTCCAGCGCCGCGCTCACGTCCACGATCCGCCGCTCCAGGAGAGCGGATTCTGCCATGGTCAGCGCCTGTTCGATCATCGCGTTGAATTCGGCCTCAGCCGTGGCATCACCCGGGGCAGCAGCCATGGCCGCCACGTAAAGTTCGATCGCGTTGTTGCCTGGCGGGTCGTAGACCTGGCCCGCGTCGGCAGCCAATCGAGCTTGCTCGAGGAGGTCGTAGGCAGGCGAAGTCGTGTCCATGACGGCCTCGCTGTCGAGCACGCCATCGGCATCGTCGATCGCGGGCGCCGTTGCGACCGGGTCGGCCACGGGCTCCGGACTGTCGGGGGTGTTGAAATACCACAGCCCGGCGCTGGCAAGGACGGCTATCACGGCCGCTCCGATCCCCAGCAGCCTCAGCTTGCCGAATTTCGAGCCGCCCGAGCCAGGTGCCGGTTGCGTCTTGGGCGTTGCCGGCTCCGCGTCAACGTTCCTGGAGAACGGTTTGCGTACGGCATCCATGATGCCGGTCATGGTCTCGGTGAAACTCTTGTCATCGCCCCCGAACGCAGACGACAGACCATCGTCGGTGGGCGATAAGGCGTCGTCACGACGGGCCGTCATGCTGACCCCGCCATCGGCAGCAGGCGCTGCATTGCCGGGCCGTTTGCCTGGCGCTTCCTTCCCGGCCTTCGGCGCAGTTGCGGGCCTCGGCTCGTGGCGAGCCGGTTTTGCGGGCGCCGGCTTCGCAACCGGTTTTGCGGGCGCCGGCCTGGGCTCCGGTTTGGGCTGGGCCTTCGGCTTCGGCGCGGGTGCGGTCTTGGCAGGGGCAACACTGCCCACCCTGATGAAAGCACTGTCCGGGGCTTCGAGGTGATGCTTGACCGATGCCTCGATGGCCAGCCTGGCGCGGCCGGGCGACACGGGCTTGAGCAGGAACCGGTACACCTTGCCGCGGTTGATCAGGTCCATGAGCATTTCGCCGTCATCGCGACGTCCGGCGACGATCGCCACCAGTCGCGGTACCGTGTTTCTCAGGTGCAGAGTCAGCTTTTCGACGTTGGAGCCGACCATGGCGGCGTCGACGACGGCGACGCCGACCTTGTGTTTGCGCACGGCCTCATCGGCCTGTTGCAGGGTGTTGGCATAGATGACGTTGTGCAGCCCGCGCGCCGATTCCCTGACGGTGCCGAGAAATTCCTCGTCCTGGGTCAGCACTAACACGTCGACCGAGCGAGCGCCGACGTCGGCGGCTGCGGAGACCTTCTGGGGATTCAGCGCCGGGAAGCGGCCGGTGCCGTCCGAAATGATCGTGGAGCCGTTTTCCGAGGTTTCCATGACGATGTGCTCGCCGGAGAGCTCGTCCGGGTTGGCCGCTATGTCATTGGCCGATTCGGCCAGGGCCATCAGCCGGGTCTGCTGGGTCACGCTGTCCACGAGGCTCTTCAGCGCGTCCGGCGTCACCGAGCCGCGGATGATCTGGAAGACCTCCTGGTCACCGACCAGGGCCTCGAGTCCTTCGTCATCGTTGCCTGCCAACAGGATGCCGATGGTATCCGGCGAGCGCTTCTTGGCTTCGCGCAAGGCATCGAGGCCGCTCATGCCGGGCAGCCGTTGAGCCGATACGATTACGTCGATCTGGGTTTCGCCGAGGGTCGTCAGCGCTTCGCTGCCGGTGGTCGCACAGTGCACTGTGTAGCGCTCACTGAAACCCGCACTCAGGCTGTCGAGAGCACTTTGTTCGCTATGCAGCAGCAGTATCTGAGTTTTGAATCGTTCCAGCCCCACCGACATCCTCCAATGAATTATGTTTAATCGCCAATGCAGTCCTTGCTTTGGAGGAGTATATCGCCGGGAATCGGCCGGGTTGTCGCCGGGCGGCAACGGATACTCGAATCTGTGACCTGGCGCACAGTCAAACTGTAGGCCGCATCACATTTGGCCCCCGGGGTCCGGCGGGTCGGCTGATCAGCCCCGGTTCCGGACTTCCTGTGTCAGTTCGGCGATGGCCTCGTCGAGCGGCAAAAAGGCCTGTTTCTTCGAGCCCAGGCGGCGCATCGCCACCTTGCGTTCCTCGACTTCCCGCTGCCCGACGGCGAGCAATACCGGCGTCTTGGCGACGCTGTGTTCACGCACCTTGTAGGAGATTTTTTCGTTGCGCTTGTCGGTCTCGGCACGCAAGCCTGCGCTGCGCAGCGCCGCGGCGACCTCGTCCGCGTAATCGTCCGCGTCGGACGTGATCGTCAGCACCTTGACCTGCACGGGCGCCAGCCAAAGCGGCAGGTGCCCCGCGTGGTGCTCGATCAATATGCCCATGAAGCGCTCAAGCGAGCCGAATATCGCCCGGTGCAGCATCACGGGCGTGTGCTTGTTGCCGTCCTCGCCAACATACGTGGCGCCGAGGCGCGAGGGCATGTTGAGATCGACCTGCAGCGTGCCGCACTGCCAGTCGCGGCCGATTGCGTCGCGTAGCACGAACTCCAGCTTCGGGCCGTAGAAAGCGCCTTCGCCGGGGTTGTGGGTGTACCCGAGGCCGGCGACCTCGAGCGCCTTGATGAGCGCTGCTTCCGCCTGGTCCCAGACGGCATCGTCGCCAACCCTGACTTCGGGCCGGTCAGCAAACTTGATGTGCACGTCCTCGAAGCCGAAGCTCCTGTAGATGCCGAGAATCAGGTCGCAGACGGCGATCGACTCGTCGGTGATCTGTTCCGACGTGCAGAAGATGTGCGCGTCGTCCTGGGTAAACGCGCGCACGCGCATCATGCCGTGCAGTGCGCCCGATGGTTCGTAGCGATGACACTTGCCGAACTCGGCGAGCCGCACGGGCAGCTCACGGTAGCTCGTTATGCCCTGCTTGAAGACCTGCACGTGGCCGGGGCAGTTCATCGGCTTGATCGCGAAATGCCTGCCGTCGACGGTCTCGGTCGTAAACATGTTGTCGCCGAACGTGTCCCAGTGACCCGACGCTTGCCAGAGAGACTGCGCCATGATTTCCGGCGTGTTGATCTCCTGGTAGCCAGCCGCGTTCTGCTGGTCACGCATGAACTGAATCAGGCTCTGGAAAAGCTGCCATCCCTTGGGATGCCAGAAGACTGCGCCCGGTGCTTCTTCCTGGAAATGGAACAGGTCCATGATCCGGCCAAGTCGCCGGTGGTCACGCCGCTCCGCCTCCTCGAGCATGTGCAGGTAGCTGCGCAGCTGCTTGTCGCTGGACCAGGCGGTGCCATAAACCCGCTGCAGCATCTCGTTGTTCGAGTCGCCGCGCCAGTAGGCGCCCGATACATGAGTCAGTTTGAAAGCCTTGCCCAGTCTGCCGGTTGACGGCAGGTGCGGGCCCCGGCAAAGGTCGATGAACTCGCCTTGCCGATAGAGCGTGATCGGTTCGCCGGAGGGGATGCTGGCGATGATTTCCGCCTTGTATTCCTCGCCGATGCCGCGAAAGAATTCCACCGCCTCGTCGCGATCCCAGACCTCCCGAGCTATCGATTCATCGCGATCGACAATGTCGCACATGCGCTTTTCGATGACTGCGAGATCGTCCTCCGTGAATGCTTCCTCGCGTGCGAAGTCGTAGTAGAAACCGTTTTCGATAGCCGGCCCGATCGTGACCTGGGTGTCCGGCCAGAGCTCCTTGACAGCCTCGGCGAGCACGTGAGCGGCGTCATGACGCAGCAGCTCCAGTCCGTCGTCGGAGTCGCGCGTGATGATCTCGACGCTCGCGTCGGCTTCGATATCGCGATCGAGGTCGTACAGGGCGCCGTCGACCCGCACGGCCACGGCGTCGCGGGCCAGGCTCTTGCCGATGCTGGCGGCGATCTCGGCACCGGTGATTGCGGCGTCGTACTGCTTAACGGAGCCGTCGGGTAAGGTAATGTTTGGCATCGCTCGATCTGGTAATTGCTGGTATAAAGCCGTCAGGCACGGCGCGGTATTGTACAGAAATTGGGAGATATATGAGCGACGCACCGCCGCGGGATTTTATCCGCCAGATCATCCACGACGACCTCGAGTCCGGCAAGCACGCGACAATACAGACCCGATTTCCGCCGGAGCCGAACGGCTACCTGCACATTGGGCACGTTATGTCGATCTGCCTGAATTTCGGTATCGGCGAAGAGACCAACGGCCAGTGCTACCTGCGCTTCGACGACACGAACCCGGGCAAGGAAAAAGAGGAGTACGTGCGCGCTATCGAGCGGGACGTGCACTGGCTGGGTTTCGACTGGGGCGAACGGCTGGCCCATGCCTCCGATTACTTCGACCAGATCTACGAGGCGGCAGAGAAGCTGATCGAGATGGGGCTTGCCTACGTGGACGATCTCAGCGCCGACGAAATCCGCGCCACCCGGGGCACGCTCACGGAGCCCGGCACGAACAGCCCGCATCGGGACCGCTCGGTGGAAGAAAACCTCGAGCTGTTCCGGCGCATGCGCGCGGGCGAGTTCGAAGACGGCGAGCACGTGCTGCGTGCGAGGATCGACATGGCGTCGCCGAACATGAACCTGCGTGACCCGGCGCTGTACCGCATCCGTCATATCGATCACCAGCGCACCGGCGACAAGTGGTGCATCTACCCGATGTACGACGTGGCACATACGCTGTCCGACGCTTTCGAGGGCACGACGCACTCGCTGTGCACGCTCGAGTTCGAGGATCACCGGCCCCTGTACGACTGGTTCCTCGACCAGTTGCAGCCGCCGAATCGTCCGCGGCAGATCGAATTCTCGCGGCTCAACCTGGCCTACACCATAACCAGCAAGCGCAAGCTCAACGAGATGATCGAGCGGTCGGTCGTTACCGGCTGGGACGACCCGAGGATGCCGACGATCGCCGGTATGCGTCGCCGCGGCTACCCGGCAGCAGCGTTGCGCGAGTTCGTCAAGCGCAGCGGCGTCACGAAGAAGGACAAGCTGATCGAGATGGGAATGCTCGAGAACTGCGTCCGTGAGGAACTCGAACACGACTCGCCGAGGCGCATGGCAGTGCTGCGGCCGCTCAAGGTGGTCCTGACGAACTACCCGGAAGACCAGGTCGAGATGATGCAAGCCCTCAACCATCCGAACTATCCGGACCTCGGGACGCGCGAACTGCCGTTCGCGCGGGAGCTCTGGATCGAACAGGATGACTTCCTGGAGGAGGCGCCGCGCAAGTTCTTCCGCCTGAAGCCAGGCGGCGAGGTTCGGCTCCGCTTCGGCTACATCATCCGCTGCGATGAGGTCATCAAGAACGAGGCCGGCGAGGTCGTTGAGTTGCGCTGCAGCTACGACCCGGATACCCGCAGCGGCACGGGCACCTCGGATCGCAAGGTCAAGGGCACGATCCACTGGGTCTCCGCCGGCCACGCCGTGCCGGCCACGGCGCGCCTCTACGACCGCCTGTTCACGGTACCCGACCCCAATACGGCCGATGATTTCATGCAGGTGCTGAACCCTGACTCCTTGCAGACCGTCACCGCGATGCTCGAGCCCTCTCTCGGGGCCCTAGAGGTCGGGACGGCCGTGCAGTTCGAGCGGCTAGGCTACTTCTGCGCGGACGCCGAGGACCACCAGCCCGGGTCGCCGGTCATCAACCGCATCGTCACGCTGCGGGATTCGTGGGCCAAGATCGAAAAACAGGCTATGTCACGGTAATCGGCGCGCCACGGTCGGCGCCGAGGCTGTCCGCGGCGCTGCCCTCGGCGATGGCGACTTCCAGCACCCCAAACGAGTTGATCAGCGCGAGGTAATCGCCGGGTTTCGCACGCCCGTAGGTAGGCAGCATCTTGATGTCGTGCCCGGAGATTCGGACGATCGGATTCGGCCGGCCCTCGAGCAGGCTGGCGTCGATGTTGCTGATCAGGTTGCCGAAGGTATCGATGGTCACGATCACGCCAGCCACGTGGTCGGCCGACACCGTCGGTTCATCGATCCAGGCAGGCACCCAATCGCGGGTCGCTATGCCGATCGCGACGGGGGTGGTTTTGCGGGCTGCGAGTTCGGCCGCGATCGGCGCAAAGATGTCCCGCCCGTGAAACGTCATGCTGGGCGGCGGAATGTTCAGCCGGCACAGCGCGTCGACATCGAGCTTGAAGACCTTGGCGCTGTCTGCCTTGTCCAGCATCTGGGCCAGCAGGCCGTTGTCCGGCGCCATGAAGTAATGATGATCGTGCTCGACGATCAGTATGTCGCGCTCGGTGCCCACGCCGGGATCGACGATGGCGATATGCACGGTACCCGCAGGAAAGTACTTGTAGGCTCGGCTCAGCCAGAAGCCGGCCTCCGGCGGCCATTGCGCCGGGATATCATGCGTCAGGTCCACGATCCGCGCGTGCGGGAAGCGGCTCAGTATCACGCCTTTCATGACGGCTGCAAAGGGGCCCTTGTGCCCGAAATCGGTGGTGATCGTGATGACGCCCGATGCCTGCATATTCTTGTTCTTGGATGGCGGCCTACGCCTAGTTTATCAAGTCGCAGCGGCGGCTTCCTCCCGCGTTTTGAGGAAGGAGTGCCTCGCCCAGTAAATGAAGGTCGTATCGATGAGCGCGATCACCAGCTTGAAGATGTACTTCGCGAAGCCGAGGCTCAGGGCCTTGCGGATGCCGACAATCGGTCCCCAGGCGACCAGCGCGAAGATGGCAGTATCGATGATCTGTGAGCTCATCGTCGACAGGTTGTTGCGCAGCCATAGCCAGCGCTGCCCGGTAATCGTCTTGATCTTGTGGAAGGCCCAGACGTCGAATGTCTGGCTGGTCACGTAGGCCAGCAGCGACCCCATGATCATGAACGGTGTGAAATTGACGATCGTCGAAAACGCGTCGTGAATCTGCCGGGAGAACTCCGCCGTGCTCTGCAGGTTACTGGGCTGGTAGAGGAGGGCGAGGCTCAGCATCATGAGGACGATGACGCTGACGGCAAAACCCATCCAGACCGCCTTGTTGGCCTCGGCCTTGCCGTAGTTCTCGCTTAGCACGTCGGTGGCGAAGAAGATGCTGGAGTAGAAGATGACGCCCAGCGTCGTCTCCAGGCCGAAGATCACCGTCAGCTTCGGGCCCTGCAGGTTCGCGAGGATGATCGCAGTCGCGATGGCGACCTGCAGGCCGGCCTTGCCGAACAGCCTGTAGAGCAGGACGGTGCCGCCGAGATCCAGCACCAGGGTCATCAGCCACAGGAGCTCCTGGTTGGCGGCGAAGAAGCTGACGACGCCGGGAGGGAACACGGTCTAGAGGCCGGCCAGCCGGTCGAGGTGCCAGTCGGCATTGCCGAAAATCTGGCCGATTGCGGTCAGGCGCTTGAAATAATGGGCGATGTCGAGATCCCAGCTCACGCCCATGCCCCCGTGCAGCTGCACCGCCTCCTGGCCGACCTTTTTCCCGGCCGTCCCGACCTGGTATTTAATGGCGCTCACCGAGCGTTTTGCCTCGTCGCTCCCGTCGGCGTTGGCCGTCGCGGCCCAGAGCAGCAGCGAGTAGCTTTGCTCGCAGGCTGTCAGCATGTCGACCATTCGATGCTGCAGCGCCTGGAAGCTGCCGATGGGAACACCGAACTGTACCCGCGACTTCGAGTACTCGACGGTCTTCGCGGTCATGGCGCGCATGATGCCGACGGCTTCCGCACTGACCGCCAGGGTTGCCTCGTCGATCACGGCCGCCAGTACCTCGAAGCCGCGACCAGTCTCGCCGAGCACCGATTCGCCGCTTAACCTGACGTCATCGAGCACGATTTCCGCCGCCCGGTGGCCGTCGACGGTGGGATACGCGCGTCGCGCCACGCCGTTCGCATCGCCGGCGACTGCGAACAGGGTGATACCGTCCGCGGACCCGCGCTCACCCGAGGTTCGCGCCGGTACGATCACGAGATCGGCCTCGCCGCCATTGGGCACCACGCCCTTGGTGCCGGCCAGCACCCAGTCGTCGCCGTCCCGGGTAGCCGTGGTTGTCACGTCACTCAATGCATAGCGCGCCTGCGGCTCGAGAAATGCCAGCGTGGCCTGCAGCTCGCCCGCGATCAGCGGGTGCAGCCACCGGGATTTCTGCGCGCTCGATGCCGCGCGCCTGAGTACGCCGCCCGCGAGGATGACGTTGGCCAGGTAGGGTTCGACGACCAGCCCGCGGCCGAACAGCTGCATCACGACCATCATCTCGACCGGCCCACCGCCGATGCCGCCGTCCTCTTCGCTGAACGGCACGGCGGTCCAGCCGAGTTCGGCAAAGGTCTGCCAGACCTCGGCGCTGTAGCCCAGTTCAGAGCCCGCGTAGGCCTGCCGGGTCTCGAAGTCGTAGTCGTTGGCGAGGAACTTCTCGATACTGTCCCGCAGCATCAGCTGTACGTCGTTCAGGGAGAAATCCATGTCGCGTCCTCAGAGCCCCAGCACGTGCTTGGCGATGATGTTCTTCTGGATCTCGTTCGAGCCCCCGTAGATCGACGCCTTGCGGAAGTTGAAATACCTGAGCGACGTGGTCGTCTCGTCACCCTCGCCAACGCGCTGGTCCCCGGGGAAGTCGAGCACGTACTGCGACGGCACGTAGGGCAGGGCGTAATAGCCGGCGGCTTCGAGATAAAGTTCGTCGACAGCCTGCTGCAGTTCCGTACCCTTGAACTTGAGTATCGACGACTCGGCGCCGGGGGCCTTGCCGGCGGCGACGGCAGCCAGCGTGCGCAGCTCCGTGTATTCGAGTGCCTGCAGTTCGACCTCCACCGCGGCGAGCTTGCGCACGAAGTTGCGGTCCCGGGCCAGCGGCGGCTCACCGCGAACGGACCGCGATGCCTGTTGTCGCAGGCGCCCCAGCCGGTACTTGCTCCGCGCCACGCCGGCGGTGCCGGTCCGCTCGTGCTGCAGCAGGACCTTGCCGTAGGTCCAGCCCTTGCCCTCTTCGCCGACGAGGTTCGCGACCGGCACCTCCACGTTGTCGAAATGGACCTCGTTGACCTCGTGGTCACCCTCGATCGTGATGATGGGTTTAATCGTCACGCCCGGGCTCTGCATGTCGATCAGCAGGAAACTGATACCTTCCTGGCGCCTGGCCACGTCGGTGCTGGTCCTGACGAGGCAGAAAATCCAGTCCGCGTGCTGGCCGAGCGTCGTCCAGGTCTTGGTCCCGTTGACGACGTAGTGATTGCCCACGGGGTCGGCGCGCATCTTCAGCGAGGCGAGGTCCGATCCTGCGCCGGGTTCCGAGTACCCCTGGCACCACCAGACGTTGCTCGCCAGGATGTCGTGCAGGAAGCGCTCCTTTTGCTCGTCGTTGCCGTAGGTGTAAATGACGGGACCGACCATGCCGAGGCCGAACGTGATGATCGTGGGCGCGTTGGCCGCAGCGAGTTCGGTCGCGAATATGTACTTCTGCATCGCGCTCCAGCCGGTGCCGCCATATTCGACCGGCCAGTTGGGCGCCGCCCAACCCTTCTCATAGAGGATCTTCTGGAAGCGGACGTGATCGTCGCGGTCCAGCGGGACTTTTTCAGCCTGCTTGCGGCGAATGTCGTCGGGAATCTTGTCGGCAAGAAAGGCCCGAACGTCGTCGCGAAAAGCGATGTCCTCGTCGGTAAAACTGACGTGCATGGGATAGTCCTGTGTGCGCCGCAACCCGCCGAACCTTGCCCGAATCGGTGGTCAAAATAAAGATATTTGCCATTGACTTAGGCAGAATGCAGGACATGAGCTCGACGGCGAAACCCGGGACCGCACCGGCAGGCGAGCAGCGCGTGACGCTGGACGCGCTGCGGCGCCCCATGCACGACCTGCGGATCTCCCTCCTCGACCGGTGCAACTTTCGCTGCCCTTACTGCATGCCGGCGACCGAGTTTCATGACGACTACGAGTTCCTGAACAAGTCCGAGCGCCTGACCCATGCGGAGATCCTGCAGATCGCCGGCGTTGCCGTCAGCCTTGGAGTGTCCAAGCTGCGGCTGACCGGCGGCGAGCCGCTGCTCGACAAGAAACTGCCGGACCTGGTGGCCGGCCTGGCGAGTCTCGATGGGGTCGAGGACCTGGCGCTGACGACCAACGCGATGCTGCTGGCGCCGGTCGCGCAGAATCTCGCGGATGCCGGATTGCACCGGATCACCGTCAGCCTCGACAGCCTCGACGAGGCCGTGTTCAAGACCATGAGCGGAGGCCGCGGCGACCTGACGACGGTACTCGACGGCATTGCCGCCGCCGAGAAGGCCGGCCTGACGCCGCTGAAGATCAACGTCGTGGTCGAGCGTGGGGTCAACGATCACACGGTGCTGGACCTGCTCGGGCATTTCCGGGGTACAGGGCATATCGTGCGCCTGATCGAGTACATGGACGTCGGCAATCGCAACGGCTGGCGCATGAACCAGGTCGTGCCCTCCCGCGAGCTCCTCAAAGCCGTGCAAGCGCGCTGGCCATTGCGCCCGGTGGGCCGCAACTACCCGGGCGAGGTCGCGAGGCGCTACCAGTACGTCGACGGGCAGGGAGAGATCGGCTTCATCTCCTCGGTTACCGAACCCTTCTGTGGCAGCTGCTCCCGGGCGCGGCTCTCGTCGGACGGCATGCTCTATACCTGCCTGTTTGCGACCAAGGGCACGGACCTGCGCGAGCCGCTCAGGAACGGCGCGGATGCCGACGACCTCGCCGACATCCTGTCGCGGACCTGGCTGCAACGCGCGGACCGCTACAGCGAACTTCGGCGTCCCGACGTTGCCGAACACCATGCCCTGAGCAAAGTCGAAATGTACCGAATAGGGGGTTAGCTTGAGCAAGCTGAGCCACATCGATGAGCAGAACCGGCCCGCGATGGTCGACGTCAGTGGCAAGGCGGCTACAAGCCGCGAGGCCCATGCCCGCAGCGAGGTCTTGCTGCCGGAGGCCGTGCTCACCGTGCTCGACGGTGACGAGATCAACACGAAGAAGGGCCCGGTATTCGCGACGGCGATCATCGCCGGTGTTATGGCTGCGAAGAAGACGCACGAGCTGATCCCGTTTTGCCATCCGCTGGGCCTTGACGACTGCCAGGTCTCGATCGCGGTCGAGAATGATCGCGCTATCGTCGATTGCCGCTGCAAGGTGACGCACAAGACGGGTGTCGAGATGGAAGCGTTGACCGGGGCAAGCGTCGCGGCGCTGACGATCTACGACATGTGCAAGGCGCTGTCCCACGACATCGTCATCAGCGATACGCGGCTGATGGCCAAGGCAGGTGGCAAGAAGGACTTCCGGCGCGATGAGTGAGAAGGTCTTCGGGCTGGTCCTGGCCGGCGGCAAGAGCCGGCGGATGGGGCAGGACAAAGCTCTCCTCAGGAACGACGGCCGCAGCCAGCTTGCGCATGCCGCGGACCTGCTCGGCGCGGTCACGGAGCACGTCTATGTGTCTGCGCGGGCCGACCAGGCCGACGAGCCCGAGCGGGCGCGCTACGAGCAGATCGTCGATCGCTACGAGGACATGGGACCCGTCGCCGGCATCCTGTCGGCGCTGGAGGCGTATCCGGACGCGGCCTGGCTGGTCGTCGCCTGCGACCTGCCGAACATCGACGCGACGACGCTCGAGATCCTGGTGAAGCATCGTTCTCAAAGCCAGCCGTTTACGGCGTTCAGGAGCAGTCACGACGGCCTGCCGGAGCCCCTGTGCGCCATTTACCGGCCCGGCTCCGCGGAAATCATCCGGCGCTTCGTCGACGAGGGCGTCATCTGCCCGCGCAAGATACTGATCCGGTCCGATACCTGCCTGCTGGAACAGCCGAACCCGGCCGCGCTCGACAACGTCAACACGCCCGACGATCTCGAGGCGAGCGTGCTGGAGGCCGCGTCGTGAAGACCATTACCGTTCGCTATTTTGCGGTGTTCCGGGAAAACGCCGGCGTGGGCGAGGAAACGCTGAAACTCGACGCCAAGACCGCCGCCGACGTGTTCGCGGCGACGCGCGACCGGCACGGTTCCGCCGAGCCGCTCGGGCATTGCAAGGTCGCGATCAACGACGTGATGGCCGACTGGGACTCGCCGGTCGACGACGGCGACACGCTGCTGCTGTTCCCGCCGGTTGCAGGTGGCTGAGATGATGTCGATGACGACGGCGAGCATCGACCCGGCCGCGCTCAGGGCGGAGCTGTTCGACCCGGGTGCCGGCGCCTACTGTGGCTTCGAGGGCTGGATTCGCAATGAGAACGAAGGCAAGTCCGTACTGCGTCTCGAGTACGAAGCCCACGAGCCGCTGGCCGTGAGCGAGGGTGAAAAGATCATTGCCGAGGCCAGGGAACGGTTTCCGCACCTGCATGCCCACTGCGTGCACCGCACCGGCATGCTCGATATCGGCGAGTGCGCCGTCTGGGTCGGTGTGTCCTCGCCGCACCGCGACGAGGCCTTCGAGGCTTGCCGCTACATCATCGACCAGGTCAAGGTTCGCCTGCCCATCTGGAAGAAAGAGCACTACGCCGACGGCCACTCCGGCTGGGTCAACTGCGAGCGCTGCGCGCAGCACGCGTAACCTGCAGGAGCGGCTGCTTGTGGGAGCGGCTTTAGCCGCGACAGGCCTCGGCTAAACGGCGGCCGCACCCGGGGAGCTTCCTCTCGCTCAATCTCGCTGCGGCGTCCATGCCTTGCTCGAATCGTGAAGACGCGCGCTCCCGCTGTCCCTGCTCCGCGCGCGTCTTACGACGCTCGAGGAACTCCTCGGCCACGGCCGCCCCTGGAGCCCGCAGCGTGCCCACGCAGGTACCGGGTCCCGCCGACGCTGGGGGCGCGTGTCCGGGAAGTTGCTCGCGAGGACTCACGCGCAGCGAAGCGAGCTCCCGTCAAGCGGGATCGAGACATCCCGCGAGCAACTATCGCGGGCACGTGCCTTTAGATTGGGGCGAGCGCGCCAACCTCGTGGCGGGGTCCGTATGACCAGGTGATTGTCGCGGCTAAAGCCGCTCCTACAGCCGTGCCAAGTCGTCCGGCGTGTCGATGTCGACCGCAGCCGGTTCGAACGCGACCGTCTTTGTCTTGAATCGTGGATCGCTCAGCAGGTGCTTGCCGCCGCTGTCGCCCTCGAGCGCGGCAAGGTCCTCGAAACAGCCGGACGGAAACAGCACCGGCGCCCCGGCCGTGCCGCCGTAGGCCGTAGCGACGATCTCGTTGCTGGCGCCGCTCCAGGCCTCCACCAGGCAGGCCAGGTGCTCGCCGGTGACGAGTGGCTGGTCGGCCAGTGTGACCAGGACCGCAGCGGCTACCTGCCGAACCGCGCGGACGCCGAGCGCGAGGGACGTGCCGAGGCCGCCGTCGTAGTTTTCGTTGTGGACGAGGAATCCGGCTGCAACAAGGCCGGCTTCGCTGACCTTGCGCCAGTCATGCCCGGCCACGAGCACCACGCGGTTGCCGCAGAGTGCCGCTGCCGCATCGGCGGCGCGCTGCACCAGCGGCATACCGTCGAAGGTTTCGCACTGCTTGGTTCGCCCATAGCGGGAGGCGCGACCGGCCGCAAGGACCAGCACATAAACGCCGCTATGTTTTTGCGTGTCCACGATGCGTCCATTGTAGCCCGGCTAGCAGAAAATGAAGGTCAGGAAAACTTGCGGCAACAGATGCTTGTGTGTATTTAACAGGCATTGTGCACCTCATCAGATCCATTGAAGACGCTAAAGCGCTGGAAGGCGAGGAGATCGGTGTATCCGACTGGATCGTCGTCGACCAGAACCGTATCGACGAGTTCGCCGAGGCGACTGCGGATTACCAGTGGATCCACGTGGATACCGAGCGCGCGGCCCGCGAGTTGCCCGGGGGCAGGACTATCGCTCACGGTTACCTGACGCTGTCGCTGATTCCGACGCTGACCGCTAATTTCGTGGAGTTCGAAAACCTGGCGCGTGTCGTCAATTTCGGTGCGAACAAGGTGCGCTTCTATACGCCCGTACCGGCAGGCTCCAAAGTCCGGGCGCGCGCCAAGGGATTGCAGGCGCGCCAGCGGGCCGGCGCGCTACTGTTGACGTCCGAGGTCCGAATCGAGATCGAGGGCGAGAAAAAGCCTGCCTGTGTTGCCGAGATCCTCGGCATGTACTTCTTCAACGACGAGTAACCGGCCCCGCTAGCGGCTGTGCAGCCAGCCCGGCAGGAACGAATACGGGTCCGTATCGACCGTGCGGTCCCAGTCCACGCTGTTGGCTTCCAGCAGCTTTTGCAGGCCCCCGTCCTTGCAGGCGTCGAAGAGTTCCGTTGCGCCGCCGAGGTGCTGGCCGCCGACATAGATCTGCGGAATGGTCTTGAGGCCGGTGGTCTGCTCGATTGCCTTGCGGATATCGCCGCCCTTGTTGTTCTCCTGGTAGGCAACCGAGTCGAGGTCGATCGAGCGGTACGGGATGCCGTATTTCGCGAACATCTTGCGCACCGACCAGCAGAACTCGCACCACTCGAGCGCGAACAGGACCACCGGGTTGTCGGGATCGTGGGTCGCGTTCTCCAGGAACTCGAGCGCGGCAGCCGGTGCTTCCACCGCCGGCGCTACTTCCTCGTCCTCGGGCGGCGGGGGCGGTGCGGCATCGAAGCGGTAATTCGGGGTAGACCGGGAGATCTCCTGCTCTTCTTCGGTCATGTCCTCGGTGATGCCCTCGAACAGCGGCGTGCTGAGATAGCGCTCGCCCGTGTCCGGCAGCATGCAGAGGACGTTGGCGCCAGGTTCGGCACTTTCGGCGACGGCGAGCGCGCCGGCCAGGGTGGCGCCGCCCGAGATACCGGTGAAGATCCCTTCCTCTCGCGCGAGCGACTTGGACAGGCGCAAGGCGTCGTCGCCGGCAATCGGGACGATGCGGTCGATGTGTTTCGCGTTGACCACGTCCTCGGTCAGTTTCGGGATGAAGTCGGGGCTCCAGCCCTGCATCAGGTGCGGGCGGAACAGCGGGTGGCTCTCCGACGGCGCGCCGTTGGCGTCGCGGGCCTGCGGGATGCCGCTGCCGAGTACGGGAGAGTTATCCGGCTCGCAGACGATGACCCGGGTGTTCGGGCTCTTCTTCTTGAGCACGCGCGATACGCCCTTCAGCGTGCCGCCGGTGCCGAAGCCGGTCACCCAGTAATCAAGGCCATCGCCGGCGAACGCCTTGATGATTTCCTTCGCGGTCGTGCGCGAGTGCGCGTCGGCATTCGCCTCGTTCTCGAACTGTCGCACCAGGAACCAGCCGTGCTTCCCGGCGAGCTCCACGGCCTTGGCCAGCATGCCGCTGCCCTTCAACGCGGCCGGCGTAAGCACGACCTTCGCGCCGAGGAAACGCAGCAGCTTGCGGCGCTCGATGCTGAAGTTCTCGGCCATCGTCACGACCAGCGGGTAGCCTTTTTGTGCGCAGACCATCGCCAGGCCGATGCCGGTGTTGCCGCTCGTGGCCTCGATCACGGTCTGCCCGGGTTTCAGCGCGCCCTCGATTTCGGCCGCCTGGATGACGCCCAGCGCCAGCCGGTCCTTCACCGAGCCCATCGGGTTGAAGGACTCGACCTTGACGTACAGGTTGACGTTTTTAGGTCCCAGCTTGTTGAGTCTGACAATCGGCGTGTTGCCGATGGTCTGGAGGATGTCGTCGTAGCGGAACGGGAGCTTTCTCATTGATCCGGTCTCGGTCGTCGAATTCAGTGGTTCAATTCTCCAGCACCGAGTAGCGGACCAAGGTGCGACGGAAAGCGCCGGAGTCACGAATCCGTTTTGCCAGGCCGCCATGCAGGTCGTCATCCCAGCCGTTCCAGCGACTGAAGAATGCGGCGGCATCGTCGTAATCACCCGCGTGCTGAATCTCCAGAACCCGGGTCAGCATGTCGGTTACGACCTCGTGGAACTTGTCGTAGTCGACCGCCAGCAGGCCAGAAACCGGGTCTGCCTGGAACAGTCCCGCTGCCAGGTAATAATTGAACTGCATCAGCTGCATGTTCTGATAGGGCTGGTCGGGACGCGGCTGCACGTCCTGAAGCGTGCGGCGGACCCCATCTGCATACAGGGCGCGAACGCCAGCGTCATCGTAATAGCCGATTTCCCTGAGCCTTCGAGCCGAGTAAAGGGACACGAGGTCGGCCTTCAGCTCCTCCAGCAGGTCGGCCTTGTCACCCAGGGCGGCATTCAGGTCGCGGCCGTCCGCGGTCCTGCTCACACCGAGGTAGTGGCCGACTTCATGCCAGAGCGTCCGGTTGAAGCCGCCTTCCTTGGTCAGGTCGTCGCGGAACGCGGCGGCGACGGCAGCGTCGTAACGCAGCTTGCGATTCGAGAACAGCGCGTCGTCGGTCATGATGTTGTAGCGCATCAGGATCGTGCGGCCGTATTTTCGGGCGTGGTCGGCCTCGTTCGGCAGTATCGATGCCGTATTGGCGCCGCGGGCCTGGCCGAAGTCCGCGATCACGTTGTAGACGCCCACGGGTATCCGGCGCCGCACGGTCTTTTGGTGCTCGTAAGGCAGCGCATCCTCGAGCGACTGCAATTCGGCCATGGCACTCTCGAGTGCCGCCGAGCGATCAGCGTCGCGCACAAGCACGCTCGCGCTGTAAAAAGCTTTGACCCCCATCAGGTTGTCGTTATAGGTCTCGTAACTGCCGATCTGCAGGTTGAGACTGCCGAGGTCGCCGCTCACCCAGGCGGCGTCTCCGGCTTCGTAGTCTCCGCTCAGGAAGTCGCGGCCGCGGTGGCGCAGGTACGCCGCGAAATCCGGTGCCTCGGCGGCGAGCAGGTCGGCGGCGGCGGTCAGGTGTCCGCGCGCCCGCCGCAGTTCCGACGCGTACTCGAGCGCATACGGAACGGCATAGAAACCGGCGAGGCCCGGTGATTCGAGCTGCGCGCGCAGCCCGTCATGCAGCGCGTCCAGTTCCGGGAATTCGTCGAGCTTCGCGATGTCCGCGGCGATGTTTTCTGCGGTCGCGCGCCGCACGACGGTTCGTGGCGCGAGAATGGCGTCGGCGGCCGCCGGGACCGCAACCAGAAAGGCGTCGATCTGTTGCCTCGCGAGTCCGAACGGGTAGACGTTCTTGCCGTCCTGTTCGCTGCCCGCGGGAACGAATGGCAGGCGCTCGTTATCGAGCGTGGTCGCTACGGGCCCTTTCGAGAGGTAGAAAAGATCCAGCAGGTTCCGCACGGCGGCAGGGTCCGTGCCGCCGGCGTGCAGCTCGGTGAGCGCTTGCCTGGTTCGACCCGAGTCTCTGTGCAACTGCTGTTCGTAGAGGTGTTGCATGATCTCGCCCGCGGCAAGGAGTGCATCGACCGCGGCACGCTCCCTCTCGTGAAGTCGGCTGAGGTCCGGATCCAGCGTGACCTCGAGCGTCGCGTCGAGGATCGGCTGTGAGCGTTCGACGGGCCAGTAGCCGTCGGGCAGCTCTGCACCGGCCGGCGCGACCGCTGCGAGCACGGCGAGGGCAAGGAGGGAGGTCATTTCCATGTCTTGATCCTAGTCCTCGAATTCGGTGGTTGCCTGTCGCTTGCGGTCGACGACCAGGCGGGTGACGTCGGGGCGCGAATAATGGCCCGCCGGATCCAGGCTGTGGCGCTCCTCGAGGACGAGGTCGTGGTCGAGTTCGGCGACCCTGAGCGACTCGACGCCCGTCTCGGGCTCCAGGACCCACTTGCCGGTAGGTGCTGCGACACATGAGCCGCCGTTGGCCATGACGTCGCCAGCGGTCTCGAGCAGCACGTCGGCCATCGGCAGCTCCGCCGAGATGTCTTCGCGGCGCATCAGGCCGCTGACGGAGACGACGAAGGAGCGGCTCTCCTTCGCGATGAAACGCGTGATTTCCTCGGTGTTGCGCAGGCTGCCCGGCCAGATCGCGACGTGCAGGTCTTCCCCCTGGCCATAGAGTGCCGCGCGCGCCAGCGGCAGCCAGTTTTCCCAGCAGTTGAGGCCACCCACCGTGAACGGCCCGAGGGCATGGGTCCTCAGCCCGTGGCCGTCGCCTATGGCCCAGACGAGCCGCTCTTCGTGCGTGGGCATGAGCTTGCGGTGCACCGAGCCGATCTTGCCCGAGGCGTCGATATAGACCATCGAGCAATAGACGCTGTGGCCGCCGCGGTTCGCCGCGCGCTCCAGCGTGCCGACGTAGACGGCGATCTCGTGTTTCTCTGCCGCCTTGCGGAGCGGGTCCAGGTCGCCGGCCTCGATCGTCACGGCCTGCTCGACGTAATGCGCGTAGAGCTTCTTTTGCAGGTCCGACTCGAAGCGCGCGCCGTCCGTGCGCTCGACCCAGAACGGGTAGCCGGGAATCAGCGCCTCGCCGAACACGACGAGGTCACAGTCGTGGTCCGCCGCTTTGCCGATCCATTCCGCGACCTTTGCAATCGTGGCATCGCGCTGGAGCCAGACCGGCGCGATCTGGGCGAGTCCGACTTTGAGAGTACGTTTGTTCATCTGTGTCGATAAAAAAGGGGCGGCAGGCTTGGCCCGCCGCCCCGTGGTGAAACGGCGCCGATCAGTCGAAGTTCTTGCGGAAGGTCACACCCCAGGTGGCCGGTTCCGACGGGTACGACATGACCTTGTCATACGAGAACGGGATATCGAAACCGCCGTGGTAGTGCCGGTCATCCGTGATGTTGCGGCCCCAGAACACCAGGCTCGAGTTGATGTTGTCGAAGTTGAAGCCGAGCCTCGCATTCATGATCTCGTAGCCATCCTGGAACTGCAGCGGATCGTTGTCGCCATCCGTGAACTGGCTCGAGCCGCGGCTGTACTCCAGGCGGACGTAGCCCGACGTGTTCGCGCCGAGCCCGAACTCCTGCGTGAACGAGGCGAACCAGCGGTCCTCGGGGTTGTACGGCAGCTCGTCGCC
>JBFFSI010000009.1:0-56324 GCA_041572475.1 Woeseiaceae bacterium
CAGGGCGCGAATCTCGACATCGTGGCCTGGAGCGAGACCTACCACGTCGCGCGGGAACTGGTTGCGCAGGGCGTCGGCGTGACGATTGCCGATGACGTGACGGCGCGCTCGGGGCCCGCCGGCAATGTGCGCAGGATTCCGCTTCGCCCCGCCCTGAGGTTCGACGTCAATGCGCTGCACCTCGACAGCATGCCGCTGTCGCTCGGCGCCAACCGGTTCATCAAGCATCTCGGCAAGGTGCTCAAGGCCTTTCTCACCAAGCACTGAAACCATATAGCCGGGAGTTATAGCTGCCCGAACAATGATCATTGGTGGGCCTGCCCGGCCGCTGGCTAGTATCGAGCGCAAGTTCCGCAAGAGAATGCTCATGCATGCACTGGTGCTCGGTGCCGGCGTCGTCGGGGTCACGACCGCGTATTACCTCTCGCAACACGGTTGCCGCGTCACGGTCGTGGACCGCGCGGGCGAGGTCGCGGACGAGGCCAGCTATGCCAACGGCGGCCAGCTCTCCTACACCTTCACCGATGCGCTGGCACGGCCGTCCTTTCTCCCGAAACTGCCCGGCCTGTTTTTCGGCCGCCAGCCGGGGTGGCGAGTCCGGCTCGAGCCGCACCTGGTTCCCTGGGGGCTGAGTTTTCTCGCCCAGTGCACGACGCGCAGGGCCGAGGCTAATACGCTCGCGGTCCTCGAAACAGCGTTGCGCTCGGCGAAGCTCATGGAAAAGCTGTGCGGGGCAACCAACATCGAGTTCGGCCTGCGGCCGGCCGGCAAGCTCGTCCTGCTGAGCGACGAGGAGGAAGTGCGGGACGCTGAGGAAGCAACACGATTGAAGAGCGGCTACGGTTCCGACGCGACGGTGGTCTCGGTTGACGAGGCGGTTCGACTGGAGCCGGCCGTCGCGCGCATGGACGCTTCGACAGTGGCCGCGATTTACTCGAGGCATGACGAGGTCGCCGACTCGAAGTCGTTTGCCGTCGGGCTGAGGCGCTGGCTCGAGGCCTCGGCCGACGTGACGTTCCGGATGAACACCGCCGTCGGCGAGCTGGTCCTCGACAGGGGCCGCGCCGTCGGCGTTCGGCTCGGCGACGACACCGAGACGGCGGACGCGATCTGCGTCTGCATGGGCGCGTGGAGCAACCCGATCCTGCGCTCGGCGGGCGTGAACCCGAAGATCTACCCGGTCCGAGGCTACAGCGTCACGCTGCCCCCGGGAAGCGCGGCACCGTCAGTCAGCGTCACGGCACTGAAATACAAGATGGTCTACAGCCGCATCAACGGCTCCGTGCGCATTGCCGGCTTCGCCGACTTCGCGGGCTTCGACAAGTCGGCCGACGAAAGGCGCACCCAGGACCTGCTCGATCTCGCGCGGTCATTCGCGCCGGAAGCCGCGAACTACGATGTGCCGGACGCGCAGCGCTGGGGCGGGTTTCGGCCGATGACACCGGACGGGCGGCCACGCGTCGGCCCGACGCGCGTGCCCGGGCTGTTCACCAACACGGGCCATGGCACACTGGGATGGACGCTGGCCTGCGCCTCCTCCTTCGACGCGGCGCAAGCCATGGCCGGCCCGGAACGGAAGCACTAGATGAGTATCGATATCCTGCGGCGAGTCCTGCCGCTCAGCGCGGCATTATTGCTCGCTGCCTGCGGTTTGCAGCCCACGTTCCCGGTGGGCGACCCGTGCGTTGCCGATGGCTTCACCGTGACCGACGACTTCACCGGTGCCCGGCGCGGCGCCTGTACCGTGCTGGCGCCGAACCACGTGCAGCTCGACATCCGTCCCGAGGACGAGGGCAAGATCAACAACAGCCCGTGGTTCGCGTTTCGCATCGCGCCGTCTGCGGCCGGTACCGCGACCGTGACGCTGAGCTACGCAGGCGGCTCGCATCGCTACTGGCCCAAGATCAGCGCCGACGGGCAGAACTGGCAGCGCCTCCCCGAAGACAGCGTGACGGTGGCGGACGATAGCCTGCGCGCGGACTTGGTCATCCCGCTGACCGGGGAGGCCGTGTTCGTGTCGGCTCAGGAGTTCATCACGCCGATCGTCTATGACGCCTGGAACAGGAAAGTGGCGGCCACGACCGGCATCCCGATGTACGAGCTCGGCAAGTCGCTCGAAGGCCGGGCGATCCACGCATTCGACAGCAACGCGGAGTCGAAGGAGGTATTGCTGATGATCGGGCGGCAACATCCGCCGGAGGTATCCGGCGCTGTTGCTTTCTTTGCGTTCACCGAGACCGTGTTCGGCGACAGCGGGCTGGCAGAGCAGTTTCGTGAGCGCTTCAGGGTGATCGCCATTCCCCTCATGAACCCGGACGGGGTCGTGGCGGGTCACTGGCGCCACAACCGCGGAAGCCTCGACATCAACCGCGACTGGGGGCCGTTCACGCAGCCCGAGACCCAGCTGGTCGCTGGCCTTCTCGACGAGTTCGATGCCGGCGGGGCCAGCTTGCGCATGTTCGTCGACTTCCATTCGACGGACAGGAACACCTTCTACGCGCAACAGGAGCCGACCGAACCGCCGGACTTCACGCGCACCTGGCTCGGCAACGCGGAGCCGAAGGTCTCGGACTACCCTTTCACCAATGAAGAGTCGCCGACCGAGAACCCGGCCGTCGCCAAGAACTATATTTACGCGCGCTACGGCATTCCGGCCGTCACTTTCGAGGCCGGCGACGAAACCGATCGCGAGGCACTGCAGGCGGCGGCTGTCATTTTCGCGGAGGAGTTGATGCGACTGATGCTGGTCCAGGGCTACTGACGTGAACCTGCTCGAACCGCTGCGCCGTTATTTATGGCTGCTCCTGATCGTCCTTTGCGCGGTCGTGGCGTGGTCGGGTTCGAACCTCGACCCGGGCGGGATCGAGGCACGCGGCCATTACGGTTTCCTGTCCCTGGTGCCCGCGCTGTCCACGCTGATCATCTGCTTCTTGACCCGTAACGTCATCCTTGCGCTTTTCATGGGCGTGTTGCTCGGCGGGCTCGTCACCACCGAGTACAACATCATCCAGTCCTACCTGATCCCGAGTGTCGGCTCGGAGCGCTACGCCGTCATCCTGCTCGTGTACCTCTGGGCCCTGGGCGGGCTGCTCGGCATGTGGAACCGGAACGGCGGGGCGTTGCATTTCGCACAGTACGTGTCGGACCACTTCGTCAGGACGCGGCGCTCGGCCCTGGTCTTCGCGTGGGTCATGGGCGTGATCTTCCACCAGGGCGGCACGATCAGCACGATCCTGACGGGCACGACGGTGCGCCCGGTCGCAGACCGCGAAAAGGTCGCCCACGAGGAACTCGCCTACGTCGTCGACTCGACCGCCTCGCCCGTCGCGACCATCATCCCGTTCAACGCCTGGCCGCTGTATATCGCCGGGCTCATCGTCATCCCGTCGACGAGCCCTTTCATCGCCGACGAAGCGGCGGCGATCGGCTGGTTCCTCGGTGCGATCCCGTTCAATTTCTACGGGATCCTTGCCGTCGCGTTTACCTTGCTCTTCGCGCTGGACAAGCTGCCGTTCGTGGGCAAGACAATGCGCGCGGCCCAGCGCCGCGCCCGCGAAACCGGGGAACTCGATGCGCCGAATGCCGAGCCCGTTGCGGCGAGGGAACTGACCTCGGTTCGGGTCGCCGCCGGCTACCAGCCGTCACTTGTCGATTTCTTCGTGCCGATCATTGTCCTGATCAGCCTCGCGAGCATCCCGTGGATTATCGTCGGCGAGCTGATGATCGAGGAGGCCTTCGGCCTGGCGCTCATCAGCAGCGTCGTGCTTTCCGTCGTAAGGGGCATGACCCTCACGGACGCTTTCGACGGCCTCGTCACGGGCATCAAGGGCGTGACGATCGGTGCGATCATCCTGGGCCTCGCGGTCACGCTCGGCGCCGTCTCCGACGCGCTCGGCGCCTCGGCCTACGTCATCGACGTGACCGGCGGCATCCTGTCAGCGGCGCCGTTCATCCTGCCGGGCATACTGATGATCACCTGCATGATCGTCTCGTTCTCGGTGGGCTCTTCCTGGGGCACTTACGCCGTCGTGTTCCCGATCGCGCTGCCGCTCGCTTACGCCATATCGGCCGATCCGCTCTACGTGACCCTGGCGTTCGGCGCCATCATGGGCGGCGCGGTGTTCGGCGACCAGTGCTCGCCGATCTCGGACACCACGGTGCTGTCGTCGCTGGCCTGCGGCTCCGACCTGATGGACCACGTCGTGACGCAGCTGCCGATCGCGATGACCGCCGCCGGCTTCTCGATCGTGCTCTATACCGCCATCGCGCTCGCGTTGACCATGTAATATAATTTCGCGCCTCCGGCCGGGCTTCCCGGCCCGCGGGCGCATGACGGACATCTCCGGAGCAATAAATTGAGTCGGGACCAGAAGTTTTTCGATTTGTATTCCCTAGTGATCGGCATCCTCGCCGCCGTTGCGCTGGGCCTTTTCGTGCTGGCCATGGAAATGACGGAAAGGACGCAGGAGGTCTACACGCGTGACACGGCCGAGTACCAGGCTGCCGTGGCCGGCCGCATCAAGCCTGTCGGAGAGGTCTACCTGCCCGGCGAAGAGCGACACGCCGCCGCGCCCACCGTGGAAGTGGTGGCAGAGCCCGAGCCGGTCGCGACGGTCATGACGGGGCCGCAGGTCTACAACAGCGCCTGTAACGCCTGCCATGGCGCGGGCGTCGGCGGCGCACCGGTGACCGGGGACACCGCTGCGTGGACCGCGCGCATCGCCCAGGGCATCGACGTGCTTTACGACCATGCCATCAACGGTTTCGACGGCGACGCCGTCACGCCGATGCTTGCCAAAGGCGGCCGGATGGACCTGTCGGATGAAGAGGTCCAGAGCGCCGTCGACTACATGGTCAGCGAATCGCAGTAGTCCTGCGCCGATCCAGCTGCCGCATCGTCAGCGCCTCGGCGAGGTGCCTGGGCTCAATCGTGTCGGCCTTCGCCAGGTCCGCGATGGTCCGCGCCACGCGGCGCACGCGCTGATACGCTCGTGCCGACAGGTTGAAGCGGTCGGCCGCCGCCTCGAGCATCGCGAGGCCGGGTTCGTCGAGGCGGCAGCACGCATCGAGACGCTCGCCCTCGAGTTTGGCGTTGCACACGCCCGACCGACCCAGCTGCCGATCCCGCGCGTCAATGACGCGTTTGGCGACGGCCGCGCTCGACTCGCCGGCTGGCGCGTCAGGGCGCAAGGTGTCGCGGTCCGGGCGGCCGACCTCGACGTGCAGATCAATGCGATCGATCAAAGGTCCCGATAATTTGCCGCGGTAGGTCGCCACACGTTCCGCGCTGCAGCCGCAGTCGCCCTGCGGGTCCCCGAGGTAACCGCAGGGGCAGGGATTCATCGCGGCGATTAGCTGGAACCCGGCCGCGAATTCAGCCTGCCGGCTGGCGCGGGCGATCGCGATCGTGCCCGTCTCGAGCGGCTCCCGCAGCACTTCCAGCACGTTGCGACTGAACTCGGGCAGCTCGTCGAGGAACAGCACGCCGTTGTGGGCGCGCGAGATCTCGCCTGGAGCCGGGCCGGCGCCGCCGCCGACGATGGCCGCCGCCGACGCGGTGTGGTGTGGCGCGCGGAACGGCCGCCGGCGCCAGCCGTCGAGGTCGAGCGGCCTGCCCAGCACCGAGTCGATAGCCGCCGTTTCGAGCGACTCGGCGGCGCTCATCGGCGGCAGGATGCCCGGCATGCGCCGGGCGAGCATGCTCTTGCCGGTACCCGGCGGCCCGATGAACAGCAGGTTGTGGCCTCCCGCCGCCGCAATCTCCAGCGCCCGCCTGGCCCGGTCCTGACCGCGCACGTCGGCGAGGTCCGGAAACTCACCGGTCCCGATCGGCGGATCGAGCGGCGGCAGACACTCGAGCACCTCATTCCCGAGCAGGTGGGCCGTGACCTCGAGCAGTGAGGCCGCAGCATGAACCTTCGCCCCTGCGATTGCCGCTTCCGTGCCGTTCTGGCGCGGCACGACCAGGCTGTGGCCCACACCACGCGCCTGCAAGGCCGCGGTCAACACACCGGGCACCGGGCGGAGTTCGCCATTCAGCCCCAGCTCGCCGTAAAACTCGACACCCTCCGGGGCGACTGCCGGAATGTGGCGACTGGCCGCAAGAATGCCCAGCGCGATGGCGAGGTCGAATCGGCCGCCGGTTTTCTTCATGTCGGCGGGGCCGAGGCTGACGGTGATGCGTTCCTGCGGGAAGCGAAAGCCGGCCGTCAGCAGCGCGCTGCGAACCCGGTCCTTGCTCTCGCGGACCGCGGTCTCGGCCATGCCGACGATGGAGAACGACGGCAGGCCGCCGGACAGGAAAACCTCGACCGTGACGGGCGGCGCATCGATGCCGAGCTGCGCCCTGCTTTGCACAATGGCGAGACTCACTGGGCCCTCCTTGGCCGTGATCGCGCCCACGGGGCGCTCCTACCTAAGTGTCTTCAAGCTCTTTGAGTCGTTGCTCGAGAGCCTCGAGCTTTTCGCGGGTCTTTGCCAGCACGGCTTCCTGAACCTCGAACTCTTCGCGCGTGACGAGGTCGAGCCGTGACAGCCCCGACTTCAGGACGGACCGGAAATTGGTCTCGACGTCCGCGCGCACCGCGCGCAGCCCCTCGGGCAAGGATTCGACAAGCTTTCTCGCCAGGTCTTCGATGGATTTGTCGCTCATGAGCGCTTGATACCGCAGCACCGGGCAAAACACCAGCCCGGATTTCCGCCATAAAGCCCCGATTGGCGGCGGCGGTCACCACAACGGGGCAGGGGCGCCGAGTGCTGCACCGAACCGGTGCATGCGCTTTCGACCCCCGTTGTTAAGCGGTTGTTTTCGGGCATTTTTTCAAAACTGGCACGAATGCTGCTCTTTGTCCCGTAACAACCTTCAACCAAAACTACACGGGAGCAAGACCATGAAATCCATTTTCAAGACCGGCCTCGTCGGGGCCCTGCTGCTGGCCTGCGGACTCGCGCAGGCAGAATGGTCCGCCAACCTCGGATTCGCGAGCGAGTACTACTACCGCGGCATATTCCAGGAAAGCACGTCGGCCAATGGCGGCATCGATTTCCAGAAGGGCGGGTTCTACGCAGGCACGTGGGCGGCCGACGTCGGCGACGGCCTGGAGGTCGACGGCTATTTCGGCTACGGCACAACCGTCGGCGAAGTGGATCTCAGCGTCGGCTACACCGGTTACTTCTACACCGGTGACTTCGACGACACCTACCAGGAGATCAACCTCGGCGCCGGCTTCGGCATCTTTTCTGTCGACGTCGCCGTGGGTGAGTACGACAACTTCGATGGGCCGACCCTGGACTACACGTACTACGCGCTGACCGCGGAGAGGAATGGCTTCTACGGCAAATTTGCCGGCTTCTCCCGGGACTTCGAAGGCGAGTATGTCGAACTCGGTTACGGCACGGCCGTTTCGGACATCGACCTCGGCGTCTCGTTGATTTTTTCCAACGAGGACCTGATTGGCGAAGATGACGAAGCCATCGTGTTCACGGTCGGCAAGGCATTCGATCTATAGCCACTTCACCGGGGCGGCCGCGCGCGGCCGCCCTCGCATTTTCTAGAGGGGAAACGCAATGAAAATGATCACCGCGATCATCAAGCCGTTCAAGCTCGACGATGTCCGGCAGGCCGTTGCCGACATCGGCATCCAGGGCATTACGGTCACCGAGGTCAAGGGCTTCGGCCGCCAGCGCGGACACACCGAGTTGTATCGCGGCGCCGAGTACGTCGTCGACTTCCTGCCCAAGGCGAAAATCGAGCTGGCGGTTGCCGACGACGTGGCCGACCAGGTCGTCGAGGCGATCGCCAACTCCGCCCGTACGGGCAAGATCGGTGACGGCAAGATTTTCGTCTCCGAGCTCCTTGAGGCCATCCGCATTCGCACCGGCGAGACCGGCGCCGAAGCGGTTTGAATACACGAATTAGAGGGAGGAACTTCTCGTGGATGAAGTAACAACTCTAGCCGGGCAGGTCAGTGAGCTGGCCTACGCCCTGGACACCTTCTATTTCCTCGTCTGCGGCGCGCTGGTCATGTGGATGGCCGCGGGCTTCACGATGCTGGAATCCGGCCTCGTGCGGGCCAAGAACACGGCCGAGATCCTTACCAAGAACGTCGGCCTGTACTCGATCGCCTGCATCATGTACATGCTGTGCGGCTACACGATCATGTACCCGGGCGACGATTTCGCGGGCGGCTTCTTCCAGCTCGGCAGCGGGGTGCTCGGGAAGGACGATGCCGATGTTGCCAGCGTGCTCGCTGGCGATTCGTACTACTCGGGCCTGTCGGATTTCTTCTTCCAGGTCGTCTTCGTTGCTACGGCGATGTCGATCGTCTCGGGCGCCGTCGCCGAGCGTATGAAGCTGTGGTCGTTTTTCCTGTTCGCCGTCATCCTTACCGGGTTCATCTACCCGATCCAGGGCTACTGGAAGTGGGGAGCCGGCTGGCTGGATGCCGGTGGCTTCCTCGACTTCGCCGGCTCGGGCGTCGTGCACATGTGCGGCGCGGCAGCAGCGCTGGCAGGCGTCCTGCTGCTCGGCCCGCGCAAAGGCAAGTACGGACCCCGCGGTCAGGTCAACGCCATCCCCGGCGCCAACCTGCCGCTCGCCGCGATTGGCACGCTGATCCTGTGGCTCGGCTGGTTCGGCTTCAACGGTGGCTCACAGCTGCAGGTAAGCGGTGTCGACAACGCCAACGCCGTTGCGCTGATCTTCGTCAATACGAACATGGCCGCCGCAGGCGGACTCGTCTTCGCACTGTTGCTGTCGCGCCTCTGGTTCGGCAAGGCGGATCTCACGATGGCGCTGAACGGTGCGCTGGCCGGCCTCGTCGCAATCACGGCGGAGCCGCTGACGCCGGCGCCGATTGAAGCGACCCTCATTGGCGCCATCGGCGGCGTGCTGGTTGTCGCCTCGATCGTGGCGCTCGACAAGCTCAGGATCGATGACCCGGTCGGCGCCATCTCGGTGCACGGCGTGGTCGGCATCTGGGGCCTGATCGCGGTCACGTTCACGAACCCCGACGCGTCGCTGCTGTGGCAGCTGATCGGCATCGCCGCGATCTTCGCCTGGGTTTTCGTCACGAGCCTGATTGCCTGGTTCGTCATCAAGTCGGTCATCGGCATCCGTGTCTCCGAGGAAGAGGAGTACGAGGGCGTGGACCTGTCGGAGTGTGGCCTCGAGGCCTACCCCGAGTTCAAGCCGGCCGAGTAAGGGAGGGTACCTGGCCCGCGGACTTTGCATAAGTCCGGGTTCGCGGGCCGCGATTTTGCACTGATTCCCCTTAACTCCCCTATAAATCAGTGTGTTAGCGGGCCTTCGGGCCCGCTTTTTTGTGCTGCCGGGTTGCTGCCCGATTGCTCAAAATACGCTGTGATGGCAATCACAGCATGTGCGGTCCCGGCATGCTTTAATGCATTATCGTTCAATGACTTGCTGGATGCCGCGTTATGACACGACTTCGACAGCTACTCGTCGTTTCGATCGCCGCCCTGCTTGCCTCGGGAGTGGTCGTCGCGAGCGAGATCTACAAGTGGGTCGACGAGGAAGGCAACGTCCAATACGTCGATCGTCCCACCGGGCAGCCTGACGAGACCCGCCTCGACATTTTCACTGCGAGGACAGACAACGCGGCCGTCCAGGCCCGCGTCCAGCAGCGCCGCGAAGAGCGGGCCGCTGCCGCCCAGGTCGCATCGGAAGCCCCGCCCGCGATGAGTGAGGAAGATCTGCGCGCCGAACAGCAGCAGCGTCAGGAACAGTGCCAGAGATACCGCGCTCGTCTCGAGCGCTACCTGCAGTCGCAACGTCTGTACAAGGAAGACGACAACGGCGAGCGGGTCTACCTCGACGAGGAGCAGACGCTCGCCGCACGCGCACGAGTCGAAGAGCAAATCAAGGAATACTGCGGAGCTTGACCCGTTTCGATCGCGAAAGCCTGCGACTATCTTTGACTCCGTGGTTCGCTGCACCGCGCATTACTTCCGCTGACAAAGCTCCCACCCACCTCGGCAGCGGCGCGGTACAATCGCCGCTGTAACTCTCGTGGAATGAAACGGATGAGCGCAGAATCGGAAACCGGCAGCCGCGATGCACAGGCGTATCTGCCGGACTTCTGTGCCGCCGGCACCGTCCTCGTCGTGGTGCTCATCGCCGAGCTGGTCGCGATTGTGCTCACGCTGGCAGCACACGAGTCACCGGGGCTGTTTCTCGTCGAGCTTGCCCGCAACTCCCTGTTCATCCAGTGGCTCGCAATCCTGAGCTGCGCCGTGATGTGCCTGTTCCGCAGCCGGCTCGAGAGTGCGGGCAAGACCCGCGCGTTCGTGCTGAGCTTTTTCGTGCTCGAGGTACTGTGCCTGGGGCTGGCGGAGCTCGTGTTCCAGCTGTCGTGGTTCTTCCCCGACTTCATCAGGATCGGGGATTCACACGCGCCGTTCATTCTCAGGACCTTTGCCATCAGTTCCATCGTGATCGCGCTGGCCATGCGCTACCTCTACGTGTCCAGCGAGTGGCGGCGCAGCATCGTGCTGGAAGCTCAGGCCCGCATCAGCGCCCTGCAGGCCCTGATCCGGCCCCACTTCCTTTTCAACAGCATGAACACGATCGCGTCGCTCACGCGCTCCGACCCGCGCCAGGCGGAGGAGGCCGTCGAGGACCTCTCCGACCTCTTGCGGGCGAACCTCGGCGGGTCGGGCGACCGCACAACCCTGAAGGAAGAACTCGAGGTGGCCGCCATCTACCAGCGCATCGAGAAACTGCGGCTGGGCGACCGCCTGAAGGTGCGCTGGGATGTCGAGGCGCTGCCGATGCGCGCACTGATCCCCAGCCTGGTCATCCAGCCGCTGCTGGAGAACGCCATCTACCACGGCATCGAGCTGCTACCCGATGGCGGCGAGGTCAGCGTTACCGGAAAGCGCGACGACAGGTACCTCGAGATGACCATCTCGAATCCTGTCGCGGTGGGCGAGCGGCGCGCGAAAAGCGGCAATCGCATGGCAATGGATAATATCCGTCAACGCTTCGAGCTGGCTTACGGTCACCGGGGCACGGTCGAGGTCGATGACGGCGACGGAAGCTTCGCCGTGAAACTGCGCTTCCCGCACGAAGAGCGAACCGCGTGAGAATCCTGATCGTCGACGACGAGAAGCCGGCTCGCGACAGGCTGCGGCAGCTCGTCGACGACCTTGGAGGACACGACGTCGTCGGCGAAGCCGGCAACGGTGAGGAAGCCCTTGCGCTGGCAACGGAACTCAACCCCGACGTCGTGCTGCTCGACATCCGCATGCCCGGCATGGACGGGATCGAGACGGCGCACCATCTCAATGCCATGCGCGAGCCGCCGGCCGTGGTGTTCGCCACCGCCTATAACGAGTACGCGATCGACGCCTTCGATGCGCGGGCGATCGGCTACGTACTCAAGCCGGTGCGCCGCGAACGTCTCGAGCGTGCGCTGGAGCACGCGCAGCGACTCGCTGCAAGCGCGCTGGCAGAGCTCAGCAGCGACCCTGACATGGCCAGCCGCCGCCGCCACGTTTGTGCGCGCGTCAAAGGCGAGCTGCGGCTGATCCCGATCGGCCAGGTCCGCTGCTTCGTCGCGGACCAGAAATACACCAACGTCCATCACCAGGGCGGGCAGAACCTGATCGACGACTCGCTAAAATCGCTCGAGGAGGAATTCGCGGAGGAGTTCGTCCGTATTCATCGCGGCGCGCTCGTCCGGGTATCGGAGATCGACAAGCTGGAGAAACAGGCGGACGGCAAGACCCGCGTCGTGCTGCGCGCCGGCTCGAAAGATACGACGGATACCCTGATAATCAGCCGCCGGCACGTCGCCGATGTGAAACGGCGGCTCAGAGGAGGATAAACGGATTGGATATTCGCATCGCAACGCGCAAGAGTGCGCTGGCGCTGTGGCAGGCGGAACACGTCGCGGCCTTGTTGAAAGAGCTGCCCGATGTCGGAACCGTCGAGCTGGTGCCGCTGTCGACCCGCGGAGACGAGATTCTCGATCGCAGCCTGCAGAAGATCGGCGGCAAGGGCCTCTTCATCAAGGAGCTGGAGGTCGCGATGCAGGCAGGCGATGCCGACATCGCCGTCCACTCCATGAAAGACGTCCCGGCCGAGATGCCCGGCGGATTCTGCATTGCCGCGGTGCTCGAGCGCGCCAACCACGCCGATGCCTTCGTCAGCACGAAAGCTGCCTCCCTGGACGACCTGCCGCAAGGCGCCCGCATAGGCAGCTCCAGTCTCCGGCGGCAGGCGCAGCTCAGGCTGATGCGCCCGGATGTCGTCGTGGAACCCCTGCGCGGCAATGTCAACACGCGGCTCGCGAAGCTCGAGGCCGGTGAATTCGATGCGATCATTCTCGCCGCGGCGGGCCTCGAAAGGCTGGGGCTCGAGCAGCACATCGCCCGCCAGTTCGATCCCGACGAGATGCTGCCTGCCGCGGCACAGGGCGTCATCGGCATCGAGTGCCTCGCATCACGCCAGGACTTGCGTGACGTGCTCGACAAGCTCAACCACGGACCGACCACGTTGACGACCAGGGCGGAACGCGCCATCGCGAAGACGCTGCAGGCCAGCTGCCAGTCGCCCGTGGCAACGCTCGCGACGATCGAGGGCGGCTCGCTGACCGTCACGGCCCTGGTCGCAATGCCCGACGGCAGCGAGTCGATCCGCGACACCGTCAGCGGCGCAGCTGACGACGCGCAACATCTCGGTGAACAGCTTGCCGGGCGCCTGCTGGAGCAGGGTGCAGGCGAGATCCTGGCGGCACTCGAAAGCGCCCATGGTTGAGGGCGAGCTCGCCGGTGTCGGCGTGCTCGTGACGCGTCCCGAGCACCAGGCGGAGCCGCTCGTAGCGGCCATCGAGGCCGCCGGCGGGCGGGCGATACGGTTCCCGGCGATCGAGGTCGCACCGCTGGCCGCCGCGACCATCGAGGCGGAGGCAGCCGGTCTCCACGATCCGGACATAGCGATCTTCGTGAGCGCCAATGCCGTGCGATATGGCCTCGGGCATGCCGTGGCTCCGTGCATCGCCGCCGTCGGCCCGGCAACCGCGGCCGCAATCGAGGCAGCGGGTGCCCAGGTGAACATCCGGCCGCAGGCCGGGTTCGACAGTGAACACCTGCTCGCAGAACCCGAGTTCGAGGACGTCGCCGGCAAGGTCGTGAGGATCATTCGGGGCGAGTCGGGCCGCGAGCTGCTGGCCGAAACGCTGCGCAAGCGCGGCGCCACGGTCGAGTACCTGGCCGTCTATTCCCGGCGCGCACCACAGCCGGATGCCGCAGCGCTAAGCAGGCTGGAAGAAGCCTGGCTTGCCGGCGACGTCGATGCCGTCACGGTCATGAGCGTCGAGACGCTCGTCAATCTGGTCGCGATACTGCCGGAAACCTGCCGGGACCGGCTGCGTCAAACCCTACTGGTGACGCCTGCTGAACGTGTGATAATAGAGGCGACGAAGCAGTTTACGGGCATCCCGACGGCGCTTGCGGCGGGGACCAGCCCCAAGGACATCGTGCGCGCCATCGCGCAGCACGTTCGCGGATACTCCGAATGAGCAAGAAAGACAAACCCGAAGCTGAACTGGCGACAGAGGAAGAGACGGCCGACGAGGACACGGCGCCCGAGACCGGGCCAGGGCCGGAAACCGAACCGGAGCCGGAACCCGAGACCGAGTCGGAGCCCCGGGCTGCGGCCGAGCCGGAGGTGAAGGCTGAACCCCGCGCCCCGGCTCCGGAGCCTGTGAAGCGCCCGGGCAGCCGGCTCGGCGGGCTCGCCCTGTTCGTCGCATTCCTTGCCCTGTTCGCCGTGCTTTACTCTATCTACCTCGACCGCGGCGTCCAGCTCGACGCCGAGGAAAATGCGAGTTCGGTTGCTTCGCTGCAGAACCGCATCGACACGGCCACGAGTGCGATAGCCAGCCTCGAGGCAGCGATTGCGGAACTCGAGTCGGTCGACGCTGGCGTTGCCGGCCAGCTCGAACTGTTGCAGCGGGACATGGATGAGCGCATGCAGCTTTTCGATTCCCTGCCGCCGCGCATGGCGAACATCGAGCAATCCCTGTCGACGCTGCAGGGCATCTCCGCCGGCGCGCGTAACGACTGGCTGCTTGCCGAGGCAGAGCACTACATGCAGATCGCCAACGCTCAGCTGCAGCTCGCCGCCAATCCCTTCCTCGCCGCGCAGGCTCTCAGGATGGCCGATGAACGCGTGGCGCAGCTCGGCGACCCGGCGCTCACGGACGTGCGTCGTGCTATCGCCGATGAACTCGCCGCGCTCGACGGCATGGGCAACCCCGATATCGAAGGCATCACGCTGACGCTGGCCAGCCTGGCTCGCGTCGTGGCGTCGCTGCCGCTGCGTGAAATCAGCTCGGACGCGGAGGACGCCGGCGCCGAAGTCGACCCGGACCTCAGCGGCGTCGATCGTGCCTGGGCCTCGGTGAAAAACGCCGTGACCGGGATGGTGCGGGTCTCGAGGCCGGGGGACAACGCCACGCCCCTGATGACGCCCGATGCCATTTACTTCCTGAAGACGAATCTCACGCTGCAGCTGCAGGCTGCGCGTCTCGCCGTGCTGCGCGGCGAACAGGCTGTGTTCGAGCAGAGCCTGGAGGACGCCGCGGGCTGGCTCGAGGACTATTTCGATACCGGCACGACCCAGGTCGCCAGCGCGCTGGAGACCATCGAGGAGATCCGCGGCAGTGTGGTCGTCGTCCAGAAGCCCGACATTTCCGAGTCGCTGCGACGGCTGCGGCAATTCCAGGCACTCAACGAGCAGGCTCAATGAAATTCGCGGCGACCGTCGTCACGATTCTGATCGTTGCGGCGTTTGCCGCGCACTTCCTGCTGGGCAATCCGGGCTACGTCAGCATCAGCTTTAGGGGCTACCTGGTCGAGATGTCGGTGCCGACGCTGGTCGGCCTGGCGGCTCTGTTCGTATTCGCCGTCTGGCTGATCCGGCGGCTGATCCAGGCGCCCCGGCTGCTGGGCGAAGCGGCCGGCCGCTACCGTGCGAACCGGGCGGGCGCGCGGCTGACGCGCGGCATGATCGAAGTCGCCGAAGGCAACTTCTCGCGCGGCGAAAAATTGCTGGCCCGTGCGGCCAGCACAAGTGATGCACCGCTGTTCAATTACCTGCAGGCGGCGCGCGCTGCGCACCTGCAGGGGCAGGACAGCCGCCGCGACGAGTGGCTCAAGCTTGCCTACGAACAAACGCCGGAAGCGGCCAATGCCGTCCTGCTCACACAGGCGGAGCTGCAGCTGGACCGCAACCAGTATGAGCAGGCGCTGGCCACGTTACGCCGCATCGAGGAAAACACGCGTGACCACGGTTACGCCCTCGCCCTGCTGGGCCGGCTCTACTACCAGCTTCGCGACTGGGACAATCTTGCTGCCTTACTGCCCCGGCTGAAGAAGCACAGCCGCGTGAAGCAGGAGACCATCGACAAGTGGCAGGTCAGGGTACACAGGGAGAGATTTGCCGCGGCCGCCGACGGCGGCGCAGTGCTCCAGGAATGGCAAAACGTCGAAAAGCATCTGCGCAGGAATGTCGAGCTGCTCGACGGGTATTACATGAACCTCATGCGCGTCGGCCTGCACGAGAAAGCAGAAAAGGATCTCGTCTCGGCCCTCAAGGCCGAGTGGCGCGGACCCCTGGTACGGCTTTACGGCCTGGTCGAGGGCCCGGACATCACGAAGCAGCTCAAGCGCGCCGAGGGCTGGCTTGCGAAACACGGGGAAGACCCCGACCTGCTGCTGGCCGCCGCCCGCCTGTGCCTGCGTAACGAGCTGTGGGGCAAGGCACGCAGCTATCTCGAAACCGTCCTGAGCCTGCGGCCGACGCCCGAGGCCTACCAGGTTTACGGCCGCTTGCTGAACCAGCTCGGCGAGACCGACGCCGCGGCCGACGCGTTCCGCGAAGGCCTCGGCATGGTCGCCGAAACGCCGTCGCCGGATATTCCTCGCCTTGAATCCGACCAGTCCTGAAGGGCCTGTGACGGCGATCGTCGTCGGCACCGGCTACGTCGGGCGGCGGTTCCTCGACCGCCAGGAGACCGGCCGGGCTGTCGGATTGAGCCGCACCGTCATCGAGGCTCGGCAAGCCCTTCACACGCTGGACCTGGACCGCGACGAGACGCTGCCGATAGAGCTTCCCGAGAGCTACTCGCTGCTCTACACGGCGCCGCCAGCGCCCGGCCGCGACACCGACCTGCGCCTCGAACGCCTGCTCCGGATGCTCGATCCTGCTCCGCGGCGCTTCGTTTACATCAGTACGACCGGCGTCTATGGCGATTGCGGCGGAGACCGGGTGAGCGAGGAGCGGCCCGTCAACCCGCAGTCAGGGCGCGCGCGCCTGCGTGTCGCCGCCGAGCAGGCGGCGGCGGCGTGGTGCGATCGCCATGGCGTACGCCTGGTGATCCTGCGGGTACCCGGCATTTACGGGCCCGGCCGACTCGGTGTCGAGCGCATCCGGACGGGTGCCGCGAACATCCGCGAGGCCGACGCCAATCCCGGCAACCGCATTCACGTGGATGACCTCGTGCGCTGCTGCGAAGCGGCGTTGGCGGAGACGACCGCCGCCGGCATATACAACGTCGACGACGGCGACCACCGCAGCGCGACGTGGTTCGCGAACGAGGTCGCACGGCAATGCGGGCTCGACGAGCCGCCCGTGATCAGCCGGGAACAAGCCGAGCGCGAGTTCTCACCGATGCGGCTATCGTTCCTCGGCGAGTCGCGTCGGATCGACGCCACAAAGATGCGCGATGTACTCGGCGTGATGCCCCGGTACGCGGACGCCGCCGACGGCATCGCTGCAAGCCTCAAGCGCGACTAATAAGCCCTCGTTTGGGCAACCGCGGGTGGAGCGTTTATCGACCGAAGTAAAGCGCAGCCCCGCGAGCTCCCGTCAAGCGGGATCAAGACATGAGGGAGATGAATGCTCCGCCCGCGGGACATTGTCTGATGGCTGGCGCTTTTAGGGCTGGCTGCGCTTGCTCCGCAGCCACGCGGTCAGCGGCTCCCACTCGTCCCAGTCGGGCCACGCGAGATACTCGGGGAGCTCAAAGATGCCGAGACCACGGGAGTAGGCGCGAACGTAGTTCATCGCTTCGCGCAGCGCCGCGACGTACGGCACGCGGGCTTTGGTCAGGTACTCGTCCAGCTCGTCCCAGATCAGCGTGTTGTCCCGCACACGATTGGCGATCACCCCGACCTTGGCTTGTTTCCGCTGCACTTTGCCGACGCTCTGCAGTTCCTTCAGGAAGGTCGTCGTGGCCTGCATGTCGATGGTCGACGGCAGCACCGGCACCACGACCGTCTCCGCATGCTTCACGAGGTCCGTCAGCTCCTTGCCATGGGAGCGCGCCGGCGCGTCGCTGACGACGATATCGCAGTTGCGTGGCACATGCCGCAGACCGCCGTCGAAAGCGGCAACACCGTGAATGGTGGGACGGTCATCCGGCCGCCGCTCCAGCCAGTCGAGACTGGAGCGCTGGGGATCGTAGTCTGCAAGCGCCACATTGGCGCCTTCGTTGGCAAAATACGCAGCGATGTTCGTCGCCAGGGTGCTTTTCCCACAGCCACCCTTGGCATTCAATACCATGATGTGCCGCATGACCTCTCCTCAAGGGCATTTGTTAATTCGAGTTTTATGTAAACTACAGACGCCGAACTCAAATGTCCATCCGACCCTGCCGAGACCTTCTATACGCTGCCGTGCCCGCTGTTAGACTCTGTCCATGTCGCTTGCTTTCCTGATAATGCACGGTGCCGGCAACCGCATCGTCGTGGTCGACGAACGGCTGACCGGCCGGGAGCCGCCGGACCCGGGCACGCTGCGGCGGCTCGGCAGTGACGCCACCGGGCCGGGGTTCGACCAGCTGATGTGGGTGGGCCCCGCGAGCAATCCGGCGATGGACGCGAGCTACCGGGTTTTCAATGCCGACGGTACCGAGGTGGAGCAGTGCGGCAACGGCGTCCGCTGCGTGGTCCGCATGCTCGCACGTGAGGATGACGACAAGCGCCGGTACGTGCTCGAGAGTCCGGCCGGCCCGATCGAGGCCGAGTTGCTCGACGACGGCCAGGTCACGGTCAACATGGGAGCGCCCGAGTTCGAGCCGGGCCGAATCCCGTTCGAGGCCGAAGCCAGTGCCGACCAGTACCTGCTGGAGGCCGGCCCCGAGCACTTCACCGTCGCCTGCGTGTCGATGGGTAATCCGCACTGCGTCATCGAGGTGGACGACATCGAGACCGCCGAGGTCGGGCGCGTCGGCGCGCTGATCGAATCGCACCCCCGCTTCCCCACCCGCACCAACGTCGGCTTCATGACGGTCCGGGACCGGTCGGCGATCGACCTCAGGGTATTCGAGCGCGGCGTCGGCGAGACGCTGGCCTGTGGCACCGGGGCATGCGCCGCCGTCGTGACGGGCATACGCCGCGGCAAACTCGGCCGAGAAGTGACGGTCCGCCTGCCCGGCGGGCAACTCGTGGTAAGCTGGCGCGGAATGAGCGAACCGGTCTGGCTGACAGGCAATGCTGAGTTGATCAGCGAGGGAACGATCGACCTATGAGTACACAACGCAAGCCGGAATTTGTCGAGGACACGATCAGCGAGGAGGCGGTCAGGAATTACCTGCAGGCCAATCCCGATTTCTTCGAACACAACGCGGCGCTGCTCGACTCCCTGGAATTGCCCCATGCCGCCGGCGGCACCGTGTCGCTGGTCGAGCGCCAGGTGTCCAGGCTCCGACAGAAAGAGCTCAAGATGCAGCGCCAGCTCAAGGAGTTGATCGATGTCGCCCGCGACAACGATGTGCTGTCTGCGAAGATTCACGAGCTGACGCTGCAACTGCTGGCCGCCAGGGACCTGCAGGCCTGCATAAACGCCGTCGAGGGCGCCATGCGCAACGGCTTCGGGGCCGACCAGTCCGTGCTCATTCACTTCGGCGATCCCACGCTTTTCGACGACATCGAACGCAGCCGATTCTTCAGGGTCCTGCCGCGCGACACCGCCGAACTCAAACCCTTCGAGACCTTCCTGGAGGGAAGCGCGCCGCGCTGCGGCCGGGCGCGGGATTCTCAGCGCAGCTTCCTGTTTCACGACGATGCCGACGAAATCGGCTCGATGGCGCTGGTGCCGCTCGGCAAGAAGTCGAACATCGGCTTTCTCGCCATCGGCAGCAACGATTCCGATCGCTTCCACCCGGGCAAGAGCATCGACTTCCTGGCGCGCGTCGGCGACCTCGTTGCAGGGGCGTTGAAGCGCTACTGACACCGGGCCCCCGTGAACGACAGCGAGAAAGGCTGGATCGACCTGTTCATCCGCCACCTCGAGATAGAGCGGCGGCTTTCCGGCCTGACAAGGAAACACTACCGCCGGGACCTCGTGGCCCTGGCCAGCTGGTGTGATGAGGCGGGTGTCGAGCGCTGGCGCAACCTCGATAGTGAGCACATCCGCGCCTATTCCGCGGCCAGCTACCGGCGTGGCCTGGCATCGAAAAGCATCCAGCGGCGGCTGTCGGCGGCGCGGACCTTTTTCCGCTACCTGCTGCGCGAGAAACACGTCAAGGTCAATCCCGTGGTGTCGGTCTCCGCGCCGAAGGCCGGCAAGCGACTGCCCGGCAACCTGGACGCGGATCGCATGGCGCGACTGCTCGCCATCCCGGGCGAGGGAATTCTCGTCGATCGTGACCGCGCGATCCTGGAGCTCCTCTATTCATCCGGGCTCAGGCTTTCCGAGCTCACGGACCTCGACTGCGGTGACGTCGACATGCAGGACGCGACGGTTCGCGTCACGGGCAAGGGCAACAAGGACCGCATCGTGCCGGTCGGCCGCCTGGCGCTCGCCGCGCTGGCGAAGTGGCAGCGGTCGCGGAAGGAGATCGCGGCCGCCGACGAGAAGGCGCTATTCGTGAGCAACCGCGGCGGCCGCCTCAGCGCGCGTTCGGTGCAGGCACGCGTCAAGCACTGGGCCAGGCGCCAGGGCATCGACACAAACGTGTTTCCGCACCTGTTCCGGCACAGCTTTGCGACCCACCTGCTCGAGTCGAGCCACGACCTGCGCGGCGTCCAGGAGCTGCTGGGCCACGCCAACATCTCGACGACCCAGGTCTATACTCACCTTGACTTCCAGCATTTGGCCCAGATATACGACAAAACGCATCCGCGCGCGCGGAAGAAACAACAAGAGTAGGAGCGGCCCGTGGCCGCGATCGAATACAGGACCTCGCGCCCGCAAGCGCGCACAGCAAGGTAATTAATCATGGAGCAATTTCGAGGGACGACCATCGTCTCGGTGCGTCGCGACGGCAAGGTTGCCATCGCTGGCGACGGCCAGGTCAGCATGGGTAACACCGTGATGAAGGGCAATGCCCGCAAGGTCCGCAAGCTGGCTGGCGGCGGGGTCATTGCCGGCTTCGCCGGCGGCACGGCCGACGCATTCACGCTGTTCGAACTGTTCGAGAGCAAGCTGGAGCAATACGGCAACCTGACGCGCGCCGCTATCGAGCTCGCGAAGGACTGGCGTATGGACCGGCGCCTGCGCCGGCTCGAGGCCCTGCTGTGCGTCGCCGACGAAGAGAGCTCCTTCATCATCTCTGGCAACGGCGACGTCATCGAGCCCGAGAACGACCTGATGGCAATCGGCTCGGGCGGCCCGTTCGCGCAGGCAGCGGCGCTCGCGCTGCTGCAGAACACGGACCTCGGCGCCCGCGACATCGCCGAGAAGGCGCTCGAGATAGCCGCCGACATCTGCGTTTACACGAACCGCAATCTCGTAATCGAAGAGCTGCCGGCGAGCTGAACATGTCACAGATGACCCCGAGAGAGATCGTCCAGGAACTGGACAAGCACATCGTCGGCCAGGACGAAGCCAAGCGCGCGGTGGCGATCGCCCTGCGCAATCGCTGGCGCCGCGTGCAGGTGGACGAGCCGCTGCGCAGCGAGATCACGCCGAAGAACATCCTGATGATCGGCCCGACCGGCGTCGGCAAGACAGAAATCTCGCGGCGCCTCGCGCGGCTGGCCAAGGCGCCCTTCATCAAGGTCGAGGCAACCAAGTTCACCGAGATCGGCTACGTCGGCCGCGAGGTGGACAGCATCATTCGCGACCTTATGGACGTCGCGGTCAAGATGATCCGCGAGGAGGCGATGTCGAAGCTGCGGCACCGGGCCGAAGACGCCGCGGAAGAGCGCGTGCTCGACGCGCTGCTGCCGCCCCCGACCCACGGCGCCGGCTTCACGTCAGGTGGTGATGACGACAGGCACAGCGACACGCGGCAGAAATTCCGCAAGATGCTGCGCGAGCACCAGCTCGACGACAAGGAAATCGAAATCGAGATCCAGGCGATGCCCGTCGGTGTCGAGATCATGGCGCCTCCCGGCATGGAGGAGATGACCAGCCAGCTTCAGGGCCTGTTCCAGAACCTGGGCGGCAGTCGGCGCGCGACCCGCAAGCTGAAGGTAAAGGACGCGTTGCGGCAGCTGACCGACGAGGAGGCCGCGAAGATGCTCGACGAGGAAGAGCTCAAGTCGCAGGCGCTCGAGGCGGTCGAACAACACGGGATCGTCTTTCTCGACGAGATCGACAAGGTGGCTCGGCGTTCGGAAACGCATGGCGCGGACGTGTCCCGCGAAGGCGTCCAGCGCGACCTGCTGCCGCTCGTCGAGGGTTCGACGATCAACACCAAGTACGGCATGGTGAAGACGGACCACATCCTGTTCATCGCCTCGGGCGCGTTTCACGTGTCCAAGCCTTCCGACCTGATACCGGAGATGCAGGGCCGCTTCCCGATTCGCGTCGAACTGAAGTCCCTGACGACAGACGACTTCGTCAGGATCCTCACGGAGCCGGATGCGTCGCTGACGTTGCAATACAGCGCGCTGTTATCCACTGAGGACGTCAGCGTCACGTTCACCGAGAGCGGCGTTCGGCGCATCGCGGAGGTTGCCTACCATGTCAACGAATCAACCGAGAACATCGGTGCCCGGCGTCTGCACACCGTGATAGAGCGGCTGCTGGAGACGATCTCGTTCGAGGCCTCGGACAGGAGCGGCGCCCGCCTCGAGATCACGGCGGAGTATGTCGACGAGCACCTGGCAGAACTCTCGAAGAACGAGGACCTGAGTCGGTACATACTCTGATGACCCCGACCGAGATCAAGCTGCGCAAGAAATCCCGCCTGCTCGTCATTACATTCGAGGACGGTAGCTCGTACGAGTACTCCTTCGAATACCTGCGGGTACATTCGCCGAGCGCCGAGGTCGTCGGACACGGGCCGGGCCAGGAGACGCTGCAGGTCGGCAAGGAAGGCGTCGCGATCACGTCGATGGACCCGGTCGGGCACTACGCGATCCGCCTGGTCTTCGACGACGGGCACGACACGGGCCTGTACTCGTGGACCTACCTGTACGAGCTGGGTCAGAACATGGAGACGAACTGGCAGCGCTACCTCGACCGCCTCGCGGCGGCGGGGTATGCTCGCAGCAGGCCCGACTAGTCAACGCCATGAACAAGCCCGATATGCCGGCGGATAACACCCATTTCGGCTACAAGACGGTGGCCGCCACCGAAAAGGCCAACCTGGTCAGGGGCGTCTTCGATTCCGTAGCCAGCCGCTACGACGTCATGAATGACCTGATGTCGGCAGGCATGCACCGGCTCTGGAAGCGGCACACCGTGGACCAGGCCGCCGTGCGCCCAGGCAACGCCGTGCTGGACCTCGCGGGCGGTACCGGCGACCTGGCCATCAGGTTTGCGGCCCGGGTGGGCCCCGAGGGCCACGTCGTGCTCGCGGACATCAACATGGCGATGCTCAGCGAAGGCCGGCGCCGGCTCGTCGATGCGGGCGTCGCGGGCAACCAGTCCATCGCGCAGGTAGACGCCGAGAAGCTGCCGTTTGCCGATGCAAGTTTCGACTGCATCACGATCGCGTTCGGCCTGCGCAACGTCACTGACAAGGACGCGGCCCTCAGGTCGATGCATCGCGTTCTGAAACCAGGCGGCAAGGCGTTGATACTGGAGTTCTCGGAACCCGTGAAGGCTTTGAAGCCGGCCTACGACCTTTACTCCTTCAAGGTGCTGCCCCTGCTCGGCAAAGTGGTCGCGCGCGATGCGGACAGCTACCAGTACCTCGCGGAGTCGATCCGCATGCATCCCGACCAGGAAACGCTCAAGCAGATGATGCAGGAAGCCGGGTTCGAGCGCTGCCGCTACCAGAATCTCACGGGTGGCATCGTCGCACTGCACATCGGCTATCGCGTGTAGGTGGTACGGTCATGGACCCTCTCGAAACGCTGTTCCGGCCGGTTACCACGATCCTCAATCGCAATATCGCGGAGACCACGCCGGCGCGGGAGCTGTGTGCGCGACTTGACGGGAAGTCCGTCGTGATACGGGTTCGCAACACGGCGCTCAGCCTGAGCTTCTCTTTCGACGACGAGGTGGTGCGGCTCTGCGGGGATATTCCCGAGGAACCCGACGTAATCATCACGGGTTCGCTCGTCACACTGGCGAAAGTGGCCCGGGGCGGCGGCGACGCGGAGTTGCGCGACGGGTCGCTCGAGGTTACCGGCAGCGCCGCGGTTGCCGATGCATTCCGGGCGCTGCTGGGCTATGCGAAGCCGGACATCGAGGAAGAGCTGTCATCGCTGGTCGGCGACGCCACCGCCCATCGCCTCGGTGAGTTTGCGCGCGGCATTCGTGACTGGGCGCTGCAAGCGCAGAGCGCGCTCGAGGCGAATGTCAGGGAATACCTCCAGGAAGAGAGCCGCGATCTGCCCAGCCGCTACGAGGTCGATCGCTTCAAGCGTGAGCTGAACGTGCTGCGCGACGACGTCGCGCGCGCCGAGGCCAGGCTCAGGCGTCTCGAGGCCGAGAACTGAACATGGCGCGGCGCAAAACCCTACGCCGCATGTTGAGCATCCAGCGCGTGCTCATCAAGTACGGGCTCGACGAGTTCGTCAAGGAAACCCACCTGCTGCGGCCGCTGCGATTCTTTTTCCTCGCGCTGCCGCGACACCGCGACATGTCCGCCCCGCTGGGCGAGCGCATCCGGCTGGCGCTCGAGGAACTCGGGCCGATCTTCGTCAAGTTCGGCCAGGCAATATCGACACGCCGCGACCTGCTGCCGCCCGACATCGCGGACGAACTCGCGAAGCTCCAGGACATGGTGCCGCCGTTCCCCGCAGAGGAGGCGATCGCGATTCTCAACGAGGCCTACGGTCAACCCGTAGAAGAGGTGTTCCAGCGCTTCGACCGGGAGCCGTTCGCGGCCGCGTCGATCGCCCAGGTACACACGGCACAGCTCCGCGACGGCACCGAGGTCGTCGTCAAGCTGCTGCGGCCGGGGGTGCTGGAGCAGATAAACCGCGACCTCGACGTGCTGCGCATGCTGGCCGGGCTCGCCGACCGTTACTGGGAGCACGGCAAGCGACTCAAGCCCCTCGAGGTCGTTGCGGAGTACGAACAGACCATCATCGACGAACTCGACCTGATGCGCGAGGCCGCCAACACGGCCCAGCTGAAGCGCAACTTCGAGGGCTCGGACATGCTGTACGTCCCCGAGATCTACTGGGACTACTGCCGCCCCGAGGTGATGGTGCAGGAGCGCATCTACGGCATCCCGATCAGCGACATGGATGCGCTGCGCGAGTCCGGCGCCAACATCCGCGTCCTCGCCGAGAACGGCGTCGAGATCTTCTTCACCCAGGTGTTCCGGCACAACTTCTTCCACGCCGACATGCACCCCGGCAACATCTTCGTCATCGTGACGGACCCCGAGCGGCCGAAGTACGCGGCCGTCGATTTCGGTATCGTCGGCACGCTAAGCCCGGAAGACCAGAAGTACCTGGCCCATAATTTCCTGGCTTTCTTCGACCGGGACTACCACCGCATCGCCAAGCTGCACATCGACTCGGGGTGGGTGCCCGAGGGCACGCGCGTGGATCAACTCGAGACGGCCGTGCGCACCGTCTGCGAACCGATTTTCAACAAGCCGCTGGCCGAGATTTCCTTCGCCCAGGTCCTGATGCGGCTCTTCCGGGTCGCCCAGCGATTCAATGTCGAAATCCAGCCGCAGATGATCCTGCTGCACAAGACGCTGTTCAATATCGAAGGGCTGGGGCGGCAGCTTTACCCGCAGCTCGATCTCTGGGAGACCGCGCACCCGGTGCTCAAGGAGTGGATGAGCGAGCAGCTCGGGCCGAAGGCGGTCATTGACGACCTGCGCGAATCGCTGCCGCTGCTGCGGGATACTTTGCGCGAACTCCCGGCCATCCTCCGCCACCTGGCGACGCTGCTGGCCGAGGCCGGCAAGCGCGATTAGGCGCGCATCGTGATCCTGGCTCCCGTCGCAAGATTCCTCCTCCGGCTAGGGGGCTGGACGGTCGTCGGCGGACTGCCGACCGTGCGCAAAGCGGTGCTGATCGGGGCGCCTCACACGTCCAACTGGGACGGTTTCTGGGCGCTGGTCTACATCACGGCGATCGGTCTCAAGGTGAAATTTTTCGTCAAGGACTCGATGTTCTGGTTCCCGCTCGGCGCCCTGCTCAAGGCCTTCGGCGCGATACCGCTGGACCGCAAGCGTGCGGGCTCTTCCGTCCAGGAGGCCGTCGCCGCCTTTGACGAGGCCGAGGAGTTCTACTTCGGGCTCGCTCCGGAAGGCACGCGCAGCATGGCCCCGGGCTGGAAGTCGGGCTTCTACCGCATCGCGGAGGGCGCCAGCGTGCCGGTGATCCTCGGGTTCTTCGACTACCAGCGCAAGCAGCTGGGGCTCGGGCCGGCGATCACGTTGACGGGCGACCGCGAGGCGGACCTCGAGGTGATTCGTTCGTTCTATTCCGCGACGAGCGGACGTCACCCCGAGAAGACCAGCCCGATCGTCTTCATCCGCTGATGGCCGACCGAGAGGACGAGCCCGGCAGGCAGCGGCGGCCCATCCGCAGCTTCGTGCGGCGCGCCGGCAGGCTGACGGCGTCGCAGCAGCGTGCGCTGGACGAGCTGTGGCCGCGCTGGGGCGTGGACTGCGCAGCCACCGCGCTGGACCTCGACGCACTCTTCGGCCGCCACGCGCCCCGCGTGCTGGAGATCGGCTTCGGCAACGGCGAGAGCCTGGTCCGGCAGGCCGCGGATCACCCGGAGCAGGACTTCATCGGCATCGAGGTCCACGAGCCGGGAGTGGGCCATTGCCTGCTGGCCATCCGGGACGCCGGCATCAGTAACCTGCGCCTGATCTCCCACGACGCCTTGGACGTGCTGACCCGGCAGATCCCGCCAGCGTCCCTTGCGCGCATCAACCTCTACTTTCCCGACCCCTGGCCCAAGAAGCGCCATCACAAGCGCCGCATACTGCAGCCTTCGTTCGTCGAGCTCTGCGCCGACCGGCTCATTAGCGGCGGCGCGCTGCATATCGCCACGGACTGGGCCAACTACGCCGAGCACATCGACGAGACGATGGCCGGGTCCGGCCGTTTCACCTGCGACGAGCGCCGCGAGCACGGTGGTGATCAGCCGCTGGACAGGCCGGTGACCAAGTTCGAGCGGCGCGGACTGCGCCTCGGCCACCGCATCTGGGACTGGCGTTTCGACCGGGTCTAAACAGGGGCGAGCGACCCCGGGTCGGTTGGAAATTTGGGTCACCCTCCCTTTAATTTGGGTTGCGAGTCCCGATGGATGTTCTATAAGTAGAAGAGGTGCTATAAGTCTCATGAAGACTCAGGAAACCAGCATGGCAACCGCATTTCCCGCCATCGGCACGTGGTTTCGCGGGCCCAACGGGACTCTGCTCGAGGTCGTTGCTGTCGATGAAGACGACAACACCATCGAGGTTCAGTGGTTCGACGGCACGCTCGACGAAATCGAACTCGACGCCTGGAGCGAACAGCTCCTCGTGGAGGTCCCGGCCCCTGAGGATTGGTCCGGCTCGGTCGACATGGACCCGGACGATTACATCGAATCCAATAACGAAGAAATGCCGCGCGGGTTCCACGACCCGTTGAGCTTCCTCGAGGAATCGCAAGAGTAGAAGGGGCCTTTACAGACTCGTCGGGCCGGTCACGAAGACCGTGCCATTACGAACCTCGGCCTGCACCGGCCGCAGTGACTTGCCGACGCACGGCCCCTTGACGCACAAGCCCGTGTCGATCTCGTAGAGCGCCCCGTGCGATGCGCACTGAATCGATTTCCGATCCTTGCTCAGGAACGCATCGGGCATCCAGTTCAGCGGATGGCCGACATGCGCGCAGGAATTCTGATACGCGAAGATCTCGTCGCCCTGCCTGACGACGAAACCCGTGAACGGCCAGTCGCCCTCGCCGATCGTGAACTCCCGGCAGCCCGGGTCCCCGAGCTCATCCAGCGGGCCAACGGCGATCTCGGCCGTCCCGGTCATGCCTTGTCCACCAGCGCGTCGTGCCGCCGTGCAACAACAAAGGCCAGCAAGATCGCCGGAATGCCCAGCGCCGCGGCGTAGAAGAAGAAGCCCAGCCAGCCGAGGCTCTCCTGCACATTGCCCGAGTAGCCCGCCGTGGCCTTGCCCAGCAGCGCCATCAGCGAACTCATCAGCGCGTATTGCGTTGCGGTGAATTCCTGGTTGACCAGGCTCGACAGGTAGGCGATGAACACGGTGCCGCCGAAACCCATCGCGAAGTTGTCGGCGCTGATCGTCACCGTCAGCATCCAGATCTCGGCGCCCACACTCACCATCATCGCGAAAAACAGGTTGGTGCTGGCGATCAGCACCGTGGCGATGATCAGGCAGCGCGCCACGCCGAAGCGAATCACAGCCCAGCCGCCTGCCCCGGCGCCGACCAGCGAGACGATGACGCCATAGATCTTGGCGACGCTGGCGATCTCCGCCTTGCTGAAACCGATATCCAGGTAGAACGGGTTGGCGAGGATGCCGAGCACGTAGTCGCTGAGGCGGAAGCACAGGATGAACACGATGATGACCAGCGCGAAACGCCCAAAGCGCTGGAAGAAATCGATGAACGGATCGGCCACGGCATGGCGGAACCAGTGGGTGAGGCGGGCCACGGCGCTCAGCCCATTGTAGGACGACACGAATCCCGCCACCTCGGGCTCGCGACACCAGAGCGTCGTGCCTATTCCGACCACCATAAAGGCCGCCATCGTCGTGTAGGCCAGCGGCCAGGAACCGTACTGGGCGATGTACAGCGCGCCCGCACCCGCGACCAGCAAGGCAAGCCGGTAGCCATACTGGTAGGCCGCCGCCAGGATTCCCTGCATCTCGTTTGGCGCACATTCGATCCGGTACGCATCGATCACGATGTCCTGCGTCGCTGACGAGAAGGCGACAACGAGGGCGATGATCGCGAACACCCCGATCGCCTCGCTCGGGTCACTCGTCGCGAGCAGGAGCAGCGCGGCGGCGATCGCCAGCTGCGCCACCAGCAGCCAGCTTCGGCGGCGCCCGAGCAGGCGGGTCAACCCCGGCACGGGCAACGAATCGATGAACGGTGCCCAGACGAACTTGAGGCTGTAGGCGAAACCGAGCCAGGCGAACGTGCTGATTGTGCTCATCTGCAGCCCGGCGTCTTTCAACCACGCCGAGAGCGTCGAATACACGAGCAGGAACGGCAGCCCGGCAGAGAACCCCAGCAGGAACAGGACGACGACGTTCTTTTGCCAATAGAAGCGCCAGTCCCGCGACTGGTCGGCCAGGGCCGCTGTGGTGTCAGTCACCATGCTGCCAATCGTAATCCATGATCAGCGGCGCGTGATCAGAAAATCGCTCATCCTTGTAGATCTCTGTGCGCCGAACCTTGTCCCCCAACCCCGTGGAAACGACGTGATAGTCGATACGCCAGCCCACGTTCTTGTCCCAGGCGCGGCCACGGTTCGACCACCAGGTGTAGGCATCGGGCTCCTGCTCGAGCATGCGGAATGCATCCACCCAGCGGTATTCGCCGAACACCCTGTCCATCCAGGCGCGCTCCTCGGGCAGGAAGCCGGAATTCTTCTGGTTGGAGCGCCAGTTCTTGAGGTCGATCTCCTTGTGCGCGATGTTCCAGTCGCCGCAGATGATGACTTCCGAACGGCGCCGGCGCAGCCGGTGCAGGTGCTCCGTGAACGAATCCATGCAGCGGTACTTGGCCGCCTGGCGCTCCTCGCTGGATGAGCCCGAGGGCAGGTACAGGGATACGACCGACAGGCCACCGAGCTGCGCCTCGAGGTAACGGCCCTCGGCGTCGAACTCAGGATCGCCGTAGCCACGGATCACCTTGCGCGGCTCGTGCCGCGAGTAGATGGCGACACCGCTATAGCCTTTCTTTTCCGCGTCTTCGTAGAAGCAGTGATAGCCGGCCGGATGGAATACCTCGTCACCCAGCTGGTGAGTCTGCGCCTTGGTCTCCTGTATGCAGACGACGTCCGCCTGTTGCCCGGGCAACCAGTCGAAGAAGCCCTTGCGCGCTGCCGCGCGAATACCGTTTGCGTTGAGACTGATGACCCGAAACAAACTGTTTCTCCCGGTGGGCACATGTCATACTCGCATGCGCAGGATTCAAAGCCGGCCATCATACAGAAAGCCCCGCGACATGCAGGCGTATCAGCGCGAATTCATAAACCTCTGCCTCGAACTAGGCGTTCTTCGCTTCGGTGAATTTCGTCTCAAGTCCGGCAGGGTCAGCCCTTACTTCTTCAACGCCGGCCTGTTCAACACCGGCTACGCGGCAGCCCGCCTCGGCCGCTATTACGCGGCGGCGATTGCCGCCTCGGATGTGAAATTCGACATGCTGTTCGGCCCCGCCTACAAGGGCATTCCGCTCGCGGCGCTGACCGCTGCCGCGCTCGCCGAGCACCAGGACAAAGACGTTCCCTTCGCCTATAACCGCAAGGAAGCCAAGGCGCACGGCGAGGGCGGCGACATCGTGGGCGCCCCGCTCGCCGGCCGCGTGCTGATCGTCGACGATGTGATCACGGCGGGAACGGCGGTCCGCGAGGCCTACCAGATCATCTCGGCGGCCGGCGCGGACGTAGCCGGCCTGGCGATTTCCCTGGATCGGCAGGAACGCGGCCAGGGCTCGATGTCGGCCGTCCAGGAGCTCAGGCAGTCGCTCGGCATTCCCGTCATCAGCATCATCAAGCTCAACGACCTGATCGATATCCTCGAGGATTCCGAAGAGCACGCGGCGTTCCTGCAGCCGGTACTCGACTACCGCAAACAGTACGGCGTTATCGCCTAAGTGGCTGAAATATTGGTGAATTCGGTTAAAAATTTACTTAACACGCGCATCGGACTAAGCTTGAATTTCGCGAACTGGTGCAAATTATTGAATTGCCACACATGGCATAGTCGCGCTATGCGTTTGATACCGTCAGCAATTGCCGTATGCCTCCTCCTGCCGCTCCATGCATCGGCCGGCGAGGTGTACAGCTATACCGACGAGAACGGGGTCAAGGTGATCACGGACCGGCCCCCGCCCGAGGCGAGCGACCTGCCCAAGTACATCGTCAACGAGCACGGCGTGACCGTCGGCGAAATCGAGGGCAAGAAGACCGATGAAGAGCTCGAGGCTGAGCGCGTCGCACGGCAAATCGACATGCAGCGCGAACTGCAACGGCGGGCCGACCAGGCGCTGCTCGCGACCTACGTCAACGTCGAAGAGATCATCATGCATCGCGACCGGCGCGTTGAGCTCTACCAGGCGCAGGCGCGGGTCACCGAACTTTACCTGCGCAACTCTCAGCGCCGCCTGCAATCTCTCGAGCGCGAAGCACGCCGGTTCAAGCCTTACAGTTCGGACCCGAATGCGCCGATGATCGATGAGAGCCTCATGGAGGACATCGGCGACACCAAGGACACGATCGACCGGCAGCAGAGAAACCTGGATAAATACAAGAGCAGCCAGGAAGACGTCATCAAGCAGTTCGCCGGCGATATCGCCCGCTTCAAGCGGCTCAAAGGTATCGACTGAACCCTCAGGCCGTGCCTGAGTGCCCGAACCCTCCCTCGCCCCTGTCGCTGTCGGCAAACTCGTCGACGAGCTTGAATTGCACTTGCTGCACCGGCACGAACACCATCTGTGCGATGCGCTCGCCGGGCTGCACTTCGTAACTTTGAGACCCCCTGTTCCAGCAGGAAATGAAGACCTGTCCCTGGTAATCCGAGTCGATCAGGCCGGTCAGGTTGCCAAGCACGAGGCCGTGCTTGTGGCCCAGCCCGGAGCGCGGCAGCAGGACGGCCGCGAGGCCGGCATCGCAGATGTGAATCGCGAGCCCCGTCGGCACGAGCACGGCCTCGCCGGGTGCAACACTTAGCGGTTCGTCGATGCAAGCGCGCATGTCGAGGCCGGCAGAGCCGCCGGTCGCGTAGTGCGGGAGGGGGATGGTATCCCCGACGCGCGGATCGAGGATCTTGAGTTCGATGGGTCGCATGCGATTCCTTGTCTTCTTTATTCTTTGAAACGCAGGACGGCCGGTTCCGGCTGCGTCGCCTCGCCGCGGCTCGCCGCAAAACGCTCGGCCACCAGCTGCACGATACCATCGGCCAGCTCGGCCTTCGCGGCCGTGGGGAAGTCGCGCTCTCCGCCGCGCCAGTAGACCTGCGCCGCATTGTCGTCGCGGTCGAAACCGCTGTCGTCGCCAACCCGGTTTGCCACGATCATGTCGAGGCCCTTGTTCTCGAGCTTGCCCAGCGCGTATTCCCTGTCGTTCTCGGTCTCGGCGGCGAACCCGACCGTGAACGGCGCGGTTTCGAGCGCGGCAACCGAAGCGAGGATATCCTCGGTCCTGACCAGCTCGACGTGCAGCGTCTCGTCGTGCTTCTTGATCTTCTTCCGGCTCGGCTCGGCGGGTCGGTAATCGGCCACGGCCGCGGCGCCGACGAATATATCGACACCATCGATCTGTTCGTGTGTCGCCGAATACATCTCCGCCGCCGTCGTCACGCTGACGAGTTCCACACCGGCCGGCGTCGGCAGGGCGACGGGGCCGCTGACGAGGATGACCCTGGCGCCCTGTGCCGCCGCCGCGCTGGCGATGGCATAGCCCATCTTCCCGGAACTGCGGTTGCTGATGTAACGGACAGGATCGATCGGCTCGCGGGTCGGCCCCGCGGTGACGAGTACCGTCTTGCCCGTCAGCGCGCCGTCACGAGCCGCGCCAACGTCGGGCCCGCAGACGATGGCCGCGATCGCCTCGGGTTCCAGCATTCGGCCGGCGCCGGTTTCGCCACAGGCCTGCGAGCCGACGTCCGGTCCCAGGATACGCACGCCGCGCTCCTCGAGCGTCTTGCGGTTAGCCTGCACCGCCGCGTTGTTCCACATGACGTGGTTCATCGCCGGGGCAAGCGCGATAGGGGCCTCCGTGGCGAGGCAAAGCGTGGTGAGCAGGTCGGAACCCGCGCCGCTCGCGAGCCGCGCCATGATCTCGGCGGTCGCTGGCGCGATCAGGACCACATCGGCCCAGCGCGCCAACTCGATGTGGCTCATCGATGCTTCGGCCTCCTTGTCCCAGAGGTTGGAGCGCACGGGCCTCCCCGAGACGGCCTGCAGCGCCGTCTCGGTGACGAATTCTTCGGCCGACGCCGTCATGACGATCTGGACCTCGGCGCCATGCGCGCGCAGCCGCCGAACCAGGTCAGGCGTCTTGTACGCGGCGATCCCGCCGGTGATGCCGAGCAGCACGTTCATGGCCACGAGCTTAGCCCGTTGCCGGCGGGTATTTCCACCGAATCCGCGCATCCGGCCGGCTTTCGATGCTTGCCCGCCGTCGAACCCACGCCACAATCGAGCCCATGCCCGGGCACCATCGACAGCACCCGCAAAGCGACGCCGAGCTGCTCGCCTTGTTCATTGACGGAGGCGGCGAGCTGGCCGCGCGGCTGCTGCGCCGCTTTGGCGGCCTGCGCGCACTGCTGGAGGCCGATACCGGGGAGCTCGCCGCCGAACGCGGCGTCGGCACGGCCCGGTGCGCAAGAATCCGGGCGCTGCCGGAGCTGGCCCGGCGCTACTTCGAGTCGGCGCTGGAGCCTGGCGAAAAGATCCGCAGCCCTGCCGACACCGAGGTCTTCCTGCAGGCGCGGATCCGCCACCTCGGGCACGAGGTGTTTTGTTGCCTGTTCCTCGACAACCGGCACAGGGTGCTCCGCTTCGACGAGATGTTCCGTGGCACCATCGATGGCACGAGTGTCTACCCCCGCGAGGTCGTCAAGGAGGCCCTCGCGATCAACGCCGCCGCGGTCATCCTCGCCCACAACCATCCCTCCGGCGTGGCCGAGCCGTCGCAGGCCGACGAGCGCATCACGCGCCGCCTCAAATCGGCCCTGGAACTCGTCGACATCCGGCTGCTCGACCACCTGGTCATCGGCGACGGCCGGGCGACCTCGATGGCCAGCCGGGGGCTCCTCTAGGCGCCCTTGTATTGCGCCCCCGGGGCTGGTATAAAGTTGCGCCCGCAGCTCACCCGCCGCGGGCTACCCCAAGCAAAATCAGGGACTTAAGAAGATGTCCAAGGTATGTCAGGTGACCGGGAAGCGTCCGCAGAGCGGAAATAACGTTTCTCACGCCCATAACAAGACCCGGCGCCGCTTTCTGCCGAATCTGCACTCGAAGCGCTTCTGGCTCGAGTCGGAGCAGCGCTGGGTGCGCCTGCGCGTCTCCCACAAGGGCATGCGCATCATTGACAAGCACGGCATCGACAAGGTCGTTGCGGACCTGCGCGCGCAGGGCCAGCGCATCTAGGGCAGAGAGGACGGAACCATGGCCAAAGGCAACCGCGACAAGATCAAACTCGTATCCAGCGCCGGGACGGGGCACTACTACACGGTGACCAAGAACAAGAAGCTGCACCCCGAAAAGCTGGAGACGAAGAAGTACGACCCGACGATTCGCAAGCACGTGATCTACAAGGAATCCAAGATCAAGTAACGCGGACGCGTGAAGAATTGGAAAAGGCCCGCTACCAGCGGGCCTTTTTTGTTTCCGCAGCAATTCCAAGGAGCGACCCACGACCACAATCGTCGCTGCGCTAGAATCAGCCAATGCCGGAACTACCCGAAGTCGAAACCAGCCGCCGCGGCATAGAACCGTACCTGGTGGGGCAGCGCATCGAGAGCATCGAGATCCGCGAACGACGCCTGCGTTGGCCGGTCGCGCCGGAGCTCGACGCCGAATTCCCGGGCTCGACTGTCACAGCAGTGAGGCGTCGCGCCAAGTACCTGCTGCTCGAGACCGGCCGCGGTACGGCCATTATTCATCTCGGCATGTCGGGCAGCGTCTACATCGTCGACCAGGGCACACCGGCCGGCGTGCACGAACACTTCGACCTGAATCTCGGCTCGGGTAAGGCGCTGCGCTACCGCGACCCGCGCCGTTTCGGCTCGCTGCACTGGGCCGGCGATCCCGCCGCTCACTGGCTGCTGCGCGATCTCGGGCCCGAACCGCTCGGGCCGGACTTCGGCGGCGAGTATCTCTGGACGCGGTCGCGCAAACGAAAGCTCGCAGTGAAGCCGTTCATCATGACTGCCCAAATCGTGGTCGGTGTCGGCAACATCTACGCCAGTGAGGCCCTGTTCATCGCGGGCATACACCCGCGCCGGGCTGCGGGCCGAATTTCGCTGGCGCGTTACGAAAAGCTTGCCGACGCAATCAGGCACGTGCTCAGAAAGGCCATCGATGCAGGCGGCACGACCTTGCGGGACTTTTATGGCGGCGACGGCGAGGCCGGGTATTTCCGCCATGAACTCACCGTCTACGACCGGGCCGATGAGCCCTGCGAACGTTGCGGGGAAACGATCAGATCAATCGTTCTTGGCCAGAGGGCCACGTACTACTGCAAGCGCTGCCAGCGATAGGACAACGTCGGCCATCACCCGAAGCGGACGCTTATTCGATCCAAAGCTTTCTGAGGGTCACAGCAGTTGCCGGCCAGAAGGAGACCTTCTCCAACTCTGAGCGCTGCGCTTGTGATTCAGGACAGGAAGAAATCAAGCCCTCGTTCGACAAGGGCGCCGCCCAACCAGGAGCCCAGGGGAATCAGCAGGTATAGCGTAAAACGAATCAGGGTGGGACTATCGAAGGGCCAGTTTCTTATGTTCTCGATCATGGTCTTGTATGCCATGACCTCGGAAATCGACTGCTGCTCACCCGCACCGGACTTCAGCGCATCTCTTGAAATCTTGAGGCTCTGCCTGCACCAGTCGATCTCCTGGTCCTTGGCGGCTCTGATCTTTTTGCGAATGCCGCGCAATGGCAACATCATCCCGATCCACGCCACTACAATAAACGTCATCCAGGATCCCACCAGTAACGGCCCATATCGGGACTCGACTCCGAGGAGAGACAAAACGGATACCATCCCGAACACCAAAAGCGCGTTGGTCAACCCCTGGCGAACCAACGGTTGGTAGGGGCGCATATCAAGAAGATCCAGAAATTCGATGTCTTCCGACAATCGAGACAGCCGCGCGGACTCCGCCACTGTCACATAGCAAAAACATCCGATCCACCACATGAATAATACGGTCGTGGCCCGATGCCAGTAGATGTCGTAATTCCAGCTTTGCCATGCCCACGGATTCGCGGGCGCAGGCGTGGTTGCATTGGTGACGGCCACACCGACGACCAGGTAACTCGCAGTTCCAACCACCAGCAAGATCCACCAGGGGTGCTTACCAGCCCGATCGATGATCTTTTGCCAATTCGGCACGTACCGGGCAACTGGCGACAGATCCTGTGTTGTCTTGCGCGCACTTATGAGCAGGTAGGCATACGCAGAGGCGCTGTATGCCGTCATCAAGATATGTGTGACAGCCACCCGAAGGTCACTCGGTGCAGAGCTCTTCGCACCGTCGACGAGAGTTCTGCCGAGGAAAAAGACCAGGAGCAGGCCAATTGTGAAAACCATGCCTATCCAGATCGGATTGCCCGGCAGCGCATCGTAAGCCTTCATTGTCCACGGCTTTGTATACGATCTGGCCAAGGCGGTGCTGTTACTGCTCATAGTCGGTCCAACCCAGCTGGAACAAAGTAGGACTTCCGTCAGGGAGTTTATCCTCTCTGAACTCACGATGTTATTGCATCGATGAATAAAGGCAACGGAAGCGGCAATTGGCCGCGAGCGGTGGTTGTTATTTGGGCATTCGAGCTGAATAAGTATCCGACTAGGCGAGGTTTGCATACCGCACGGATAGCCCTTCGACAGACAGGTGCGGCCAGTCGTTCCGCCTCTCGTTATCCGAATTTGTCCTTTTCTTCGGTTTCGCCAGCTATCAGGACGCGAGCTTCGATTTTGGTGTCGACTTTTCGACGAAGGCGACAGGAGCCAATCGAATACAAGGTCCTTATCCCGCTTTAGCCGGTTGCTGTCTTGAGACCAAGCAACTTCTTATGTACTGGCTCGCCGAAGTCCGTAATCAAGAGTACGCCGTTGAGCCGCTGCTCATCGGACAGATCTCTGAGCCTTTGGTCGGCGTCGCGAAGAATGGTCGCCAATTCCGGATCGTCATTATCAGTTGCGCCGGCAATCGAAAGTTGCAGATCGCGATGAAATTCGAAATAAGCCTGCAGGCCACGTACCCCGTCGAAAAACTGCGCGAACCTGACTCGCTCGTCGATATCGTGACACGCCTCCATGAACTGTGATTGAACTGCAGTCCAGACCGCGACTTCCAGGTTCGTATGTATGATCTCGACCGGCTTCCTCGTATCGATGCGCTTTCGCAGGCGGCTGGCTTCGCTCGTGTTTTTCACGACGCTTCCGAGAACCGTGTGCCGTGCCCGCTCGAATTGTCGCGTCCGTTCTTCTTCGCGCTGCAGTTCCAGTCGTGCTTCCCTGTGCCGGTCGGTAATTAACGCAAGCCAGACGCCCACGAACACACCAACAATTCCCGCCACGGTATTGACGACAAATTCGACCGCCCAGGGATTCATGAGGGTTAAAGCGATTCTCGTGGTGCCGGTCAGATCGCCTCAAAAGCAACGGTGGGGTCGATGATTTCGGAGATTTCGGTGATGGAATTGGCTGGAATTCCGGTCAGGCGGCTATGCTCCCGGATCAGCTCCTCGTCGGATGCGAGATAAATGCAGTAAATCTTGTCACCAGATACGTAGCTCTCTACCCATTGGATATCGACGCCGAGGTCGGCCAAAACGCCGAGTGATTTCTTGGCCACGGCACGAATATCGGACATGCTCATCTTCGCTGCACCCGGAATGTGACGTTCGATCAAAAACTTACGCATTAGCATCTCCGATTATTCGGGCCAAAATTCTTTTCCATACCGGCCCATATTTTTTCAGGTCGGTCTAGTTTAAGTCAAAATTTAGACGCGACAAGCGCACAGCGCCACTAAAACCGGCCAGAAATATTCTTCCCGGCCGACCTGGCGCAATTTACCATGAGATTCAGGGGCGAAATCGGCCGGCGATGCATAATCCTGTGAGCGGCGATCTCTGGGCAGGCCCGCAGGTCGCAGCTCCTCTTGGGTAGCCCGGCTCGACAAGAGCCGCTGCCATTGCGAGGCGTGCACCAGGTCGACGACCATGGACCAGCTGTCGTCCGAGCACGGTGCGCCGCTGCGCTCGATCGTACTTGATACCCGACGGGCGGCGTCCAGTTCTGGGCCTTCACGTGTTCGGTGATTCGGCGGAGCAGCACGCGACTCCTCTCAAGCAGCTGGTCAGTCAGCCTTGCCTGGTGAATTTGGCGACAGTGCGCGATAAGCGATGCGGTCGCCTGCAAATGTTCCTATCCAGAGCTCGGCGCCCACCTCCAGCGCCATCGTAACGTTGCTGAAACGAAGCTGAGCGGGTGAGCTCGCCAATACCTTGCTTTGCATGGACTCCGGATCAACAGCCAGGACAGTGAACGGCCGGGGGCAGCTTGCAAACTTCTCGAGATCGAACTCCAGCGTTTTCGGAACATCACCACATACCGGATCCGCAATCGCTAACCCGGCGGTGATCAGGTCGCCATTGCTGCCCTTGTGCAGGTTGTCCGGGATGAACGAAAACGTCTCACTGCTACGCAACAGCCGGGTCGGGTTGCTGTTCGAAAACGCCAGGACCTTTTGCAGCCCCGATGACGCGATATAGAACTCCTGGCCGTCGTCCGACACTTCGATGCCATTGGCGTACGGCATTTCCGTTCCTTCTACCCTCGTGAAGCCCGCGTCACCAGGAGACCATTCATAAACCGCACCGGTCGGTCTGCCGGTAAGCGCTTCATTGATGGAAATGCCGGTATGCAGCGGAATGGTCGCCAGCAGCGAGCCGTCCGCGAGAGCGGCAACGCTGTTGGCCTGCATGCCGTCGGGTGTCAGGACGCAACCGGTCCATGTCAGCACCGGCACATCGCCGTTTGCATCCACGTCGAACACCTCGATTGCCTCTCGCTCACCGTGGCCCACCACGTACAGCGTCGAGTGGCCGTCCGCGCCCGGACGGATGTGCAACCCATGTCCGACAAATCCGTTCGGGTCGGGCGAACCGGGACATGCACCATAGGTAGCCATGTCCTGCAGGGCGCGCGGCTGCCCCGCCGGGTAGAACTCGCTCCAGGTCTTCAGCTCCGAATCGACGAGGTACAGGGCCACATTCCCGTCGAACCCGCTCGCGACGACCCATCGGGTGCCCGGTATCAGAACCAGGTCTTCGGCGCTCACCGGTCCGCAGATGTAGGAGTACTCTTCGAAGTCTTCGCAGGCATCGTCGGCTGCATGCGCGGTCGATGCCGCCAGCATCGCAATAATGGCAAGTGATGCGAGTTGGTAAGCATGCTTTCTGAATGTTTCGGCTTGCATTGAATATTCCTGTCAGTCGCTGATGGGGTCAGCTGCGGCCGACGCGCTCCATCAGCGCGAGCCGAACCGTCGGTGAAACGAACCCGGAAACGTCGCCGCCGAGCTCGGCGACTTCCTTGACCAGGCTCGACGAGATAAACGTGAACTCCTCGGTCGGCGTCAGGAACGCCGTCTCGACGTCCTCCGTGAGCCGGCGGTTCATGTTGGCGAGCTGGAACTCGTACTCGAAGTCGGACACGGCCCGCAGGCCGCGGATGATTACCCGCAACCCGTTGTCTTTCGCATAGCTGACCGTAAGCCCCTTGTAGCCGGTGACCTCGACGCCCTCGATGCCCGCCAGCACGTTGGCGGCCATCTCGACGCGTTCTTCGGTCGTGAACATCGGCCGTTTGCTGCCCGTATCGTCCGCGACTGCGACGACGACCCGGTCGAACAGGTCGGCGGCGCGGCGCACGAGGTCTTCGTGTCCCAGGGTGATCGGGTCGAATGCGCCCGGGTACATCGCGGATACCGTCATTGAGTTTCCCCCTGCCTCAGTTCAGTACTCTGGCCAGCGAATAACGCACGTTGCCGGCCGTCTTCGATTTCAACAGCTGCCAGCTATCGGGCAGATGCACCGCCGGTCGCGACCTGTCCTGCTCGAGGTAGACAAGGCAGCCGTCGGCCAGCACCCCTTCCTGGTTCAGGAGTCTACACAATTCGTCGAGCGCATCAGCGACAAACGGCGGGTCGAGGAACACGATGTCGAAGGATTGTGACTCGCACTGCCGCAGGAAGTCGAACGCATCGGCGTGCCTCACGTCGGCGCCGTCTGCGCCGAGCGCCGCCACGTTGTGCTCCAGGGCCGCGGCTGCCTTGCGCGCCTTCTCGACGAACACGGTAGAGCTTGCTCCACGAGACAGGGCTTCGAGGCCCAGTGCGCCGGTCCCGGCAAACAGGTCGAGGCAGCGCGCCCCATTGATGTGCGGCGCCAGCCAGTTGAAGAGCGTTTCGCGAATACGCTCCGAGGTCGGCCGCAGCCCCGGTGCGTCCGCGATATCCAGCAGGCGGCTGCGCCACTTTCCCGCTACAATACGCAGCCGTCCCGGCGGGGATTCGGGCCTTGCGTTGCCTTGATTCCTGGGTCTTGCCACGCGGCTAGTGTAGGTGATTCTTCCCTCCAGGTGATCTCGAAAATCGATGTCTGCACAAACCGAAATCGCCGCTCCGCGGCAAGGATTCATCAAGCGGCTGCGCGCCCGGCTAAATCGAGGCGACAGCTGGCTGACCTATGACCTTGCCAACCTGGCACCCGGCGGCAAGATCGACGAGGACGTGCTCGAGGAGCTCGAGTCGCTGCTCGTCATGGCCGACGTCGGCATTCCGACTACCGAACGCATCGTCGGCGAGCTCGAGAAACGCCTGAAGCGCAAGGAGCTCAAGGACGTGGCCGCCCTGCGGGCCGGCCTGCGTGAGTCGCTGTGTTCCATACTCGAACCGGTCGCAAAACCGCTCGAGGTAGAGCGTCGCGACGGCCCGTTCGTCGTGCTGATGGTCGGCGTCAACGGCGCAGGCAAGACGACGACGATCGGCAAGCTGGCTCGCCGCCTCCAGGACGATGGATTTTCCGTCATGCTCGCGGCCGGTGACACGTTTCGCGCTGCGGCCGTGGAGCAGCTGCAGACCTGGGGCGAGCGCAACGGCGTGCCGGTCATCGCCCAGCAGCCGGGCGCCGATCCCGCCGCTGTCGTGTTCGACGCCTGGGAGGCGGCGCGTGCGCGGGGGATCGACGTCCTGCTCGCCGACACGGCGGGGCGGCTGCAGAACCAGAAAGGGCTCATGGACGAGCTCGCGAAGATAAAGCGCGTCGTTTCGCGTCGCGACGAGTCCGCGCCGCACGAGATCATGCTGGTACTCGACGCCAGCCAGGGCCAGAACGCCCTCGCGCAGGCGGAGAAATTCAACGAGGCGCTCGGGCTGACCGGCATCACCGTCACCAAGCTCGACGGCACCGCGAAGGGCGGCATCCTGCTCGCCATCGCCGACCGCCTGCAGGTGCCTGTGCGGTTCATCGGAATTGGCGAGTCGCTGGATGACATGCAGCCGTTCGACGCCGGGGACTTCGCCGACGCGTTACTGAGTTCGGGGCAGGGCGCGTGATCCGGCTCGAAGACGTTACGAAGCGCTTCCCCGGCGGCCAGGAGGCGCTGTCCGGCCTAAGTTTCAATGTCGACACGGGCGAGATGGTGTTCGTCACCGGGCACTCCGGCGCCGGCAAGAGCACGCTCCTCAGGCTGATCGCGCTAATCGAGCGCCCCACCCGGGGCCAGGTCATCGTCGACGGCCAGAACACGCGACGCGTCAAGCGGCGCAGGATCCCCGCTTACCGGCGCCAGATAGGGATGGTCTTCCAGGACCACAAGCTGCTTTACGATCGCAGCGTTGCCGACAACGTCGGTTTGCCCCTGATTATCGCGGGCGTCGGGCAGCGTGAAGCGGGCCGGCGCGTGCGCGCGGCGCTCGACCAGGTCGGCCTGCTGCACAAGGAAAAGCAGAATCCCGAGACGCTGTCGGCGGGCGAGCAGCAACGCATCGGCATCGCGCGGGCGATCGTGACGCGCCCGAAGCTGCTCATCGCCGACGAGCCGACGGGTAACCTGGACCCGGACCTGTCGCTCGAGGTCATGCGCATTTTCCGGCGTTTCAACGAGGTCGGCGTAACGCTGCTCATCGCGAGTCACGACATCTCGTTGATCGATCGCATGGGCTGCCGGCGTATCGAGCTGGAAGACGGGCGCCTGGTCGAACACGAGGAGGACGAGCCGTGGCAGTGACGCGCCACTCCGATGCGGTCGCGCCGGTGCGCCCGAGGGGCCCGGTCAGCACCTGGTTTGGCCGGCACATCAGCACCTCGACGGGTGCGCTCGTCAAGCTCGTGCGGCAACCGTTTGCGAGCCTGATGATCGTCCTCGTCATCGCGGTCACGCTGGCCATACCGGCATCCCTGAACCTGGTCGTCAAGAATGCACTGGCGCTGAGCGCGGGTTGGGATAACGCGCTCGACTTCTCGATCTACCTGAGCAGCGGTGTCACCGAGAGCGAAGCCGATGGCCTGCGGCGGCTGATCGAGCAGCGCGCCGACGTGGAGTCTGTGCGCCTCATTTCGGCGGACGAAGCGCTCGAAGAGTTCAGGGCGCTGTCCGGATTCGGCGCAGCGCTCGACCAGCTGTCCGCCAATCCCTTGCCGCACACGCTCGTCGTCCGGCCGGGCCCGGCCAACACGAGCCAATCGATCATCCTGCTGCAGGAAGAGCTGGGCAACCTGCCCGAGGCCGAGTTCGTCCAGGTCGACACGGAATGGGTTCGGCGCTTCCATGCGATACTCGACATCGTGCGCCAGGCCATCGTGATCGGCGCGTCGCTACTCGGCGTCGCCATCGTCGTCATCATCGGCAACACGATCCGCCTCGATATCCAGAACCGCCGCGAGGAAATCGAGGTCACCAAGCTCATCGGCGCGACTGACGCCTTCGTGCGCCGGCCGTTTCTGTGGTCCGGTTTCTGGTATGGGATGTTCGGCGGCTTGCTGGCCGTGGGCCTCGTGCAGTACGGCCTCTACCTGCTGGCCGAACCGGCGGCGCGGCTTGCAGGGCTCTACCAGAGCAGCCTCGCAATCCTCGGCCTTACGCTACGCGAGAGCACCATGATTGTTGGCATCGGCCTACTGCTGGGCCTCGTCGGCTCCTGGTTTGCTGCAGCGCGGCACATGCGCCGAATCGAGCCCCGCTGATTGGTTTTAACATAATCCGGCCTCACTCCGGGTCTGTAACAGGTTGTTTCACATAGCCTTTCTTCCTCCCGTCGCCAAGGAACTCATAATGGTTGTTAGCACTCTAAGTTGGCGAGTGCTAAAATGGTTTTCCCACGGTGGAGAGAGAATGCATGAAAACTGCAGTTGCCCCTGTTAACAAGGACCTCATGCTGGCCGGCCCGGTAGGAAGCCTGGATGCCTACATCCATGCCGTCGGTGCGCTGCCCGTACTGAGCAAGGAAGACGAACACGCCCTGGCGGTCCGTTTCCGCGAAGAGCAAGATCTCGACGCGGCCCGTGAACTCGTCATGGCGCATCTGCGTTTCGTGGTGCACATTGCCAAGGGATACACGGGCTATGGCCTGCCGCTGGGTGACCTGATCCAGGAAGGCAATGTCGGCCTCATGAAAGCCGTGAAACGCTTCGACCCCGAGTATGGCGTACGCCTGGTCTCGTTCGCGGTCCACTGGATACGCGCCGAGATCCACGAGTTCGTGCTGAAGAACTGGCGCATCGTCAAGGTCGCGACCACCAAGGCCCAACGCAAGCTGTTCTTCAACCTGCGTAAGGCGAAGAAGAGCCTCGCGTGGTTGTCGCCGGAGGAGACCAAAGCGGTCGCCGAGGATCTCGGCGTCAGCCCGAAAGAGGTGACGGAAATGGAGCGCCGCCTTAGCGCTCGGGACGCGATCTTCGACCCGGCGCCCGATGCCGACGACGAGCACGCATTTACACCGGCTGCTTACCTGCCCAGCCCGCATTCCGATCCCGCGGAACTGATCGAAAAGCATGACTGGAAAGACGACGCGACAGACCGCATGGCCGCCGCTCTCGACAAGCTGGATGAGCGCAGCCGTTACATCCTCGAGAGTCGCTGGCTGACGGAAGACAAGCAGACGCTGCACGAACTCGCCGATCATTTCGGCGTATCGGCCGAACGCATTCGCCAGATCGAGGCCAACGCGATCAAGAAGCTCCGCGTCGCGATGGCGGTATAACGGCCGCTCTCGTCAGCTAGGCGTAAACGCGGTTCCGGTAACGGACCCAGCCGCCCGTTTCATTACCCATGGGATCCTCGTGCGTCCAGTGCACGAGGCCCCCCAGGTCGTTCCATTCGTAAAGGCCACGAAAACGGATCCGGTCGCCGATGGCGACCGGGACACGTTCTGCAACGTCGATGTTGTGAGCGATCAGCAGGGTCTGGCGGTCCGCGAGCTGCAGCACGAACCGCTGGTGGCGGACGCCGTCGCTGTCATCGGGAATCAGCCGTTTGACGAATCCCGTGTCCTCGACCCAGCGCCCGGTATCCTGCTTTGTATAGGCGCTGCCGATACTCAGCCCGCCGTCAGTGGCACCACGGTGATCTCGACACGGCGATTGGCCTGCCGGCCTTCCTCGGTGCCGTTGTCCGCGACAGGCCGAAGCTCGCCCATGCCGACCGTGATCAGGCGCTCGTTGGAAATTCCACGCGCGGTCAGGTACTGCGACACTGAACCGGCACGGCGTTCGGACAAGCCCTGGTTGTACTCCTCGCTGCCCGTGCTATCCGTGTGGCCGGCCACCTCAACGACCGTCTGGTCGAATTCCTGCATGACCTTGCCTACCGAATTGAGCACCTCGAAGAACGCAGGCCGCAGGTCGGAACTGTTGGTCGCGAAGGTCACGTTGCCGGGCATGTTCAGCGTGATGTTATCGCCGATGCGCGTAACGCTGACGCCGGTGCCCTCGAGCTCGGCCCGGAGCTTGGCTTCCTGCTGGTCCATGTAATAGCCGACAGCGCCGCCGGCGAGCGCGCCGACACCGGCGCCGATCAGCGCCCGTTGCCGCCGTTCGACGGCATCATCACCGGAAATCAGTCCGACCACGGCGCCGGCGGCCGCGCCGATTAGCGCGCCCTTGGTCGCCTTGCTCTTTTCCGATTCACGGGTATAGGGATCCAGCGTCTCACAACCGCTCGCAATGACTGCGGCCCCAAGCACAACGAGTCGCAACACTTTGATATCCATGACTTTCTCCTTGATCGTCAGCAGCGCTCCATGGCCCTGCCCTGACTTATGCCAACCCGGATTAGGCGGGCTTCCAGCTGAACGCATACTTAATGATACTGCTTATGTAGAATGATCGGCCTTAAAACCGAGAATGACAATGACCGAGATCGACGGCCTGCTGCGTCGCTTCGAAGAGACCCACCGGAATCTGAGCAACCCGACCATCTACTGGGCTGCCGTCCCGGTCGTGGTCGTCGGTACGGTCGGGCTGCTGTGGTCGTTGCCTGTGCCCGACGAATTCTTCGAGATATCGCCACTGCTCAACTGGGGCACGGCCTTCCTGATGGCCGCCGCAGTCTATTACTTCATCATCTCCGTCTCGCTGGCCATCGGCATGCTGCCGTTCGTGATAGGCGTCGCGGGAATCCATATGTGGCTGGTCGCGGGCGACTATCCGTTGTTTCGCGTATCGCTCGGCCTGCTGGTGGCGGGTATCATTGGACTCTGGCTTGGGCACCGCAACGAGAGCGGACCGCGCGCCGTGCTCCAGGATCTGCAAGACATGATGATAGGACCCGCCTGGCTCCTGTCCGTACTTTATCGACGCATTGGAATACCCTTTTGAACACGCGAAACACACAACTAGACCCCCTCGACCTCTTTGATATTCGCAACGAACTGAGCGATGACGAACGCATGGTTCAGGACTCGGTCGCGCGCTTCGTCGATGACGAGGCGATACCGCGGATGCGCGAAGCTTTCGAGAAGCATGAATTTCCGCACGACCTCGTGCCGATGATCGCCGACCTCGGGCTGCTCGGCAGCTCGATCGACGGCTACGAATGCGCCGGGCTCAACAGTATCTGCTATGGCCTGATCTGCCAGGAGCTCGAGCGCGGCGACAGCGGATTGCGCAGCTTCGTCTCGGTGCAGAGCAGCCTGTGCATGTTCCCGATACACGCCTACGGTTCGGACGAGCAGAAGGACCGCTGGCTGCCGGCCATGGCGCGAGGCGAGGCCATCGGCTGCTTCGGCCTGACGGAGCCGCAGGGCGGCTCCGATCCCGGCAACATGAAAACCCGAGCGAAACGCGACGGCGACGACTGGGTCATCAACGGCGCCAAGATGTGGATTACCAACGGCAACCTCGCTGACGTCGCAGTCATCTGGGCGATGACCGAAGAAGGCGTCAAGGGCTTCCTCGTCGAGAAGGACACACCCGGGTATACGGCCCAGGAAATCGAAAACAAGTTCTCGCTCAGGGCCTCGGTGACGTCGGCCCTGTTCCTCGACAACGTGCGGGTCCCGGAAGCCAATGTGCTGCCCGGCGTCAGCGGGCTGAAAGGGCCGTTGAGCTGCCTCACGCAGGCCCGTTACGGCATCACGTGGGGCGTCATCGGCGCGGCCCAGGCGTGCCTGGCCGAGGCGCTCAATTACGCGGGCGATCGCGTGCTCTTCAAGCGCCCACTGACGCATACGCAGACGATCCAGATCCGGCTCGCAGAGATGGCCCGCAAGATCACGGCATCGCAAGTGCTGTCGCTGCAGCTCGGCCGCCTCAAGGACGCGGGGCGCCTCCGGCCTACCCAGGTGTCACTCGCGAAGTGGAACAACTGCCGGGCGGCGCTCGAAGTCGCCCGCGACGCGCGGGACATCCTCGGCGGCAGCGGCATCAGCGCCGAGTATGTGCCGATCCGGCATATGCTGAACCTCGAGAGCGTGATCACTTACGAAGGCACCGAGACGATTCATCAGCTCGTCGTAGGTAAGGAGCTCACGGGCGTCAACGCCTTCGGATAGTCGGCGCTTGACGACTGCAGGAGTGCCTGGCGACCGCGACGTTTGGCGCATCGCCGCGCCCATGATCCTGTCGAACGTCACCGTGCCCCTGCTGGGCATGGTCGACACCGGCGTCGTCGGCCACCTGGAAAACGCGACCTACCTCGGGGCGGTTGCGGTCGGCAGCACGATCTTCAGTTTCCTGTACACGGGAATGAACTTCCTGCGCATGGGCACGACAGGGATCGCCGCCCAGCGCTTCGGCGCCTCCGACAACGAAGGGCTGCGCGCGTCGCTCGGCCAGGCGCTGATCGTCGCCTTGCTGATCGCCGCCGTCCTCATCGCGTTGCAGGCGCCCGTGGGCGGGCTGGCGGTGAGGCTGATCGGTGGCGACGCAACCGTCCAGGCCTTTGCCTACGAGTACTTCGCCATCCGCGTATGGAGTGCGCCCGGCACACTCGCGAATTACGTGCTCATCGGCTGGTTCCTCGGCCTGCAGAACGCGCGCGTCCCGCTGCTGATATTCCTGACGATCAACGTCACGAATATCGTGCTGGACCTGCTGTTCGTCATCGGCCTCGGCATGAAGGTGGACGGCGTCGCGCTCGCATCGGTCATTGCGGAGTACACGGCGCTGCTGGTCGCTCTCGCGTTGGCGGCCAGGGAGCTGCGCCGCCACGAAGGGCAATGGCCCTGGGCGCGCCTCGTGAACTTTCGCGCGTACACGGCCTACTTCTCGGTCAACGCCAACCTGTTCGTCCGGACGATGCTGCTCGTCTTCACGTTTGCCTTTGTCACGGCCCAGGGCGCGCGTCTCGGCGGGCTGGTGCTGGCCGCCAACGCGGTACTGATGAACCTGCAGCACCTGACATCGTTCGGTCTCGACGGTTTTGCGCATGCCGCGGAGGCGCTGGTCGGGAAGGCGATCGGCGCGAAAGAGCGCGAGGCTCTCGAGCGATCCGTGCGCCTGTGCCTGAAGTGGTCGCTGATCTTCTCTGTTCTTTTCGTTCTTGCTTACGTGGCGGCGGGCCCATGGTTCATTCGCCTCCTGACCGACCTTCCCGATGTCCGGGGCGCGGCCATGCAGTACCTGCCGTGGCTGATCATATCGCCGCTCGTTTCCGTCTGGTCGTTCCTCTATGACGGCGTCTACGTCGGGGCGACACGGGCCCGGTCGATGCGCAACATCATGCTGGTCTCGACGGTGCTCGTCTTCCTGCCCGCCTGGTTCCTGCTGCAGGACCTCGGCAACCACGGCCTTTGGCTGGCATTCATGCTCTTCATGGCAAGCCGCGGCATCGGCATGCATCTCGGGTATCGGCGCAACGTCCTGTCGACCGTTGCGCCCGGCCTGTGACGCGGATCACAGAATCCGCTTGCCGATAGAGCGAATCGATACCCGTGTGACCTGCATCGCGCCTTCGATGGCGTCGGCCACGCATGCTGCCCGGGTCACTCTCTGACCGGGAACGGGAGTATGTGGTTACCGACACCGATCTATGAACGCGTACCATTGTTCTGGCTCCTGCTGGGGCTGCTGTTCATGTCCTCCGGGACCTACCTCGGGTTCGAGCATTCCCTTACCAAGGCCTACTTCGGCACCGGCATAATCTGCTGCGCGTGGGGCGCCTGGATCTTCATAATGCGCCTGCGCAATCGCCAGGCCTTCAAGGAGGCGAAGAAACACCGGGCACCCGAGTCGGAGCCGCCTCGGGAAGAGGTCCGGCAGCCGCGGCACGCGAGCAGCCTCGGCGCAGGTTTCGACCCGCGTAATACGGTCAGGCTGGAGCTGCAGACAGGCGGCCGCAAACCTGACGAACCGTCTTCCGCGCCCACGCGTAAGCAATAAGTCCCGACAATATGTTCGCCGCGGCGTAAGCCGCGAATATTCCGCGCTCGTCGAAAAAGACCATGCCCGCGAGCGCCAGCGGCAGGTATAGAAAGAGAATGCGACCGACGCTGACCGCCACGCCGGGCATCGGGTGACCCATGCCGTTGAACGAAGCGTTCATCACCATCACCACGCCATACGCACCGTAGCTGATCGGGGCGATCGAGAGGAAGCTGCGCGCTACGCTGATGACATCCGCCGAATCGCTGAACAGGGACGGCAGCAGGTTCGCCGTCGCCGCGAGCACCGCCGCAATGGCAAGCCCGCTGACGATACAGAAGCCCGCGCAGAGCCGCAGCGCCTGCAGGATCCGGTCTTCCTTGCCGGCGGACAGGTTTTGCCCCACGAACGGGCCGATGACGGCCGACAGCGCGTAAAACATCACCAGCGTCATCGATTCGATGCGGCTCGCGACGCCGAAGCCGGCGACCGCATCGGGACCATAGCGCGCGATCATCGCCGTGATGACGGCCGCGCCAACCGGCACGATGACGTTCGTACCCGCCGCCGGGATCCCGACATGGAGAACGTCCCGCCAGGAACGTACGAGTTCGCCGGTCTCGGGCCATCTGAAGCTGAGCATGTCCAGCCGGAAACGCAACAGGTACACGGCGCTCACGAATATCGTGCCCCTCGCGAGCAGCGCCGCCAGCGCGGCGCCGTTCAGGCCGAAGCCCGGGATCGGACCGAGGCCGAAAATCAGGATCGGATCCAGCGCAACGTTGAGAACGGACCCGATGATCATGATCTTGCTGGGCAAGCGCGTATCGCCGGTCGCTCGCATGCTCGCCATACCGACCATGCCCACGACCACGAAGGGCACGCCGAGGTAAAGAATGATCATGAAGCCGCGAATCAGGGGAATCATGTCGTCGGGGGCGCCGAGCAGCCGGAACAACGGGTTGATCGTCATGATGCCGACCGCGGACACGACGACCGTAATCAGGAATGACAGGAGCAGGCTGTCCGTCGTCAGGCGCCGCGCCCGCCGCTCGTCGTCGTACCCGATGGCCCGCGCGACGACGGAGGACGTGCCCGCGCCCAGGCCTATCGCGACGCTGGTGACGATCATCAGGATCGGGAAGCTGAAGGCATGCGCCGCCAGCGCCCGGTCGCCGACCCGGCCGAGAAACCAGGCGTCGATGAGCGCCTGCGCCATCATCGTCATGATGCCGAGCAGCACCGGGGCGGTCATCTGGACGAGATGACCCCCGACCGGTCCCTCGGTAAGCCTTGCCTTCTCCGACCGCATGCCCGCCCGCAAATCGTACCGGCCCAAAAGATCGCCTAGGTTATCATCGTCTGATGAACTGGAAACGGCTGACATCCCGCACCGTGTTCGAGAACGACTGGATGGAAGTTCGCGAAGATCACGTCATCAATCCGGGCGGCGGCGAGAACCTATACGGGCACGTGCATTTCAAGAACCGCGCAGTCGCCATCCTGCCACTCGACGCAGACGGGCACACCTGGCTGGTCGGCCAGGAACGCTACACGCTGGGCGCCTGGTCGTGGGAACTGCCGATGGGCGGAGCGCCGCTCGACGAACAACCGCTCGACGCCGCGAAGCGGGAACTGCAGGAGGAGACCGGCCTCACCGCGAATCGCTGGACGGAAATCATGCAGCTGCATCCGAGCAACTCGATCACCGACGAGGTCGGCTACGTCTATCTCGCCGAAGACCTCACCGGGGGCGAAACCGCTTTCGAGGAGACCGAGGCGCTCGAGGTTCGGAGGCTGCCCCTGGAAGCGGCGCTGCAGATGGTCCGGGATGGTGAAATCACCGACGCCATCAGCGTGGCGGCGCTGTACCGCGTCGCAGAACTCACTGAATCTTCCGCGCCGTGACGACGTAGCGCAGCGGCCCGCCGGCCTCCCGGGCATCGAACGGGTAACAGGTAACGAGGCTCAGGAACGCCTGGTCGGTATCGAGCAGCAGGCTGCCGCGGCGCGAATCGACGACGTCGGCGCCGACGACCGTGTACGCGTGCTGCCTGCCGTCGATCGTCTCGATGATCAGCGTTTCACCGATCTGCAGGTCCTGCAGGAAACTGAAATGCGTGTCCCTGTGACCGGCGATAACGGCGTTGCCACGCTCGCCGGGCAGCGAGCTCGCGCTCAGGTGGCCGGGGCCGAAAGCGAGCGTCCTCCCCGAGCCGCCCGACAACACGATCAGGTCGACGGCCCCAGACCTCGCAAACAGTCTCGCCACCGGCCAGGTGTCCGCCCAGGGCCACGGCGCAGGCCGCTCTGCGCCAGCGCCCGCCCGGTTCCAGGCGCGCAGCATCAGCTCCTGTGCCAGCCACGCCTTCGCCGGGATGTACGCGCCTTGCCCCAGCTGCCAGAAGCCCAGGCAGAAAAGGCATGCCACGACCCACGTCCCCGAGCGCCTAGACCGCCAGCCCATGATGCCTCCTCCCGGCCCGGGCCGGCAGCATCAGCATCAGGAGGGCGGCCAGCACGAGGCTTGCGCCGACGCGGCGCAGCAGCGGCGCATTGGTCGCGGTCGCCGGGAAACCGAAGATGGCGGCGCCGCTCTGGCCGTACGGCATCAGGTTGGGAACCTGCTCGCTCGCAAGCGGGTCCCCGGCCGGCCGCACCGGCGTCTTGTCGACGGCGACGAGGCTCGTGAACCGGCTGACGAGATGGTGGCGCAGCGCCGTCGCGACGACGGACTGCCGAATCTCGTCCGGGTTCGCACCGCGCCGCTGCTGGTCGAGCAGCTCGCCGATGCGCGCCCTCGCCCACAGCGCGCCCACCCCCGGGCTTTGCTGACCGGTTTCCAGTGACAGCGTGGTCGACCAGGCGCCGGCCGGCGAATCGCCAACGACGCGCACAGCCTCGCCCGGCCGGAACGCGGTCGACGCGCGGGCCCTGATGGTCACCGGCTCGCCGAGATACAGGTCGGGAACGATGGCCGGGTAGGTGTCCACCGTTGTGCCGCCCGGCCACTGCACGTCGATATTCGTAACCTGCGGGCTCTCCAGCTTGCGAAACAGCCGGTCCATCTTCTCGCCGACCTCGTGCAGCGCGGAGATGATCGTGAACGTCCCGCGCCCGGCCTCCGCGGCTTTACGCATGAACCAGCTGTTCGGCGCGGAACCGATGCCGACCGTGAAGAGCCGTGCGCCTTGCAACTGCCGGTCGATGAGCTGAAACAGTCCCTCCTCGTTGCCAACCGCGCCGTCGGTGATGAAGACGATCTGCCGCAGGTGGCTTTCCGGCGCCGGGCTCTGCAGCGCAAACCGGAGGGCCGGGTACATTTCCGTGCCGCCGTTCGCCTCGAGCTGGCTGACGAAGCGCTGTGCCTGTGCGACGTTGCCCGGCGTTGCGGCAACGCTCACCTGGTGCAGCGGGTTGCTGACGGAATTGAATTCGACGACGTTGAAACGGTCGCCGGGGCGCAACGCATCCAGCGCCCGCCGCAGCGCCTGCCGGGCCTGCTCGATCGAAACGCCGTGCATCGATCCCGACGTGTCGATGATGAATATCATCTCCCGGGAGACCGGCGGGGCAACGGCCTCGCCGGTCTCGGGGGGAACGACCATCAGCAGATAGTAGGGCTGGCCGTCGACGACCTCGCTGAACACCATTGCCCGCGGCGCGGATACCGGTACCGGCCGCCAGAGCAGTTCGAAGTCGTGGTCCATCGGCACCCGGCTGCCCGCGAGGTTGACGAGGTAGCGGCCGCCGGCCTCGCCGATGCTGACCGGGTGATAGCGGCTGGCGATGATCTCCAGCGGCACGCCGGCGTTGACGCTGGCGCTGACGGAGACCTTGTGACCCCGCGACGCCGAGACCATTGGCGGCGTGATCAGCGAGGCATCATCGACCAGCGTCGTGTCGGGCGACCAGCCGTTGCCCTTGCGATCGGGCAGGGACTGGCCGGGGATGTACCGCGGCGTCAGGGTCATCGGGAAACGCAGGCTATAGGTGCCGTCATCGAACCGGACGTCCTCGAGATATTCGATTTCGACGACGACGGTCTCGCCCGGCCCGATGTTGGCGACGGAGGTCGTGAACAGGTTGGCGCGCTGCTGTTCGACGAGGCTGGTCTTCTTGCCGGCCTGCCTGGCCTGTTCGTATTCCTTGCGCGCCTGTTCCTTTTTCCGAATCTCGCCCTCGATGAAGCGATCGCCGATGTACAGGCGCATCCGGTCGACGGCCGCCTTGTCGGGCAGTGGAAACACGTAGATCCCCTCGACCCAGTCACTGCCGTCGTTTTTGAATTCCTGCATGACGGACACGCGTGCGACCAGTCCGTTCACGGTGATATTGACGTCGGTATTGTTGAGCGTCGCCGTGACGTAGCCCTGCGCCATCCTCATGAGCAAGCTGCCCGCCTGCACGTCCCCGGGCGCTACAGCGTTTGCCCTCGCCGGCGAGGCCGCGCAGAGAACCAGCAGGGTCCAGAAGCCCACAACTCTCAAGGCCGATTTCAGAAACCGCATGACACACCTCCTCCCTATGTGTTGCTTATTGCAGCAACGCAAAAGGCCGGGGCGGGGCGCGCGGCATGGCAATGCACAGGCTGAATGTGGCAAATTGTGGCGTCAGCATCGTGGCCTCGAGGCCGGGAGACACAGTGGCCAAACGAATCGCCATCGTCGAAGACGAAGCCGCCATTCGCGAAAACTACGCGGCGGCTTTTCGCCGCGAGGGTTATGCGGTCGACGCATACGAGGCTCGCGAGCCGGCACTGCAGGCTTTCGACGCCCGGCTGCCGGACCTTGTCGTCATCGACATCAACCTGAAGGACGACGTGGAAGGCGGCTTCGAGCTGTGCCGTGAACTGCGTGCCCGGTCACCGAACCTGCCGATCATCTTCCTCACCGCGCGCGACAGCGAATTCGACGCCGTATCGGGATTGCGGCTGGGCGCGGACGATTACCTGACCAAGGACATCAGCCTGCCCCACCTGATGGCGAGAATCGCTGCACTGTTTCGGCGCCTTGACGCGCTCCAGAAACCGGTATCGTCGGAGGGCCGCATCCGCCGCGGAGACCTGGAAATCGACATGGACCGGATGGTCGTCCTGTGGCGCGATCAGCCCGTCGGCCTGACGCTCACCGAGTTCTGGCTGGTCCACGCCATGGCGCGGTACCCGGGTCACGTCAAGAACCGCCAGCAGCTCATGGACGCAGCACAAGCCGTGCTCGACGACAACACGATCACGTCACACATCAAGCGCATACGCCGCAAGTTCGTCGCCGTCGATGCAGGCTTCAACGCCATCGAAACGGTCTACGGGATGGGCTATCGCTGGCTCGATGGCTAGACCCCCATGAACCTGAAGCGGCAGTTGCTCCTCGTGAGCCTGCTGACCCTCGTCCTGCCGTGGGCCGGCTACAAATTCATCCGGGAAACGGAGTCGGCGCTGCGCACCGGGCAGCAGCAGATGCTGGCAGGCATGGCGCGGGCAATTGCCGATTCGCTCGGCCAGTACCCCGAGGAATTTCCTGCCGCCCGCAGCGGCGACTACGCGCCGGGCGACCAGCTTTACGGCCATCCGCTCGAGACCCGGCCCGAGATCGACGGCTACTTCAACGACTGGGCGCTCGACGAGGCATCGCTCAGGACGCTGCGCGGCGTCGACGGTCCCATCCGGTATGCGATCGGGCTACAGGACGAATCCGTGTATCTCTACGTCGAGGTCACCGACGGCGACGTTGTTTATGCGGGCCCGGGAACAGCGGCCATCGAAGGCGGGCCGAGGTACTCGGACCGGATCAGCCTCGTCAGCACCAGCCCGCCCTACCTCGAGGAAGTTCTGACTTTTGCTGCCGAGGCGCCGGGCCCGATCATTACCTACGTCAGGACGTCCTATGGCTTCAGCCCTGAGCCGGCCATACGCGCGCACTGGCAGGACGTGCCGAGAGGCTACCAGCTGGAGGCCCGTATTCCCATCAGCGAACTCGGCACGCATCTCGGCCTGGTCGTCGGCAACACGACCTCGGAACTCGAGGCGCCGGTCCGCAGCACCAGCTACACGGCGGCGCGACCGGGGCCGTTCGTGCGCTCGTCCCCGGAGTTGACGGCGATCGCCGGGACGCTGGGTCAGCGGGACATGCGCTTGCTCATTACCGATGCGGCCGGCTGGCGCATCGCGGAGAGCGGCACGCTGACCGCTACCGGCGAAGGCGGCAGCGGTGAGTCGGCCTGGCTGCGCCTCGCCTATGACGCCCTCGTCGAGGACGGCGAGGAGGCGGAACTCGCGGAGCCCGATCCACGTGGCCGTGAACAGCAGGCCTATATCGTCAGCGCGCTCGCCGGCGGCGCATCGGTCAGCTGGTTTCGCAGCGCCCAGGGCGGGCGGGCGGTCGTTGCCGCCGCGGAACCCGTCCGTGCGAACGACACCACGATCGGCGCAGTGGTCCTGCAACAGGGTACCGACGCCATCCTGAGCCTGCGCAACCAGGGCCTGTCGCGGCTGATCACGGTGACCCTCATCGCGACGATCATCGTCGCGATCAGCCTGCTCAGTTACGCAAGCTGGCTGTCACGCAGGATACGCAGGCTGAGCATCGCCGCCGAGAACGCCGTCGAAAGCCGAAACCTGCGGGCGAGCCTGCCGAGCGCGGCTGCGGGCGACGAAATCGGCGACCTGTCCCGCAGCTTCGCCAACGTGCTGCGACAGCTCGGAGACTACAACGACTACCTGCGCTCGCTGGCCTCGAAGCTGTCACACGAACTGCGCACGCCGCTCGCCATCGTGACCTCGTCCCTCGAGAACCTCGAACACGAAACGCTGGGCGACGAGGCGCGCGGCTACTCCAGGCGGGCCCGGGACGGTGCCGATCGGCTGCGCCGAATCCTGACCGCGATGTCCGAGGCGAGCCGTGTCGAGGAACTCATGCAGCACGCCGAGCCGGAACGATTCGACCTGGCCGCCGCGGTGCAGGCGGCCGTCGCCGCCTACAGCGATGTCTACCCCGGGCGCCGTTTCGACGTCTCGACCGGCAGTTCGCCCGCCATGCTGCAGGGATCGCCGGAGCTCGTCGTGCAGATGCTCGACAAGCTCGTCAACAACGCCGTCGACTTCAGCAGCGAAGGGGACACGATTACCGTCCGCCTCGAGCGGCAGGCGAACTCGCTGCAGCTCTCTGTTCACAACCCGGGACCGTTGCTGCCCGAGCGCATGCGCTCACAGCTGTTCGACTCGATGGTGTCCGTGAGGCCGGGCGATGCCGGCAAACACCTAGGGCTGGGCCTGTATATCGCCCGGCTGATTGCCGAGGGCCACGGCGGTTCAGTCGCCGCCGACAACGCGGCCGACGGCGTGATCGTGTCGGTCAGTCTTCCTGGTGCTGATGCCGGTGCCGATGCTCCTCGGCATGGTGTGCGGCAAACTCATCGGGACTGACCTTACCGTCGCTATCCGCGTCGATCTCCTCGAACTTGCAAGCCTGCCCGGCGTGCTTCAGCTTGCCGCCCTGCTGCGCCTGCTCGGCCATGCGTTTCGCGTGCATGGCGCCGAGCTCGTCGGCAGAGATCGTCCCGTCACCGTCCGCATCGACATCAGCAAATGACGGCATGTTGTGGTGCGGCTTGCCGTGCTCGTGCCCGGTGTCGTCCTGCGCGACGGCCACGCTGCCAAGCAGGAACGCCGTGGCAAACAGCAAAAAGCCTTTGTGCTTCATGAACCAGCTCCTCGATATCATTCGTTCATCCCGGGCATTTCACTACGGAACGCGCGGCATTGCCATCCGTAAAGCCCGTGACATTCACGACGGCCCACCTGGCGGTAAAATGGCAACAGGCGTTAAAAGGAGAACCCCATGGCCAACGAGGGCTACCACGAACCCGTCGAGGAGCTGAGCGACGAGACCCGGGACATGCATCGCGCGATCACCTCACTAATGGAAGAGCTCGAGGCCGTCGACTGGTACAACCAGCGTGTCGACGCCTGCAAGGACAAGGAGTTGGCCGCCATCCTCGCGCACAACCGTGACGAGGAGAAAGAGCACGCCGCGATGGTGCTCGAGTGGATTCGCCGCAGGGACCCGACCTTCGACAAGGAGCTAAAGGACTACCTCTTCACGGACACGGTAATCGCTCACGATTGACCCCATCGGTCTGGCAGGTGCGTGTCCGGGAAGTTTCTTGCGAGAACTAAAGCGCAGCGAAGC